>NZ_JAZBQR010000005.1:0-388106 GCF_036348395.1 Pseudomonas sp. AL 58
CCCTGGCCCGTACCTTGTGCGCCTGGAGCGGGCAGCCCAGTGTGCTGATCGATCTGGAAGGCCATGGCCGCGAGGCGTTGTTTGATGGCCTCGACCTGACCCGTACCGTTGGTTGGTTCACCAGCCTGTACCCGGTGCGCCTTGGCGCTCACAGCGATCCGGCAACGACACTGAAGGGCTGCAAGGAGGCCCTGCGCAATCTACCTCACAAGGGCGTCGGTTTCGGCGCACTCCGCTACCTCGGTACGCCACAGGTCCGGGCCGCGATGCAGGCATTGCCGCGGGCTGACATCACCTTCAACTACCTCGGCCAGTTCGATGGCAGCTTTGCTGAAGGCGGCTTGCTGCAACCGGCCGTTGAGTCTGCCGGTCGTGAGCATGGCGCGCAATCCGGCCCGGCTCGGCGCCTGGAAATCAATGGCCAGGTCTATGGCGGCGAACTGAGCCTGAGTTGGCGCTTTGACACCTCCCGCCATAGCACTGCCCGCATGCAAGCGCTGGTGGATGACTACCGCGACACCTTGCAGGCGCTGCTCGACCATTGTCTGGATGCCGGTACTGGCGGCGTGACGCCGAGTGACTTTCCGCTGGTACGTTTGAGCCAGTCGCAACTTGATGGCCTGCCGCTGGGCGCTGATGCACTTGAGGACATCTACCCGCTGGCACCGATGCAGCAGGGCCTGCTGTTCCATTCGTTGTACGCACCCGAGGCCGGAACCTATGTGAATCAGCTCTGTGTGGATGTCGACAACCTGGATGTCGAGCGTTTTCGCGCCGCCTGGCACATAGCGCTGGCACGCCATGGCATCTTGCGTACGGGCTTTGTCTGGCGCGGTGATCTACCTGAACCGCTGCAACTGGTTCGGCGCCAGGTCGCGGTGCCATTGCAGGTACTTGACTACCGTGACCGGGGTGACGTGCAGTCGTTGTTGCAGCAATTCGCATCTGCCGATCACGCCCGTGGCTTTGAGCTGGACGAGGCGCCTTTACTACGTTTGACCCTGATCCGTTTCGAGCCCGAACGTTACCGGCTGATCTGGACCAGCCATCATTTACTGCTTGATGGCTGGAGTAGCGCCCAACTGATCGGTGAGGTGCTGCAGGCCTATGCCGACCCGCACAGCCTGCGGCCAGTCACTGGCGGTTATCGCCAATACATCCAGTGGTTGCAGGCTCAGGATGCAACCGTCAGCGAGGCGTTCTGGCGTGAGCGCTTGAGCCTGCTCGATGAGCCATGCCTGCTGGCCAATACCATGGTCGCGCCTGCAGCCGGCGAGGGCTCGGGCAACTGGAAACAGGCAATGACGGTCGAGCAGACGGCCGCTCTGCAAACGTTCGCCCAGCGCCAGCGGATTACGCTCAACACCTTGGTACAGGGCGCATGGCTGCTGTTGCTGCAACGCTATACCGGCCTGCAGAGCGTGTGCACCGGTGTCACCGTGGCTGGGCGTCCGACACAGCTGGAGGGCGCCGAATCCTGGCTGGGGCTGTTCATCAATACCTTGCCGCTACTGGTTCGGCTCGACGCCGGGCAGGCGGTGGGCGACTACTTGCGCAAGCTGCAGGCCGACAACCTGGCGCTGCGCGAGCACGAACACACGCCGCTGTACGCGATACAGGGCTGGGCCGGGCAGGGTGGCCAAGGCCTGTTCGATACGCTGATCGTGTTCGAGAACTACCCGGTGGATGCGGCATTGCGTCAGGCATCGGACAGCGGCCCACGCTTTGGCCCCATGGAACAGTTGGAGATGACCAACTACCCGCTGGCCCTGACCGTCAACCTCGGTGAACGCCTTGAGATCGGCTACAGCTACCACTGTTCATGCTTTGATCAAACCACACTGATGCGCCTGGATGGGCAGTTGCGGCAGATCTTGCTGAATATGGCCCAGGATGCCGAGGTTGCGTTGGGGCGTATCCCGCTCAACGATGCCGTGACGTTGCGACAGTTGGCCCAGTGGAGCGCAGTACAGCAGCATTTCCCGGCGTTCGTGCCGGTATCGTCCCGTATTGCCGAACAGGCTGCCCTGCGCCCTGACGCGGTGGCGATCCGTCATCAAGGCGTCAGTGTCTGCTACGCCGAGCTGGAGCAGCGTGCCAATCAACTGGCCCATCGGCTGATACGCCTGGGCGTGGGCACTGATGTGCTGGTCGGCGTGGCCTTGCCTCGTTCAGCGGAACTGATCGTCGCCCTGTTGGCCGTGCTCAAGGCGGGTGGTGCCTATGTGCCGCTGGATCCGGACTACCCGGCAGAGCGCTTGGCCTACATGGTCGAGGACTCCGGCCTGCAACAGGTCATCAGCCTGTCCAGCCTGGACCTGCAGTTGCCGGTACAGGTATTGCCGCTGGACACCCTGGACCTTTCTGCAGAATCGTCGAGCGCACCACAGGTCACCATCGACCCTGAGCAACTGGCCTATGTGATCTACACCTCTGGCTCGACCGGCAAGCCGAAAGGCGCGCAGTTGACCCAGCGCAACGTCGAGCGGCTGTTCCAGGCCACCCAGGGTGAGTTTGGTTTCAACCAAGACGACGTCTGGACCCTGTTTCACTCCTATGCCTTCGATTTCTCGGTGTGGGAAATCTTTGGCGCCCTGGTGCACGGCAGCGCTTTGGTGATCGTGCCGTATTTCACCAGCCGTTCATCGGAAGACTTCCTCAAGCTCCTGAGCGAAGAGGGCGTGACGGTGTTGAACCAGACACCGTCGGCGTTCCGTCAGTTGATCCCGCTGGCGCAGAAAAGTACGGCGCCGCTGAGCCTGCGTTACGTGATTTTTGGCGGCGAGGCATTGGAACTGGAAAGCCTGCGGCCGTGGTTCGAGCGCTACGGTGATCGCCAGCCGCGCTTGATCAACATGTACGGCATCACCGAAACCACGGTGCACGTGACCTATCGCGAAATCACCGAGCGAGACCTTGCTCACAAGGGGCCGAGCCCGATTGGCCGACCGTTGGCCGACCTCAGCCTGCACGTGCTGGACGCCAACCTCAATCCGCAACCGGTCGGCATTGCCGGCGAGTTGTACGTCGGCGGTGCCGGTTTGGCCCGTGGCTACCTGAACCGCCCGGAACTGACCAGCGAACGTTTCATCGCCAGCCCGTTCGATGCCAGCCAGCGGCTGTACCGCAGCGGCGACCTGGCCCGGCGCCTTTCCGATGGCAGCCTGGAATACCTTGGGCGTATCGACCAGCAGGTGAAGATTCGCGGTTTCCGCATCGAGCTGGGGGAAATCGAAGCGCAGTTGCAAAGCCACCCCCAGGTCAACGAAGCGGCGGTGCTGGTCAAGGAGGGCGCCGGTGGCCCCCGGCTGGTGGGCTATGTCGCCAGCCCGGCGCCGGCGATTCAGGACGAGCTCAAGGCCCACCTGCATGAACGGCTGCCGGAATACATGGTCCCGGCACAGATCGTGGTGTTGGCGAGCTTGCCCCTGACCGCCAACGGCAAGCTCGACCGTCGCGCGCTACCCGAGCCGGACGCTGCAGCAGGCCGCGAGTATCGGGCGCCGCAGACTGATACCGAACAGGCTGTTGCCCGTATCTGGGCGCAGGTGCTGGAGGTAGAGCGTGTGGGCCTTGACGATAACTTCTTCGACCTCGGAGGCCATTCGCTGTTGGCATTGACCTTGACCGCTGCACTGCAAGACCGACTGGGCCTGAAGGTCCGGCTCGATCAACTGATGCAGTACCCGCGCTTGAGTGAGCTGTTGCAACGGGTGCAAGGGCCATCTGCCGAGGTGTCGCCGCGTGTGCCTCTCAATCAGGCCAGCGCAGGAGCCCCTCGGCTGTTTTGCGTACACCCGGGCGGAGGCACGCTGTTTGGTTACTACCCCCTGGCGCGTGCATTGGAAGCGACCTGGCAGGTTGATGGTTTGTTGTGCCGCAGTTTTGTAGAGCCGACCTGGCGCGACAGCTCTCTGGAGCAGATGGCCCACGACTATGTACAGGCGATTCGCCGGGTTCAACCGCAGGGGCCGTATCACCTGCTGGGCTGGTCCCTGGGAGGCGCCCTCGCGGTGGAGATGGCGCGGTTGCTGCGTGAGGCCGGTGAACCGGTAGCCTTCCTCGGATTGGTCGACCCGTTCGTTCCTGGCGTGGGTGCTGCGACGGGTGAGGCGCAGCACGCCGACCTGGACAGCGGTTTTGCCCGTTACCTGGTGGAGTTGTTCGGCGATGTGCCGCTGGCCGCTGTCCAGGCTCGCATCGCTGAGGCGCGCCGCGAGGGCTGCAGCGATGCCGAGTTGATCGAGGGCGTACTGGCCTGGGCGGTCGCACAATCACGTGGCGATGCGCCGCGTATCGAACAGGGGGATATCGCTCAAGGTTTCGCCGTGATGCGTCACCTCAATGGTCTGACGGCTAACTGCACATTGAAGCCTTGCGATGTGGCAACGCAGTGCTGGTGGTCAAGCGAAGTGGCAGAGGTTTCCATGGCTGCGCAGACCGCATTGGAGCGGGGGATTGGCGTGCAGGCGCAAAGCAGGCAGGAGATCGAGGGCAGTCATGCCGGAATCGTCCGGGAGCCAGCGTTCCTGCGCAGCCTGGCTGAGGCGTTGCCTGGCGCCTGAATGGTTTGAGCGCAACTTAACCACGTGCCTGGATGGGTCCATGCACGTGGTTTTGGCTTCATGAGCGCACAGGCGGATTCGCCTCGAACGCGGCGTAGTAACACCTTGTCATCAATTGCTAATGATAATGGTTTGTAATAGCATTATTCGCGATCGGACTTACCCCTTCTTATTGACCTGAAGGTGTTTCGCTTTGACGACTCATGGAACGAACAACAACCCGGAGCTACTGATGGCTTTTCTGGACAATCGCCAGGCATTGATCGACAGAGCCAACGCCATACTGGGCTGTCGTTATCAGGCAGAAGATGTTGCCCAGGATATCTACCTCAAATTGTGTGAACAGCCTGTTTGTCTGCCTGTGGCCCATCCGCTGGGTTATCTCTACCGGATGGTGCGCAACCTGTCCATCGACCGCCTGCGGCGTCAGCACTGGGAGAACTGCCACAGCGTTGGGGAAGAGCAGGCGTATGTCCTGTTGTGTTCAAAACCCTCGCCGGAGGCTGCCGTTATCCATCGGGCAATGCTTGAGCAGGTGCACCGCGCCTTGTTGGAATTGCCCGAGCGCACCCGGCGCATTTTTGAAATGACCCAACTGCAAGGGCATACCCAGCGCGAAGCCGCACGCCGTGAGGACGCCTCGCCGACCCTGATCAATTTTCTCCTGCGTGATGCCCTGCGTCATTGTCGCCAGCGACTGGGCGTTGTGCCTGCAAACCGGGCACAGTAATGCCTTTTGAAATGACTTTTGGCCCGCCTCTTACACGGATGTACAGCTCTTGATCGATGTATTGGCCCCTCTGTTTTGTGGAGAACTGGCGGTATACGCCGAAGGCCTGAGCCTGAGTGCCGGCGACCAGCCGGTGGTGTCAGGGCGGCGCTTTGTTGAAGCCGAGCAGCTTGAACAGTGCCTGGACCTGTATGCCGTGGGGTATCCCGGTGCCGACCGGCGCGCCTTGGCCTCCTTATGGTCCAAGGACTATTTCCTGACCGTGCTGCCTGCAGTGGTTGCGTCAAGCCTGGTGCTGGGGTGGCACTTGCCCGTCACGCTGGACGACATCGAGGTGGTCATCGATGCGCAAGGGCTGCCTGCCCGCCTGGTATTGCCGAACCCTGGTGAGCGGGTAGCGCCTGATGATGCCTGGCAGCGATTTGCACCCTTGATAGAGGGCAACCTGGAGCCTTTCATCGATGCGCTGGCACGTGTGGTCAAGCTGTCCCCCCGGGTGCTGTGGAACAACGCCGGCAACTATGTGGAGAGCATTATCGGTGTGCTGGCCGAGCGTGGCTTTCCAACCGACACCCTGGCCCATGGCGAGGCGCTGATCAGGGTCCGCGAGTGGCCGCACGGCAAGCGCAACCGGCTTTTCGAGCCGGTGCGCTATGTGCAGATGCCAGGGCCACAAGGCCCGCTGCAGATCCGCCAGCGCCGCCAGTGTTGCCTGCGTGACGGGCTACCCGGTTATGAATGCTGTAGCGATTGCCCGCTGATCAGCGATGAGCTGCTGTTGCGCTATGCCTTGGCCGAGCGCGGCCTGAGCGTCGAATGAGCCGACGGCTCAGCGCCGCCACAACTGCAGCATCAGGTAAGGCCCTGCGATCAGCGCCGCCAGCAAACCGGCGGGCATCTGGTAAGGGTAGAGCACATTGCGCCCCAGCCAGTCCGCCGCGACCATCACCAAGGCACCCAGCAGAATGGCGCCCATCAGTTGTGCCCGTGCCCGCACCAGCCCGAGCATACGGGTCAAGTGCGGAGCCAGCAGGCCAATGAAGCTCAAGGGGCCAATGACCACCGTGGCGCAGGCTGTCATCAACGCACTCAAGCCCAGTAATGCCAGGCGGCTGCCACGAAGGCTGACACCGAAGCCTCGGGTTGCGGCCTCACCCAGTGGCAGAATGTCCAGCCAGCGATGAAGCATCAGGCACAGCCCGCCGAACAGCATCAACATCCCCCCAAGCAGCCACGCTGTCTGCTCATTGGCGCGGTAGGTGGAACCTGCCATCCAGTTGAGCATGTGTTGTGCGCGTGAGTCGCCGTTGGCCAGGAGTATTTGCAGCAGGGCATCGAACAACGCGCCGACGGCGATGCCCACCAGCAACAGTTGGGTTGGCGAGAAGTTGTCACGTCGGCTCAAGGCCAGCAACGCGGCGAAGGTGAGCACGGCGCCTGCGGTACTGGCCCCGACCAGCGTACCGTTGCTGGCAGCGGGCAGTGCGATCAAGGCGAGCAACATGCCCATGGCTGCCCCTGAACTGATGCCGAGCAGTTCAGGGCTTGCCAGTGGGTTGCCGGTGAGGCGTTGGATCAGGCAGCCCGCCAGCGCCAGCAAGGCTCCGCAGCCCAGTGCGGCGAACACCCGTGGCGTGCGCCATTCCAGCAACGCCTGAAGCATCGGGCCGTGGCTCCAGGTCCAGCCTTGCGGGCCATCGCCCACGGCCAGCGCTACCATCACCGTGGCGACCAGCAACAGCGCCAGGCCCGACAACAGTACGCGGTTTGAATACCGGGGGCGGCTGCTGTGGGCGCTTGAGTGCGGCGCATCGCCGCGCAAGCGCAAGCCTTGTACCAGCCAGATCAACAGTGGGGCACCCACCAGCGCCGTCGCTGCGCCGGTGGGCAGGAAGCCGCTGTCAAAGCCTTCCAGGCTTTGCACCAACAGATCGGTGAGCCATAGCAGCAGCGCACCGAGCACCGGTGACCACAATAGGCGATCCTTCAGCCGGCGTGCACCGAGCATGCTGCACAAGCTGGGGGCTGTAAGGCCAATAAAACCGATCATGCCGACGCTGGCCACCACGCAGCCGCTGAGCCACAGGGCCAGCACCAAGGCAATCACACGGCTGCCATTGAGTGAAAGGCCCAGTGCGCGGGCGCCGGAATCTTCCAGGCCAAGCAGGGTCAGCGGACGAATCAGCAGCAGCACACCCAGGGCCGGCAGCAGTCGTGGCAGCAAAAACGCTACTTGCTGCCAGTCCTGTTGCACGAGCGAGCCGGCCCCCCAGATGAACAGCGGCCCCAGTTCCTGGCCGTGGATGATCATCAACCCGGCATTGACCGCACCGAAGTACAACGACACAAGAATGCCGCCCAAGATCAGTGCCAAGGGGCTGAAGGCTCTGCGCCAGGCCAGGGCGAACACCAGCAGCAGCGCCACCGCGCCGCCGGCCAGCGCCAGCCATTCGCGGCCATGGACGAGCAGCCCGGGTGCCCACAGGGTGGCCATGCTCAACGCCAGTTGCGCGCCTGAAGCAATGCCAAGGGTGGCAGGCTCGGCCAATGGGTTGCGTAACGCTTGCTGCAGTATGCAGCCGGTCAGCGCCAGGGTTGCGCCACACAACCAGGCCATGGCCATTCGCGGCAGCCAACTGTAATGCACCAGCAGTTGGTCGAGTTGTTCTGTCTGGGGGGCGCTGACGGCTTGCCACCACAGGCCAGGGGGCAGGTGCGTGGCAAGGTTGCCGGTTGCCAGGGCAAGTGCTGCGAGTAGCATCAGGGTCAGTAGCGGTGCGGGGTGGCGATTGATGTAACGCAGGATCATGGCTGGGCGCTCGGGGCAAAACGCTGCTTTAGCAGCAGGGCGAGGCGCTCGGCACTGCTGACGCCGCCGTAGGGCCATACGGCAGGAAGGCTGTCGACGCGCTGCTCACGCACGGCGCTCAGGGCTTTCCAGATGGGGTTGCGATTCAGCGCAGCGGCGTCCGGCAACGGCTCGAACAGGACCAGGCGTGCATCGGACGGGGTGGCAAGTGCCGCCAAGGTAATGGTCGAAAACCCCCAGGAACTGGTGGGGCCGTGCCAGGCGTTACGTAAACCGAGCTCATCGAGCACCGCCTGGTAAAGGCCTTGCCCACCGTTGACGCGCAAGTGCCGCTCATCAAGAAAGGTGACCAGGTACAAGGGTTCCAGGGCTTGCCCGGCGAGCGCGGCCCGGGCTTCGGCGAAGTGATTGTCGACTCGCTTGAGCAGGGCATCCGCCTGCGCTTGGTGATCGAGCATGCGCCCAAGCAGCGTTGTGATCTGCCGCGAGCGTTGCAACGGCTGGCCACTGTCATCGAACGTGGCCAGGAGCATGGTCGGCGCCACCGCGTTCAACAGCGGCAGGATCGAGGCGTACTCGGGTGTTGCCAGGATCAGGTCCGGGCGCAACTGGCTCATGGCTTCCAGATTAGGCTCGCGACGAGCCCCCACATCGGCCACGCTGGTCGGTAACGCCGGGGTCGATACCCAGCGGCGATAACCGTCTGGTTCGCCGACCCCTACGGGAGTGACGCCGATGGCCAGCAGTTGCTCCACAAGCCCCCAGTCGAGCACGATGACCCGGCGTGGTGGTTGCTTGAAGGTGACGGGACCAAAATCATCGTTCCAGGTCACAGGCTGTGCGAAGGCGGCAGGTAGCAACACAGAGAGCACAATCGTTAGAGCGGCACGCAGCGCGATGGCAGGCAACAGGATGCTCTCCGGGTCAGTAGACGAAGCTGATGGGGGAGCCGCCTTGAGGGTGGGGCAGCACGCCCATGGCGATGCCGTAGATGTTTTCCAGGGTGTCGCTGCGCATGAGTTCGGCAGGGCTGCCTTCGGCCATCAGGCGCCCCTGATGCAGGGCGAGCAGATGGTCGCAATAGCGTGCAGCCATGTTGACGTCGTGGAGCACCACCAGCACGCCAAGCCCTAACTGAACGCTCAGGTTCTTGACCAGCGCGAGCACTTCTACCTGATGGGCGATATCCAGGGCCGAGGTGGGTTCATCCAGGAGCAGGTAGCGGCTGTTTTGCGCAAGCAGCATCGCCAGCCAGACACGTTGACGTTCGCCGCCGGACAAATGGTCGACCATGCGCTCGGCAAAGACGAGCGTGTGGGTGAGCTCCAGGGCGCGTTGTACCTGCTCGCGATCCTCTTTGCCAAAACGCCCCAGGGCGCCGTGCCACGGGTAGCGGCCAAGGCTGACGAGTTCTCGCACGGTGAGGTTGTCGGCAGGTGGCAGTTGCTGCGGCAGGTAAGCGACCTGTCGCGCGAATTCACGGTTCTGCCAGCCTGACAGGGGTTTGCCGTCCAGCGTGATCTGCCCTTCGGCTGGCAGTTGCTGACGGGCCAGCAGCTTGATCAATGTCGACTTCCCCGAGCCGTTATGCCCGATCAGGCCGACCATGCGGCCGTGGGGGATTCTCAGGTTCAGCGGGTGCAGCAGGGTTCGTCCGGGAACACTGAAGCTGACCGATTGCAGTTCAAACATCGTGTTTTCGCAATAGCCCCGGCAGTCAGGGCGCGTGAAGTAGGGCTGCTGAAAGTAACACTAATGGTAATGGTTATCAATTATTTGTCTTTTCATCGAGCACCTGCTCGTGAGGAGTCGCCGCGACCACAGCCCTGACGCAGGGCGCAGAAAGAGGCGGAACTGGCCGCTGGATAATCGTCAGCTATGCTCTTGTACGAATGATTTCCTACCCCTGGCTACAAGGACGTGCACATGAACGCAGAACAGGACAGTCGGGTCATAACGGGTATTATCCGTGCCTATGGCGGCTCATCCTACAAGATGACCAGAACCTATACCCCGGCAGTAACAAGCGCTGGCCTCTATATTCTCTATTTCGTCACGTCGACCGCGGACGGCGCGTGCTTCCCGGTCTATTGCGGTTATACATCCCGCACGCTGGAGACCCGCCTCAAGGAGCACACTCAGCCCGGTGGCCAAATCAGCAAAATGAGGACGCCAGGCGGGATAGTGACCACCTCCGGGGTTCCGATCGCCACAGCCGACGGCGAGGTTTATGTCGGGTTTATTAGATGCACCGGCATGCTGGCGAAACTGATAGAAAGCAGCTTTCTGTTCAACTATGACTTTGTGCTCAATGCTTCTGAAAATGGTCAGCGAAGGGCGCTCGATGTTACTGAGGTTCAAGAGTCCAGTTGGGCCGCGCTTGACGACACCCATACCGCCAGGGAGCAAATACACGCGTGGAATGACGCAGTAGAAAGCACCGTCAACGAAGCGATAGACGATGCCAGGCAACTGAGCTTGTATCTGGAGCAGTTTCGAGGGTTTGTCTAGCATTGGCGCCACAAACACCTTGCTATGGCACAGCGGTGGGTACTGGTCGGGCTGCGCATGAGCAGCCTGCAGCCGGTGACGGGCTCGCACAGATCGAAGAGGGGCACCGGCTGTGCCTCTCTCGTCGCTACGAGGATGCCGAGGTCTGTTTCAGGGCTGTTGCGAAACAGCAGCCAGACTGGCCTATGGCTCATAACAACCTGGGCTGGGTTCTGCAGGCGCAAGGCAGGAATGAAGAAGCTTTGGCCAGCTACAAGACGGCTTTGCAACGTGACCCCGGGTTTGAACTGGCGCGTGCGAACCTTGCCTACCTGCTCGCCCATTTGTATGTCCACATTGGCAAGTTCGACGAAGCAAGGGCAATGTGGCGGGTGCTGGTCGAGCGCTACCCGCATGACCCGGAAGTACTGGACAACCTGATCAGCACGGCATTGAAGGCTAACGATCTCGTCGATGCGGGCTACTGGGCGACCCGGTATGCCGCAGTCACCCGGGCCAGTGTTTATCACCCGATGCCAGCCCATCCGCCCTTGGTAACGATACCCGAGCCAAGGTTATCGAAGGGCAAGTTGCAGCATGACCTCGAACAGTACCGGTATTTGCGCAGTCACGGCCTGCTGGGCGAGGTCTTCGATGGCATCATCGACTGCTATGGCCAGGCGGTTCAGTGTTTTAACGAAAACGACGCTGCGTTGAGGCAGCGCGTGGGTGACGCTGTGCACATGAAGAGCACTTACGGGCGCATCGTTCATCATTATCCGGCGGCGAGGCTGCCTGAAAACGCGTTGTCGCGCACTGGGGTAAACCTGGACGCTGAGAAGGCCTATCTGGCAAGCACGCTGGGTATCGTGGTAATCGATGATTTCCTGACGCCGAAAGCACTCTCGGAGTTGCAGACGTTCTGCCTGGAATCCACCGTCTGGCATGCCAACAGGTATGCCTATGACCGCCTGGGCGCGTTCTTCAGGGACGGCTTCAATTGCCCGTTGTTGTTGCAGATTGCCGAAGAGATCCAGCAGGCATTCCCGAATGTGATTGGTCGCCGGCATCCGCTGTTGCAGATGTGGGGGTTCAAGTACCGGCATGACCAACCTGCAACGCACCCTCATGCGGATTTTGCAGCGGTGAACGTGAACTTCTGGATTACGCCAGATGAGGCGAATCTGGACCAGGCGTCTGGTGGGCTGCTGATCTATGACGTGGAAGCACCAATGGATTGGGATTTCGAGGCCTACAACCGACAAGGGGACAGGATCTCTGCCTTTTTGAGAGACGCAGGTGCGAAGCCTGTTGTCATACCGTATCGCTGCAACCGGGCAATCATCTTCAACTCGGACCTGTTTCATGCGACGGCGCCGATCAGATTCCGACCGGGTTACGCTGACAAAAGAGTCAACATAACCTTGCTCTATGGCGAGCGGGAACGCTCAGGCACAGAATGACCGCGCAGGCTCCCGATCAGCCCACTCGGGTGTTTGCCAGACAGCCGCCCGATTATCTGCAACGGCTGCCTGGTGGCTGTGTACTAGCTGGGTTGGGTAACGATATGTACCTCTAGTGTCCCGTGGTTATCCTTCAGCCCAGCGCCATAGATCCCATTGACGTCATCATTGATACACAGATGCATCTGCCCGGACTGCCCGACCGGTGCCTGGCCCAGGGTGCCTACCAGGAAAGGCGCATTGTCGCCAATCCTGGCGACCAACGCACCTTCCGGTGCACCGGGCAGGGTATACCCGGGTATGGCGATGAATGCGCGGTTGCCAGCGGGGCCCACCATGCCGGTTGCGGGGTTGGCGGTCCATGAGCCCTGTGCGCTGATTTGTGTGGACTGGCGACCTGTGACATGCAACCCGGTGGCTTGCCAGGGCTGGTTGGATTGCACCGTGACTGTGATGGGGTAAAGCACATTCACGGCATCGGCTGCGGTGTTCGCATCGAACCCGGCGCCGGTCAGGGCGCTTAACATCACTGCTGCCGGCGTGTCTGGAAAAACCTCGGCGGCAAGGATGACGTTGCCAATGTCGAGGGCCGACAGTGCGGGGTAGCTTTCATGCAGGATCATGGCCAGTTCTGCAGGGTTCAGTGGCGCGAATACCTGGGTCAGGGCGCGTGCCACGGCTTCACTGCTGGCGATGATCGCCTCATGGGGCACTACCAACGCAACCGAACCGTCGCCCGCCGATGCTTGCGACAGCAGGGCATTCACCGCCTGAAGCGGGCTCATGCCCTGCTGCTTCAAGGGGGCCAAGAGGCTGACTATGTGTTGTACGTCCATCATCATGGTGACGCTCCTTTGTAGTGATAATGCAGGTCGTGCGTTTGTACAGGGCGGTCGAATGCCACCCGACCTTGGGGCGATCAGCACACTTTGCGTGACCGCATGCTCTTTGCCTCAGTGATAAGCACTCACTAGCGCGACGGACATCTCCAGAGGCGACAGGGCAGGGAAGGCCGCCTTCAATCCGCTTGACGTGTCATCGGCCAGATACCCGGCTTGCGCCATGGCGCTTGCCATCTCCTTGGCGGTCAGGACAGGGTACGCCTTGATCAGGGCCTGAGCGCAATCCGTGCCAGGGGCTCCCTGACGGCGCATATCCCGCGCGATTTGAACCGGGTCCGGATAGGCCCGGGTCAACGCCGCCGCCAACGCAGCCGGCGGTGTGTCTGGCCAGGCGCGGAGCAGTCCTTTGCTGGTGTCGGCGGCTGCATAACCGGCTTGGGCCATGGCGCTGGCCAGGGTGTCCAGGCTCAGGTTCGGGAACGCGTCTAGCAGCAATTGGCCGCATCGGCCCCCCTCGACTGCTTCGGCGATAAGGGCCTTGGCCATGTCGGCGGCGCTCGAAAACGCTGTGATCGTAACGTTTACCGCGTTCGAAGGAGCCCCGGCAATGACATTCAACTGACCCGCAACGGGTACCGCCTGCACGGCCAATTGGTAGGCGAGCGACGTTCCAGGGGCACCCTTGAGCGTCAGTAACGCAATCAGGTTGTCGCCCTGGGTGCTCGCGTTCAGCAGGCTGACCTGGAGGGCGCTGTCTGCGTCGGTGATCAGCGCTTGATAGCCGGAGGCACCGGTGACTGGCTGCCAACGAAGGGTCGCGGTGACGCCAGTGCTTGTTGCCTGAAGGTTCTCCGGCGTGCCGAGGCGAGTCAGCACCAGAGCCTCGGTCGGCAGGCTGGGCACCGTGGCAGAGTTGCCGTGGGCGACAAGGGTGAAGCTGAAGTCGCCAGCCGGCGCGACCGTATCGAACAACACATTGCAGCGAGTGGGCGGCGCCTGCCCCGGCGTCGTCGGCTGGAGCGTTTGATCCGGCGTCCAGGTGCTGCCTGCATGGGTACTGGAAAGCACGTATGACAGGGCATTCTGCACAGCCGTCCAGGTCAAGGTTACGCCGGTGTTCGGGGGCGTGAGGCTGTCGTCGGGATGAGCGGCCAGGTCCGCGGGTGTCGGCAGGCGCTGAAACGGCGCCTCAACCCAGGCGCTGGCGGATGACGCATTGGTGCCCTGCACCTGGGCCTTGTAGGTGCCGGTAGGCCAACTGGAGGCGAACTCGAAAGTGGTCTGGCGTGCTTCGATGGCCAGCCCAGGCTGGTCGAGCAGAACTTTTGCGGCACTGTCGAGCAGTTGTGCATGATAGCCACTGTTACCCTGGCCTCCGCCCCACGTCAGTGTCACCACCGTGTTGTTGATATTGACGGCGGGATGGGTAGGAGCACTCTGAGTGCCAGTGCCAGTGCCAGTGCCAGTGCCAGTACCAGTACCGTTCAGGATCGCCACGACAGCCGTTACCGTACCGGCTACGGCGGCGGCAGCACCCGCCGCACCGGCGGCAGCGGCTTCGGCAGCCGCCAGTGCCGCCGCTGCGGTGCTCGCTACTGCGTCGGCGGCCGCACCTTCGATCAGATGTTGGCACGCCAGTGTGGCAGCGTAGGAGGCGGCCGCCTTGCCGGCTGTCAGGGCGATCAGCGTGGCAATGGCTTCGCTGTTTTTGAGTAGCCCCTGCACGAACGACTCTGCCGCTTGTTCAAGCGCTTTATCGATGTAAGCGCCTAGTTCAGAGAGCTTGGCAGTGTTGGGCAGGGGGATAGAAACGATGCCGGGAAAGGGGATCGCCACAGCAGTGAGGGAGGTGTCGGCGATCGAAAGGGTGTAATTGCCGTCAAGTTGCAAGCTTACGCCGTTACTCTGCGTACTGAACGACACGCTGATGGTGAAGCTGGACTTGAGCAGCGTATTGAAAGCGAAATCTGCCAGTTGGCCGCAGCCTGGCTTGCCTTCACTTGACAGCTTCTGCAGGGTCTTGATGAAGTCGATGGCCTTGGTCAGGTATTCAAAGTTTGGCCAGTGGGTAATCTGGAACCCGCCATCCTTGCTGTAGCGCACCCCCAATGACGTGTTCTTGGGCAGGAAGGGGGCGTAATCGGAGAGGGCGGTGAGCGTTCCATCGATCTGCAGGTTGCCGCTTTGGTTCTTGCTTGCCGCCACGGTGATATCGACGCCAAATGACGCTTGCATGAACCACAGACTGCCGGCGAACCCCATGGACGCTTTATCGCCGACCGTGGAAATGTACAGCGTCGGCCCGCCTGTGGCGCTGGTCGCCTTCGGTGCAGCGATGGTCAGAATATAGATGTCGATGGGTTTGGTCAGGGCAATGGACGCGGTGATGCCATCCTTGGCAATCTGAATATTACCGATCACTTCGAGGGTGCTGACGAGCGTCAGGTCAAAAACAGCCTGAATATTGAAACCGGGCAGGTACGGAATGCTGCTGGCCGGTGGTGCGACGGGCACCACGCCTGTCCCTCCCGACGCCGGGCAGGCGAACGTATTCAGGCTCAGCGGCGCGGCGCCTGCGGTTGCGCAGTAATAGAGTTGGCTGCCGGCCTTGAAGGTGATGTCTATCAGCGAGGTGGGCGGCTGCTTGATACCCAGGCACTGTCTGAACAGATCGCCGATTGATAGGGTCTGGTCGACCTTGACGCTTGCCACCTGAGGCGTGCCGTTTTGCAGGTAGATCTGCCCGGTGAGTTGAGCCGATCCCACCTTCACCGAACCTTGCACCTGAAAATGCTTCTGTGCCGAGGCATCGCCATACTGGACATAGGCGCCGAACACAAGGTTTGAGAACGAGATGCCGGTCATGGCCCCCCCGAACAGCGAGGGTATCGTGGCATCAAGTTGCGCCGCCTGCAGGCAGGCCGTTACGGTTTTCTTTGCGTCATCGGAAATCAGCGCACCGGAGAAGGCATAGTCGTTGCTGAACACCGTCACGGTCAGGTTTCCGCTGATGCTCAGTCGCCTGGCCGTGGTGAACTGGTAGCCCACCTTGATGTTCTCGAAACCGAACATGCCGAACAACTTGAAGTTCGGCAGGGCCACCTCATAGACGGCCTGCTTTACGGCAGAGCCTGCAGATGTGCCGCTGGCCAATAGTGCGGACAGCGAGAGCGTGTCTCCGGCGCCTGCTGAGGTGTCATAACCGATCTGGATCAAGCTGTCGAACAACTCGATGTCCTTGAGTCGCACCGTGAGCCAGAAGCCACAGGTGCTGTCCATGGACAGGGTCGTTTCAGCCACGCTCATGGGGACCGGCGTTTGAGGGAATACATTGAGGAGCGTCGTACCGCTCGGTGGCGCGCCATCGCCAAAATGGCTGAACGTGAAAAAGCCGGCATCCTGCACCAGGATCTTTCCTGTGGGCAGTTGCGTGTCGAACGCATCATTCAACAACGAGAAAACGTCGAGCCCGGTGCCGCCAGGAGTTGCCAGATCGGCGTAGATCAGACTGTATTGCCGCGATAAGTCCAGTTCGCAGGTGCTTTGGCTATTGAATTTTCCACCAAAAATTTCTGACCAGCCGAACTGGGCCGAGATGCGGATATCCATGGGCGAAGGGCCCTCCCGCAGACGATAGGCTTCGATGCGGCGAGGTGGTCAGGAACACCCCGTCGCACACTCGAGCGCTGCTTAGCTGAAGGTATGCTTCTCGCGGTTGTAGGTGCCTTCCGACACGACAACATTCAGGTCTTGAACCACATCACTGCCGATGGCACCGGAAATCACATCCATGGGCGGTGAAACGGCAACGAACACCTGGTTGGTACTGCCTACGGCGACCTCGAGCAGTGTCTGCGGAGCCGGTGCTTTACCTCCATCGGGCGTCGGAGCCTGCGAGATCACGCTGAACTGGAAAGGTGCGTCCTTGGTGGGGGCGGAACTCGGGATGTTGAGGGACGCGGTGTAGGTTTTGCTGTCGATGTTGAAGACAGCATTGACGATAGCGCTGATTGCCATATGAGAACTCCATTCTGCACTGACTGGCTATTGCGGGATGTGTGAAAGACAAGACTCCTGAAACACGAGCGATGGCGCGTTGAAACTGTAGTTCGAGATTATTCGACGGGCAAATTCAGTCGTTAAAAAAGCGATTTCCAGGCCTTTGGCGCGGCGCCCCCGTGACCTGCCCACTGCATTCCCCCTTCGAAACGGACTTCAACGTAAACGACTTGCCTCGAACTGATAAAAATCAAGTCGTCCGCGCCCGAAGCGCTCAACCTTGAGTGGTCGTTCTCGCATTGAAATGGCCCCGCGCCGAGGTGCCTCATGTCCCAGACCCAGCGTTTGCTCCTGATTGCCTCGTCATCAATGACCCGTACGCCTGCGTTTGAACGCGCAACGTCCTTGGCTCAGGCGATGCAACTACCTTTGCATATCGTGGCATTCGATTACCTCGAAGCCTTGGCGGTGGCCGGTTTTTTTGCTCCCGAGCAAATCCGGCAAGCCCGTGACGGCTACCTGGAGAGCCATCGGCAATGGCTTGAGGAGCAAGCCGCGCAGGCGAGAAAGCACCGGATCGAGGTGACCAGTGAGGTGGTCTGGGTTCAAGACCCCTATGAGGAAATCCTGCACTTCGTCAATGAGATGCCCTTGGCGCTGATCATCAAGGATGCCCAGGAGGAGTCGGTGTTGAAACGGATCTTCTTTACGCCACTGGATTGGCGGTTGTTGCGCGATTGTCCGGCGCCCGTGCATCTGGTCACCAATGCCCTCCACCCAAGGCCGCGCAACGTGCTGGCGATCGTCGATGTATTACGCAGTGAAGCGCAGGACCTGGTTTTCAACGACCAGATCATCGCCGCAGCCGTGAAGCTGGCCGAACAATGCAACGCACAGCTCGACCTGGTCCATGTGTATGACTGGGCCGCGGTGTATGCCATGGATATGGGGGTCGGTGCATTGCCGCTGGCCACCGGTATCTGCGAAGCGTTGTCAGAGGCCCAGCACGAAGCGTTTTCGGCCCTGATCGAACGCAATGGCGTTCCAGCGGACCGCTGCCACTTTATCGAGGGCACACCCTTGCCGAGTATCTGTGCGTTTGCAGTTGATCATCAGACTGACGTGATCGTCATGGGAACGGTGCAGCACAGCGGTTTGAACAAACGCTTGGGCAGCACTGCCGAGTACCTGCTGCATCAGGCGCCGTGCAGTGTTCTGGCGATAAAGCCAAGTGAGTGCCCATGAGTTCAGATCAAACGGCTGCGGCCCCGCATCCAGCGATCGTCTCGCGCGGCCTGACCAAATGGTTCGGGGAGGGCGACGCACGGATGAAAGCGGTCGACCAGGTCTCGCTGGTTGCTCAGTTTGGCGAAATGGTATTCATCGTCGGCCCATCCGGGAGCGGCAAGACCACGCTCCTGAGCATGATCTCGGGCATCCTGAGGCCTGACGCCGGAACCGTGCATATCAATGGATGTGATATCTGGGCCTTGAACAATGATCAATTGGCAGCGTTACGCCTCAATAGCATTGGGTTCGTGTTTCAGGACTACCATCTTTTTGCGCGCTTGACCGCTGCCGAGAACGTCGCGATTCCCTTGATCCTCAAGCATTGTGACTGGGACGCGGCCATCGCGCAGGCAAAGCAGAGCCTGGAAGTGGTAGGCCTGAAGGACCGTGGTGATGTGCTGCCGCTCAAGCTGTCCGGCGGCGAACAACAGCGCGTGGCGATTGCCCGTGCGATCATCGGCAGCCCGCAGATACTGATTTTAGATGAGCCCACTGCCTCTCTTGATGGCGACACGGGCAAGATGATCATTGCCTTTGTAAAGTCTAAGATCCTCAACAAGCAGCGTTGCATCCTGATCGTCACTCACGATGTACGGATCAACGAGTACGCCGACCGAATCATCCACATGGAGGACGGCCGTATCAGCGAACCTGACTGGACTTCATCATGAAGAACCGGGTGCTGTTTGTGCTGGCGATCATCGGCGTACTGGCCGGGCTGGTTGCAGCGTACCTGTTCGGGCGTACGCCCCATGCCTTGCCGCCAGCCTTCGCCCCGGCGAGTAGCCCCTATGAAACCGCCATTTATGCCAATGGCATCATCGAAAGCGAGCAGTCCGGTGGCTCCAACATCGTGATTTATCCGCAGGTTTCCGGGCCGGTCACTCACGTCTTGGTGCGCGAGGGGCAGGTGGTCTCCCGCGGCATGCCTTTGGTGAGCATCGATGATGCAGTGCCCAGGGCAAACGTTGAATTGGCCCAGGCCAACCTGCGAACCGCCCAGGATCAGTACCTCAAGCGCGTGGCTTCATACCAGATTGATCCCAAGTCCATCAGCAAAGACACGCTGGACACTGCAAAAAATAACGCTGCTCAAGCACAGGCTGCGCTCAAGGCCACGCAGGCCTCGCTGGCGCAATACGCGATCATGGCGCCGGTGGATGGCGTGGTCCTGGCTATCAATACCACGGTGGGCAGTTATGTATCGCCTCAGGGCGCTTATGATCCGTACACCCAGCAATTCAGTCCGCTGCTGGTGATGGGGGCTGAACAGACGCACCTGGCGGTACGCTGCTATGTGGACGAGATCCTGATTACCCGCTTGCCCGCGCCTGAACATATC
Source organism: Pseudomonas sp. AL 58 (assembly GCF_036348395.1). Taxonomy (NCBI): domain Bacteria; kingdom Pseudomonadati; phylum Pseudomonadota; class Gammaproteobacteria; order Pseudomonadales; family Pseudomonadaceae; genus Pseudomonas; species Pseudomonas sp. AL 58. Next base: position 19,531 of record NZ_JAZBQR010000005.1, read on the forward strand.
CAGGCACAGATGCTGATTCATGGCTCGGACATCAAGGTGCCGCTGGAATTTGTCCGTGTACAGCCGTACGTGTCGCCGAAAATCCAGTTGTCCAATCAGCGGCAGGAGAAAGTCGACCTCAGGGTGTTGCCGGTGCTTTTCCGGTTCGAGAAAAAAGACGTCCCGATGGTGTACCCGGGGCAGTTGGTGGATGTCTTCATAGGACGCAAATGATGGACCTGTTCAGCGTCTATCGACCTTTGTGGCCACAGGCACGGGCGCTGTCCATGCTCGTGCTGATGTTGATGAGTGCCTGCACGGTAGGCCCTGATTTTTCACGCCCGGCAGCGCCGCCGCAGACCGCCTATGTACGTAATCCGGTAGCGGCCACCCTCCCTGCGCAGGGCCAGGCGCAACATTTTTCGCCGGGTGCTGACGTTGCGTTCGACTGGTGGCGACTGTTCAAGTCTGACGCTCTGAACTCGGTGGTCCGCCTGGCAATCGCCAACAACCAGACCCTGCAGGCTGCCGAGGCCAGCCTGCGGCAAAGCCAGAATACACTCATGGCCGGTCATGGCGTTTTCTATCCGCAGCTTGATGCGCGTGCTGGTGCGACCCGTGAGCGTAGTTCTCCGGTACAGCCAGGGCTGAACAGTGCAGGGTCGACGTTCAATGTTGTCACCCTGAGTGGAACGATCAGCTATACGCTCGATATCTTTGGGCGCGCGCGCCGCACCGTGGAGGGGCTGCAGGCAGAAGTCGACCACCAAACCTGGTTGACCCGCGCGGCCTACCTCGCCCTGACCGCCAATGTCGTCAACACCGCCATTGCACGGGCGGGCTATGCAGCACAACTGCGCACAACCGAGCAGTTGATCGGGCTGCAAAAGCAACAGTTACAGACCATTGAGGTGCAGGTACGTAGCGGTACGGCACCTTATTCGGACAGCCTCAGCCTACGCAGCCTGATTGCCACGAACGAGGCTTTACTACCGACATTTGAGCAGAAAATCAGCCAGTCCGAACACCTGTTGGCCACCCTCGAAGGCGTCGCGCCGACGGAGGTGCGCGTCCCCGAGATCGAACTGACAGCGCTTTCACTGCCCACCGATTTGCCGGTCAGCCTGCCTTCGCAACTGGTGAGGCAGCGACCGGATATCTTGTCCGCTGAAGCGCAGCTACACCGCGCCAGTGCCAACATCGGCGTAGCAACGGCGGCGATGTTTCCCAGTTTCAGCCTGACCGGGACCTATGGGACGGCAGGCTCAAGCCTGGGCTCACTGTTTGCGGGTGCCGGGAGGTTCTGGAGCATCGGCCCCTCGATCGACATCCCGTTGTTTCAGGGGGGGAGCCTGTGGTTTGGTCGTCAAGCCGCGATTGATGCTTATCAGCAAGCGGCGGCGAATTACCGACAGACCGTGCTTGAGTCTTTCGCCCAGGTGGCCGATGCCCTCAAGGCGTTGGAGTTCGATGCGCAGGTCCTTCTGAAGCAGGCGCAAGCGCAGGCCAGTGCTGAGGAGGCGTTGCGCTTGCTGCAAGCCAACTACCGATCCGGCCTGGTGACTTATCTGGACCTGCTGGTGGCCGACGTCCAGCTTCAGCAGATCAATATTGCCTATCTGCAAGCACTGGCTCAGCGGTACCAGGACACCGTCGGGCTGTTCGCTGCGCTTGGGGGCGGCTGGTGGAATGCACCCCCAAGCGCCGATAGCAGGCAAATGCCATGAAGTACTCAGGCATCCTGAAAATCGGCTTCAAACTGCTGGTGAACGACAAGGCCAAGTTTTCGGCTTTGCTGGTCGGGATTACGTTCTCGGTGTTCCTGATGATGCAGATGACTGCAATGTTCGCCGGCATTCTGAACCGCGCCTACTCGACGGTGACCAATATCGGTGCAGCGATGTGGATCATGGACCCGGCCGTGAATACGCCGACCAGTGTCATTCCGCTGCCGGATTACCTGCTCGATGCTGTACGCAGCATGGAGCAGGTGCGCTATGCAGTGCCTGTATTCATTGGCGGGGCGCAAGTCAGGTTAGCCAGTGGCACCTATCAAGCGGTCAGTGTGGTAGGCCTGGACGACACCAGCCTGTTCGGTCGCCCTGAGCTTGAACAGGGGGCTATCGAAGACATCTACGCAGACAACGCATTTATCGTCGTTCGCGATACTGAATATTCGAAACTGGAGAGCCCCGGGATCGGCACCGCCTTCGAGCTCAATGACCACCGCGGTACCATCGTCGGCATCGCCAAGGTGCTGACCAGCGGATTGACCGGTGTACCGACGCTCTACACCACCTACCGACGCGCCATCGAATACATCCCGACCACCCGCTTTACGGTGTCTTACATTCTGCTGGAGCCCAGGAACGAGGCCGCACAAGCCGCCATCAAACGGCAGGTTGCCCAGTTGGGTTATCTCGCCTTGACCAGGGAAGAGTTCAATCAGCGCATCACCGAGTTCTACATTTATCAGACCGGGGTTGGCACCAACATACTGACGATGACCATCATCAGTTTCCTGGTCGGGCTATCCATCTCGGGGCAAACGTTTTACACCTTCATCCTGGAAAACCTGGACAAGTTTGCAGCCCTCAAGGCTATTGGCGCCAAAGGCCGCGAGCTGATCTACATGATCCTCTTCATGGCGACCTTCACAGCCCTCACGGGGTACGGTCTAGGTGTCGGCCTGGTCACGTTGATGATCGTCACGGTACGCACCTATCTGCCCAATTATGCCGCGATCATCACATTCTGGAACCTGGGGTTGGCCTTCGGCCTGGTGCTGCTGATTGCCGCAGCCTCCAGTTATGTCGGGATACGCAAGGTGCTCAGAATCGAGCCGTTCGACATTTTCAGGGGGTGAATTTGAACCGACATTCAGGCGATGTCTGATGTATATCAATGACAGGTTGGCGGGATCGGCAATGCTGATCTGATGACGTCCATCGAGTCGATTGCGCTATGAAGCTGACCGTGGCACCTCTTCAAGAGCCGGCACCCGCTTTGCCTTCTTCGGCCACGGCCGGGCAGGTGGTCGGAAATGATCAGATCGCCGCCGTCTTTGAAGATATTGCCAATCTGTTGGAAATCGAGGATGCCAATCCCTTCCGTATTCGGGCCTACCGCAATGCAGCAAGGACCTTGAGGGCCTTGACCTTCGAGGTGGCAGAGCTGATCGCACGGGGGGAGCCGCTTCCTAAACTCAGTGGTATCGGCGTTGATCTTGCGGGCAAGATCAATGAAATCGTCACCACCGGAGACTGTGCGCTACGCCAACGGCTCTGTACCGCATTGCCTGCGGGCTTGGTCGAACTGCTTTCCATCGCCGGCTTGGGGCCCAGGCGAATCAAACACCTCTATCACGACCTGGGTATCGAATCCGTTCAGCAACTGTGCCATGCCGCCAAAGAGGGGCTCATTCGTCATGTGCCCGGCTTCGGTGAAAAGATGGAGGCCCGACTGCTGCAGGCGGCACAGAAGGGGATCGGCAGGGACCACAGGCTGCCGCTGGCTTTTGTGGCTCCCGTGGCCAGTCGGCTTGCCGATTACCTGAAACAGCTTCCCGGTGTTGAGGCTGCCACGGTTGCCGGCAGCGTTCGACGCATGCGCGATACGGTCGGGGACATCGATATTCTGGTTGCCGCTGCGCGGTCGGTGGACGTCACCGCACATTTGCTCAAGCATCAGGACGTTTCCACTGTGCTGGTGCGCGGGCGCACGCGTGCCAGCGTGGTGCTGGGCACCGGTATGCAAGTGGATCTGCGTGTGGTCGAACCAGCTGCCTATGGCGCAGCACTGGTGTATTTCACTGGCAGCAAGGCGCATAACATTGCGATCCGCCAGCTGGCCCAAAAGCAAGGTCTCAAACTCAGTGAGTACGGCGTATTCAGCGCAAGAAAATGCGTGGCCAGCGCCACTGAACGCGCTGTCTATCAGGCGCTGGGGCTGGAATGGATGACACCTGAACTGCGTGAGGATCGCGGCGAGATTGCGGCGGCACAAGCGGGCACCTTGCCCAAGCTGATTGAGTTGGGCGACCTTAAAGGCGATTTGCATGCCCACACCGATGCTTCGGACGGAAGTCACAGCCTGGAAGTGATGGCGTTGGCCGCACAACAGGCCGGGTTGGAGTACCTGGCGATCACCGAGCATTCGAGATCCCTCAGGGTCGCCCATGGCCTGGATGTCGACAGGTTGCTCAAGCAGATCGATCAGATTGATGCGCTAAATGCCCGTCTGAAGGGCATTACCCTGCTCAAGGGCATCGAGGTGGACATTCTCGAAGACGGCAGCCTGGACCTGCCGGATGACATCTTGGGCCGGCTGGACGTGGTGGTTGGCGCAGTACACAGTCATTTTCTCCTGACACTGCGCCAGCAGACCCAACGCTTGTTACGGGCCATGGATCATCGCTATTTCACGATGCTGGCGCACCCGTCATGCCGACTCATCAACCAGCGCGACCCGCTGAACCTGGATTTGCCCGCAATCATCAAGGCTGCTCGCCAGCGCGGTTGCTGCCTTGAGCTCAATGCACAGCCCCAACGCATGGACCTGCTGGACCTGCAGTGCCGGTACGCCAAGGATGAAGGTGTGCTCATCAGCATCAACTCGGATGCCCACCGCAGCGCCGACTTTGCCTATTTGCAGTATGGGGTCGCACAGGCACGCCGTGCCTGGCTGGAAAAACATGACGTGCTCAACACCCGCTCGCTGAAGGCGCTCAAGGGATTCCTGAACTCAAGTTCTGCCTGAGCTTAACTTGCTGTTGATGGGGTGATTGAAACGGTCCATTCCTTTTCGGCACCAATGGCACGCACATGAACATACATCAGCAGTCGGTTACCGATGCCCTGGCCAGCCTCCACACCACGGCCCAGGGGTTGTCTTCTGGCGAGGCACAGCGGCGCTTGCAGCAGTTCGGGCCAAACCACGTGGCACCGGCCAAGCGGCGCAACCGCTTGTGGGCATTGCTCGCAGAGTTCACCCAGCTGTTCTCCGTTGTGCTCTGGATTGCCGCACTGCTGGCCTTTGCCGTTGAATGGCAGGTACCCGGTGAGGGCATGGGGCGCCTTGGCGTGGCTATCGTTGCCGTCATCCTGATTAGCGGGGTGTTCTCATACTGGCAGGAGTACCGCATCGAAAAGGCTTTAAGCGCCTTGGTCAAGTTGTTGCCACAGCAGGTGCAGGTACAACGTGATGGAACCGTTCAAGCGATCATGATTGATGATCTGGTGCCCGGGGACCTGATGCTGTTAGCGGAAGGCGACAGTGTCCCTGCGGATGGTCGGCTGATCGAAGCCTCTGGCATGCGGGTCAACAACGCCACGATCACCGGCGAAGCCACTGCCGAACTGCGCGATGCATCTGCCTGCGACAGTGAGGACCGGCTGCATGCCCGCAACATCGTGCTGGCCGGTACATCCATAACCTCCGGTAAAGGCACTGCCGTCGTATTTGCCACGGGGCTCCACACCGAATTCGGGCGAATTGCACACCTGACTCAAGTCAGCGGTGATCAGATGTCGCCGTTGCGTCTTCAGATCATCCGCCTGAGCCGAAGCATCCTGGCACTTTCATTGGGCATCAGCGTGCTGTTTTTCTTTCTGGGCAACCTGTTTGGCGTTCCGTTCTGGGAAGACTTGATCTTCGCCATCGGCCTGATTGTGGCGATGGTACCTGAAGGGCTCTTGCCGACACTGACGTTGGCGCTGGTGCTGGCTACTCAGCGCATGGCTCGCCAGCAGGTACTGATTCGACATTTGCCGTGTGTGGAAGCGTTGGGCTCTGTGACGGTGATCTGTACCGACAAGACCGGGACACTGACGCAAAACCGCATGACCGTACAAACCCTATGGCTGGACGGCAGTGAGTACCCGGACGTCGAGCAAGGCCTGCCACCGACATTGTGCGAGGCGAACCTGCCGTTTTTCTGGGTTGCCGGGCTTTGCCATAACGTGCGCCTTGTCGGGCAGGGTGAAACCGCGACGTACTGTGGCGACCCGATGGAGCAAGCGCTGATGCACATGGCCGCGCCACAGATCGCCCCGTGGAATGGGGCACAGCGTATCGACGAGCTGCCTTTCGACGCCGTTCGCATGTGTATGTCGGTGATTTATGACCTCCCCGAAGGGCGGGTGTTGCTGTGCAAAGGCGCATTGGAAAAACTGCTGCCGCTGTGCGAGTCGACCTGGAATTTGCAGCGCCAAGAACCGCTTTCACGCGAGCTGAGGGCGAACATTCTCGACGCACAAGAACGCATGGCCGATCGAGGGTTGCGTGTCCTGGCGCTGGCCTGGCGATGGTTGCCACCTGGGCAGGAACCGTGTGAGCGAGGCTTGATACTGGCAGGGCTCGCAGGCCTGCAGGACCCACCGAGGCCAGAGGTGCCTGCGGCAATCATGGCCTGTCGGCAAGCCGGCATCAAAACCATCATGGTCACAGGTGATCATCCTCACACTGCTGTTGCCATTGCCCGGCAGATTGGCCTGGTGACCATTGCATCGCCGCTGGTGCTCAGTGGCGAGCAGATCACGAACCTGTCGCATACCCAGTTACTGCTGGCGCTCGATGCACCGCAAATCATCTGTGCCCGTATTTCGGCGGATCAGAAGCTGCGTATTGTCACGGCGCTTGAAGGCAAGGGCGAGATCGTTGCCGTCACGGGGGATGGGGTTAACGATGCGCCGGCGCTCAAGCATGCGCATGTCGGTATCGCCATGGGCGTATCGGGAACCGATGTCGCCAGGGAAGCGGCCGACATGGTGCTGCTGGACGACAACTTTGCGAGCATCGTTTCCGCCATCGCTGAAGGCCGGGCAGTCTTCGACAACATCCGCAAGTTCCTGACGTATATCCTGGCCCACAACATGGCTGAGCTGATCCCCTATCTGTGTTTCGCACTTGCCAGGGTTCCGCTGGCAATCACGCCGCTGCAGATGCTGGCCATCGACATGGGGACCGACTCATTGACCGCACTGGGGCTTGGGGTAGAGCGGGCGGACGCGGATATCATGCGCAGGCCACCACGCCCTCCCAAGCAACGTCTGTTCAATCTGGCCTTGGCGTTACGAGGCTATCTCGTTCTCGGGCTTGTTGAAGCGCTTGGCACATTGGCAGCGTTCTTTTTTGTGCTGACGCGGGGAGGGTGGACGTGGGGGCAGGCACTGCCTTCCAGCGATGCGCTCTACTTGCAGGGAACCACGGCCAGCATGGTCGCAATCGTTGTGTTGCAGATCGTCAATGTCTTCATGTGCCGTAGCGCAAGCCGGTCTTGCCTGCAAACAGGGCTGCGGGGGAACCGCTTGATAACCTGGGGTGTCATGCTCGAGGTCTTGCTGATCCTGGTGTTCGCCTATACCCCTTGGGGCAACCAGTTGCTGGGAACCAGCCCGGTTTCCTGGCAGGTGTGGCTGTTGTTAATACCGTTCGTGCTGGCGCTGATCGGGCTTGAAGAGTTTCGCAAGTACTGGAGTCGACGCCGGATCTCGAGAAAGGCCGCACATTACGTGTGAGCGGTCACGACCTTGGGCCAGTCCTTACCCTTGCTTGGTGGAAAAAATAGCGGGCATTTGCAGCTCCTTGTAAATGGCGAGAAACCTCAAGCCCGAGGTGAATATCAAGGCCACCCAACCGGCAATCCAGATCGACGGAAATGCACTGCGCAACAGAACATAAAGGCTGCACCCAAACAGGATCGGCGTGGCGTAGATCTCACGTGACATCAGCAGCGAGGGCCTTGCGGCCAGAACATCACGCGCGATACCACCTCCAATACTGGTCAACAGGCCCATCATCACCGCCAGCGGCGCAGCAAGATGCAGTCCCAGGACTTTCTCGGTAGCGACCAACCCAAAGAGGGCAGCCGCCAAGCCATCAAGGTAGAGCAACAGACGGTAGCGTCGTTGCAGTCGCTTGGTGAGAAAAAAAGCCAGCAGCGCTGCGAACAAGGCAACCCAGATGTAGTTGAAATCTGCAATCCAGAATATCGGTTGATCGAGCAACAGGTCTCTAAGGGTGCCACCCCCAATTGCCGTGATGATGCCCAGGACCACGGCCCCAAACAAATCGACACCAACCTTATGGATAGCCAACACCCCGGTAATGGCAAACACGGCGGTGCCCAGCATTTCCTGAAAATACAGCATGCTTGACTCCGCCCTCAGGTTATAAAGTGAACGACAGCTAAGTGAATGTCCGTGCCTTTGCCGATCTGCAATCCATCGCCGTTGGCAAGGATGTGCAATGTCTAATGGTAGCTACTGCAATTGGTTTCACCGATATCCCGATCAATCCTTCAGCTGTCGCACCATGTCAGCGATCACACCATGAACGATTCGCCTGACAAGCCTGCTCTCACCGGCATTCATTGCATGAGCGTATTCGTTCAGAATTGTGCTGGCCGCGTTGCTCACACCTTCGGCCAGTTCATTGATGATCTTGGTTGTCAGGGCTTTGTTCACGCCAATGGCTTCACCCAGGCTGATAACACTGGCCCTGGTGACCTCCGCATGCGTACGAATACCCTCTGGCTTCCACACCAGTTCTGCCTCTAGCCACGGTGCTGCGGACTCGCCATAGACCGCCGTGCACAAGAGGTCGTAGTGAGGGGCAAGGTAGTAGGAGTCCGCACGTACGAAAAATGAGAGATTTTTCAGGTGGGCATCATTGTTGCCAACCAGGATGTTGAAGACCAACCACTTGAACAACTGTATCCGCGTCTGCGCAACGTTCCGCACGAGGCCCAGGATTTTTCGCAACGTTTCAGGCGTCGCCTGCTGATACTTGAAGCTTTTATCCAACCCCAGCATCTGGCAGGCATCCAACACGTGTTCCCGCTCTAGCCGATTGTTCACCCGTCGGCGGTCAAACCGCTCAATCAGGTACACCGGTTCAGGCACGCGACGAATGTACACCGCCGGAACGCCCAGCTTTACTTCCTGGGCAATGCTCATCACAAACCACTCGTTGACGGCAGTTGCGTCATACAGATCGCGCTGAGAGTGATCAGGCTTGAGGATATGGGTTGAAGGGGTGCTGCCCATAGGCTCGAACAGGCTGCCATTTTCCAGCACGACAGCCAGTTTGTGCTGTGCGCCGGCCAGCGACATGCGCTTCGGGGCGCCGGTGGTCAACGCAACGCGTGGTAGATTGCGAATCCTTTCGCTGAGTTCTGTATCGGGGAGCGGTCTGAGCCCACCCTCCGCTGGCAAGTGTGGGTCGTGGAGCAACGTCACTGCGCCGGCGGACTCGGCCCCGTAATAGCCAAGCAGGCCAAAGGCATCCGAAAATTCGATTTTTGCATCGCTGGCCAGTAATGAGCGCGCCTGCTCCTCAGGTAGCAGGTTGTCGAAGAACCATTGAACAGGGCGCTCTGAAGAACCATCAACGATCATGCCCTTTGCTCTTGCAAGGGCGGGAGACAAGTCGTAACCGTCGGCGCTGGCAATCCATTCAGGGGTGTATTCAAGGCTCCAGACGCCTGCGGTGTCTCTCAACGTCGCGACGTGATTCGCATTGATGACAACCTCGAGTGTTCTCATTTTCCGGGTATATCCATGTAGAGGCGTATGCCTAACTCCTGCATCACGAGCAGAACGCTGGCCAGAGAGACAGTGCCTTTTCCTGTCTCGATATCTCTCAGCAATACGTGACTCTTCCCAGCGATCAATGCCAGATCTGACTGAGTAATGCCTTGGGCCTTTCGAACCTTGCGTACCGCCTTCCCCAAGTCATCAGGGGTATGGATCTGTACGAGCGCGCTCATGGTGTGGTCAACCTGTCTGGCTGTCAGTAAAAACGAAGCTATGACTGCGATTATGTGGGCGAAACCCATGAAGTCAAGGAAAACTAAGCCATAGCTTCGTTTTTACGATTTAAGCTGGATATTCCATGAAAACGAAAGTATGGCTTCGATTTTAATTGCGGGCGTGTTGAGCCTCAGAAAACAGTGCTGTTCTGATCAAGGGTGAGCAAATCGAATCACTGTTTGGTCAAGAGGGTAAAACAGCAGGGTGTTAGCCTATGCACCAGATCGCGCGGGCTAGATGACTTCCCTTGGGCAAAGCTGCGCCCGATCGCGGTGTTTTACCTGACAGTCCTCACTGCTTATATCCAATGGTCAAGGAAGCAAAATGCTATTGTGCGATTTGAGTCTTGGAAAAGACGTATATCACTCGTTATGTGAAGAATGAATCGTCAGTTATTTATTTCTCTGGATGGGCCCAAGGGTACCGGCAAAACCACACTGTTGGAGGCCGTTACGAAAGTGCTGAGGGCGGACAACAAGAAGGTGATCCGACTTTGCGAGAAAAAAAGCGATCCCTACAGGGGTGAAACGATGGCCCTCGTTAACACGCTCGTCAGAAATCCCAGCCGGGATTTGGAGTTGGGGGTTTGTGAACGCTTTGCTGATAGCCGTACCTGGATTTCCCAGCACGTGCTGGTTAAACAGCCACCGGACAGCATCATCTTGATCGATCGCTGGTACCCGTCGGATGCCGCGTTTCGCCGGATAGTCCCGTTTGCAGAGATTCTGCAGTTGAACATTGAGCGAAACGTGCGAGTGCCAGACCTGCATGTCGGGGTTGTCACCGCCCCTGATATCTCATGGGCGAGGGCAGCGGCACGATCGCGCGGGCTGAGCAGTACGCTGCTTCATACCCAGGAAGAGCAGGTCGCGAGTACCAAGGCGTTCGAGCGAGCGATTGCCGATCACGGCTGGTTTCTGTGCCGCAATGAAGGAACGCTCGAAGACGCAACGATGCACGTGGTTTCCGAGATTTACAGGCTGCTTTGATGCCCCGTGACAGACGCTAGAAAATGGCGTTTCCAGGACGCAGCGACCGCTTGGCCTGCCTCTTCAGCGTGAGCTTTTGCTCCGTCCCCTTCGTTTGAATCAAACCCTATGACCTGAGTAGCTGGCGCTGGATTTCACCCAGCGCTTGCTGCTGCGCGAGCACCTGCCTTGACCAATGGTCCGGCCAAATTCAGCGTTCGACTTGACCTGTGAAATTTTTCATGTATTTTTTCATGAAAAATAACTCAAATATTTTCACGGCATGCTCCTGAACAATGAAGATGCACGAAGAAGTCGAAGGCCTGGCGATCTTTATCCACGATCTGCGCACATTCAAGAACCTGACACTGGGCGAACTGGCTGAACGTGTCGATCGTTCGGATGACTTTCTTTCCAAGGTTGAACAGGGGGTGTCGCGCCCGACCGTGGCGGATCTCACGGCTATCAGCGAAACACTCGGTGTATCGACCGCGTACTTTTACAACCTGAGTAAGCCCCGTGGCATCACTTGGGTTACTCGCCCCCATGAGCGGCGCACACTGTACCTCGGCTCAGGTATTACCGATGTACTGGCCTCGCCCCGTATTACTGGCAGCTTCTCCATGCTCGACAGCCGTCTTGAGCCGGGTGCCACCAGTGGCGATCAGTACCTGAGCGACCGTTCGGAGCAGGGCTGTTTCGTGCTCGAAGGCGAACTGACGGTTTGGCTGGAAGACGCCGACCCCGTGACACTCCATGCAAACGACAGCTTCCAGCTGCAACCCCACACGCATTTCCGTTACGCCAACCTGACGGACAACCTCACCCGCGTGTTCTGGGTATTCAATTGAATTCGTTCACCTCACAAGGAAAAGAAGATGAGTGCCATCTTTCCGGATCTGCTGACTGAAGTGCGCTCTTTTCGAGCGAAGTACCCTGAAGTACGTTACGTGGACTTGATTGCGCTGGATATTCCCGGGCACTTCTATGGCAAGCGCTACCCCATGGATATGCTTGAGAAAGTCGCAGCGGGGGCACCCCTGAAGTTGCCTCAGAACTGTGTACTGCTGGGTACCCAGGGCGGCCTGTACAAGATTGGCGACTATTGTTTTGCCGATGGCGACCCGGATGCATCACGGCGCCTGGTGCCGGGTACGTTGAAACCGGTGCGCTGGGAAAAGGACGTGATCGCGCAGATGCTGATCACTTCGGACGGCACCTCGAAGCCTATCGAGTTCGAGCCCCGTGAAGTGCTGGCCCGTGTGATCGAACGCCTTGCCCGACGTGGCGTGCGCCCGGTGGTTGCCTTCGAACTTGAGTTCTACCTGTTCGATCGCAAGCTCAAGGACGGCCTGCCACAGTTCCCACGCGATACATCGACCGATGACGAAGACGACCAGCCGAACATGCATATCGAACGACTGTCGCGTTTTTCGTCTGTATTGCACGAGATGGTCGATGTCGCCAACGAGCAGGGCGTGCCGGCGAACGTCATCACGGCGGAACTGGGCCCTGGCCAATTCGAAATCAACTTCTCCCACAGCGATGATGCCCTGAGTGCGGCGGACTGGTCGGCGCTGTTCTGTCGCAGTACCCGCGGCGTTGCGATGAAACACGGCTATCGCGCCAGCTTCATGAGCAAGCCTTACCTGGACGCTCCGGGCAGCGGGATGCATGTGCATGTCAGCCTGTACGACGAGGCTGGAAACAACCTCCTGGCACGCTTCGAGCAGCGCAACCTGCGCCATGCGGTGGCGGGTTGCCTGGAATTGCTGCCCCATTGCATGCCGATCTTCGCGCCCAACCACAACGCCTACCGCCGCTACGGCGCGATGGTCAACGCTGCAAGCCTTGCTAGCTGGGGCTTTGAAGACCGAGACGCGTGCATTCGCATTCCCGAGTCCGACCCGCGCAACCTGCGTATCGAACACCGGCTGGCTGGCGCCGATGCCAACCCGTACCTGGTACTGGCGGCCATCCTGACGGGGATGGAACACGGCCTGGATCGCGGCGTCGAACCCATTGCGCCGCTGAACGAAAACCGCCATAGCGGCATCGACTTCCCCAAGGACGCGCTGAGCGCAGTGGCTGCCATGCGCCACCACCCGGTGATCAATGAAGGGCTGGGGAGTGAGTTCGTGATGGTCTACTGCGAAAACAAGCGCCAGGAGCAACTGGATTTTCTGAATGAAATCAATGCGCGCGAATATCGCTGGTTTTTGTAAGTCCAGATGCTCTCGTTACGCCGCACGTTCTACCCACACGTTTGAATACAACTCGAAAGATTGATTTGCCGGAGAATGATATGCCATGTGTGCCAGTTATCGGCATCACTGCATGCACCAGCGAAATTGAGCTGCATGCTACCCAGACCATCAGTGAGAAGTATGCCCGTGCTGCGAGCAAGGCGGCGTGCGGTTTGCCGATCGTGATTCCCAGTCTCGCTGACCTGATAGATACCACCGACATCATTGACCTGGTGGATGGGCTGATCTTCACCGGCTCGCCGTCCAATATAGAACCGTTCCATTACAACGGTCCGGCCAGTGCGCCGGGCAGCCATCACGACCCAGCGCGTGATGCCACGACCTTGCCGCTCATGCGTGCGGCCATCGCGGCGGGTGTTCCGGTGCTCGGTATTTGCCGTGGCTTTCAGGAGATGAATGTGGCGCTGGGAGGCACCCTCCACCAGAAAGTTCATGAGACTGGTTTGTTCATGGACCATCGTGAGGTCAAGGGTGAACCCATGGAAAAGCAATATGGCCCACGCCACAAGATGCATATACAGCCGGGCGGCGTGATGGACCGCATGGGCTTGCCGCCGATCATCGATGTCAATTCCATACATGGCCAGGGCATTGATGCACTGGCGCCTGGGCTAAGGGTGGAAGCACGTGCACCCGATGGATTGGTGGAAGCGATCTCGGTTGAAAACAGCAAGGGTTTTGCCCTGGCCGTTCAATGGCATCCAGAGTTTCAGGTACTTGAAAACCCGCATTACCTAACGATCTTCCAGTCATTTGGAAAAGCCTGCCGGCAACGCTCGGTACTGCGCCAACTGATGTTGAAGTCCGCCTGAAAACTGGCCGTTATCAATATAAAAAAATGCCCCCGCAGCCAGGCTGCGTATTTTGATGGAGAGAAGTGATGAGTGAAAAGAATTCGCAAACGCTTGCCTGGCAAGCGATGAGCCGTGATCATCATCTGGCACCCTTCAGCGATGTCAAACAACTTGCCGAGAAAGGCCCACGCATCATCACCTCGGCGAAGGGCGTGTACCTGTGGGACAGCGAAGGCAACAAGATTCTCGATGGCATGGCTGGCTTGTGGTGCGTGGCAGTCGGCTACGGTCGTGACGAACTGGCCGAGGTGGCCAGCCGGCAGATGAAGGAACTACCGTACTACAACCTGTTCTTCCAGACCGCGCACCCGCCAGCGCTGGAGCTGGCCAAGGCGATTGCCGATGTGGCCCCGCAAGGTATGAGCCATGTGTTCTTCACGGGCTCCGGCTCCGAAGGCAACGACACCGTATTGCGCCTGGTTCGCCATTACTGGGCGATCAAGGGCAAGAAGGACAAGAAGGTCATCATTGGCCGCATCAACGGCTACCACGGCTCCACCGTGGCTGGCGCGGGCCTGGGCGGCATGGCCGGCATGCACCAGCAGGGCGGCCTGATTCCGGATGTCGTGCACATCCCGCAACCTTACTGGTTCGGCGAAGGCGGCGACATGACCGAAGCCGAGTTCGGCGTGTGGGCGGCGGAGCAGTTGGAGAAGAAGATTCTGGAAGTCGGCGAGAACAATGTCGCCGCCTTTATCGCCGAGCCGATCCAGGGCGCCGGCGGCGTGATTATCCCGCCACAGACCTACTGGCCGAAGGTCAAGGAAATCCTCGCCAAGTACGACATCCTCTTTGTCGCCGACGAAGTGATCTGCGGCTTTGGCCGTACCGGTCAGTGGTTTGGTTCTGACTACTACGGCCTCAAGCCCGACCTGATGACCATCGCCAAGGGCCTCACCTCCGGTTACATCCCCATGGGCGGTGTGATCGTGCGTGACGAAGTGGCCAAGGTGATCAGCGAAGGCGGCGACTTCAACCACGGCTTCACCTATTCCGGCCACCCGGTAGCGGCGGCGGTGGGCCTGGAAAACCTGCGTATCCTGCGAGAAGAGAAGATTATCGAGCAGGTTCGCGAAGTGACCGCGCCGTATCTGCAAAAACGCCTGCGTGAACTGGCTGACCACCCGCTGGTGGGCGAAGTGCGCGGCCTGGGCATGCTTGGTGCGATCGAGCTGGTGAAGGATAAGGCCACGCGGGCGCGTTACGAAGGCAAGGGTGTCGGCATGGTTTGCCGCCAGCACTGTTTCGACAACGGCCTGATCATGCGCGCGGTGGGCGACACCATGATCATCGCACCACCGCTGGTGATCACCATTGAAGAGATCGACGAATTGGTGGAAAAGGCGCGCAAGTGCCTGGACCTGACCTATCAGGCTATCCATTAACACATAGCAGCTCGGCATGATTCTGCTGACAGTCTGCAGACTCATGCCGAGGTGCTCGCTTTGCGCTCAGTCGCTGAAAGGAATCACCCTTCAGAGCCCTTGATCTTGACTTGCCCTGGTACATCGTCAGGGTTTTGCCCCGCTAGCGACAACGTGCACCGCTCGACGCTGCGGCCGAGTTTCGTGACGCGCTTGATTTGTGAAATTATTCATGTATTTTTTCATGAAAATAACTAAATAATTTTACAGCTGCGCTTAACCATGGCCCACAAGCTCGCTTCACAGCATGCTGCTCGCGATACTGACATCTTGCCTGACCGACCTCTGCGCAGCGCTTTGGGGGCGATGGGTTCTATCTCCTCTGCTCTCTACCCTCACGTTTCACAAAAATCTCGGCAGCTCCGGTGTTGATTAACACGTATGTGAAACGTGTCCTGGACAATAAGGCGCAAGCATTCGTGTTGTCGGTTTTTGAGGCGTTGAGCAAGGGCTTTTCAGCGCATGCACTTTTTTGATCTATGGGTTTAATGATGAAAATGCACGAAGAAGTTGAAGGCCTGGCGATACTCATTCGCGACTTGCGCAAATTCAAAGGGCTGACGCTGGGCGAGCTAGCTCAACGCATTGGCCGATCGGTTGGCTTTCTTTCCCAGGTTGAACGGGGTGTGTCGCGCCCAACCGTGGCAGACCTGACGGCTATCAGCGAAACACTCGGTGTATCAACAGCCTATTTTTACAACCTGAACAAGCCCCGTGACCTTAGTTGGGTAACGCGTCCGCATGAACGTCGTACGCTGTATTTCGGAGGTGGTATTACCGATGTCCTGGTCTCGCCCACGATAGCTGGAGGCTTCTCCATGCTTGACAGCCGTCTTGAGCCTGGGGCAACCAGTGGGGAAGAGTACCTGGACGACAGTTCGGAGCAGGGCTGCTTCGTGCTTGAAGGCGAGCTGACCGTCTGGCTGGATGAGGGCGATCCCGTGACGCTCTACGCAAACGATAGTTTTCAGCTACAACCCCATGCAAGCTTCCGTTATGCCAACCTGACGGACGCGCTCACCCGCGTGCTCTGGGTGTTCAATTGAGTGTGATCAGGCTCAATTGTTCATCGTGTTCGCGACCTTGCGGGAGCGGCATCAGCTTTATTTAGCGCTAATAGCTTCGTGGCTTTTCCACATTACGGAAAATCCTAAGCATAGGATTTAGTTGATTTTTTTTGATTTCGTGCTTGACGCTCCAGCCGTAAAAACGTTTAATTCGGCTGCGGCCCAGATAGCTCAGTCGGTAGAGCAGGGGATTGAAAATCCCCGTGTCGGCGGTTCGATTCCGTCTCTGGGCACCACTACTTCTAAACCCCTGACTCCTAATGGTTTCAGGGGTTTTCTATTTTTAGCGACCGCAGCTATTTGAGAGCACGGGTTCTATCCATCTTCAGCGATCAAGGCAGTCGTTTACGACTTCAGTCCGAGCCGCGCGGGCGAGCATGCCCGCCACTTCCTTAGCTCTGGATACTGCCTCAAGCGCTGGACGGCACTGACTCGGTATGAACGTGGCCATGCTGCCAACAATCTGCCCTTGTCAGACGCGCGCTGATTGATCATTTGCTCGAGCAATTGCTTGAGCAAAACAGGATGGTCGGGAAGGTTTTCGGGCATGGAAATCACGCCGCGGATTATACCGAATCAGGCGACGTAACGAGGCGTCAAAACCTGATGAGAGTGTTAGTGGCTACCCTAAGCAGTAGTGGGCCATCAACGTGGCGACGATGTGCTGGGCGATGCTGCGAAAAGGCTTAGCAACTCATCAACCAAGCAACGAATCTTGGGCCGTAAATGATTGCTCTTGGACCACAGGGCATGAACTTCTACAGGCTCCGGCTCATAGTCCTGCAGCACCGGCACAAGTGCCCCTTTCGCGATCGATTGTTCCAACAGGCAGATGGGCATCTGGCAAATCCCCAGTCCCGCCACGGCCGCCGCGATCATGGCCTCGGCATCATCGAATTGGTACGTCGCAGGAGGCGAATACTTCATTGCCTGGCCGGCCTGAGTCATTTTCCATGGCAACAAGCCGCCACGGCGATAGCCAACGATGGCGCGGTGGCCTGCCATGTCCTCAAGTGTCTTGGGGCAACCGAATTCGTCGAGATATTCCGGGGACGCGCAGGTTACCCAGCGGTGGGAGGTCAAGCGCCGCGCCACTAGACCCGGCACGCTATCCACGCTGCCGAATCGGATGGCCAAGTCGATTCCCTCGTCAGTCAAGTCCACCAACTGATCGCTGAAGGTCAATGTCAGCTGCAACTGCGGGAAGCGGCGGCTCATGCTAAGCAATACGGGCAGCACCACTTGTTTGCCGAACGCCACGGGCATGTCTACCCTCAGCCGGCCTGCTGGAACCCCCAACTGACTGCCAAAGCTGCTCTCGGTTGAACGTATTTCCTCTAGCGCTGATGACCAGACGGCGAAGTAGGCTTCGCCATCAGGTGAAAGGGACAGCTTGCGCGTGGATCGGTAGAACAGGCTGGTCCCGAGTCGCTCCTCCAGCCGAGCTATGGCTTTGCCTACTGCGGATTTCGAGAGCCCTAAGCGCTCAGCCGCTTCGGTGAAGGTAGCTGAGCGTGCCGTTACGAGAAAAATGTTTATTCCGCTGAACGTGTCGTCAGTCATGCAGACTTACCAGGTAGACGTGAGTGCTACCCAAAAGGATACCCGAGTGCTCAACGTAAAGGGGGGAGTGCAAAGGTGTTGTCCAGCCATTGCGAGAAGTCAGCCAGCTCTGGCGCAACGATTTCGTGACCCATGTTGTAGTAGTGCGTTTCGTGAGCGACCCCCAGTGTGCTCAGCCAGGCGTCGGCTTCCTTCGCCCAGCGCTCCGGCAGCACGTTGTCTTCATGGCCGTGGGCAATGAATGCGTGCAGATGCTTGCGGCGATTCGGCTCGGCGATGATGGGGGCCAGTTCACGGAGTATACGGCCGCTGAGAATTGCAAAGCCTGCGACTCGCTCGGGCTCGGTTAGGGCGACGCTGGCACTCATGATGCCGCCTTGGCTGAAGCCGGCAATCACAGTCGGCAATGCGGGAAGGGCATCAATGAAGCGTAGGAGCAGTTGCCGGCTCGTCTCAGCCTGCACTTCATTGTACGAGGGACCGTCATTGGTAAATGTCACCTGGAACCAGGCAAATCCTTGCGGGCTGAGCTGCAACGGACCTCGAAGCAGAATCACTTCCAGCTCTTCGGGCAGCGAGGCGGCCAAGCTTGCCAGATTGGCTTCATTTGAACCTACTCCGTGCAGCAGGATCAGGCGCCCTTTCGGCGACGAAGTGGTGCAGGCCTTACGGTAAATCAGACCCGTACCCGGTTCGCGGGCGGGGTCGGAGAACGTGGTGTCACGCATGGTTGGCATTGCCTCTGTTGAACTGAGTCGGCTCGATGTGCGCTTGGGCTACCGAGGAAAAGAGATAACTGTCCATCGCCAGCACCCCATAGGTGATACCCCCCTCCAATATCCGTGCATGGTAGGTTTCACCTGCGGCGCCCAAGGCAATGAGCAACGGCAGAAAGTGCTCGTCGGTTGGATGGGCTCGCTCGGCGCCAGGCGCCAGGCGGCGGTAATCTAGGACTTGTGCGGTATCTCCGGCCTCGAGCACTTGCGCTGTCCAGGCGGCAAATTGTTTGACGTATGCTTCGCCGTGAGTAGTTGCGCCTCTGAATTCGTACAGGTTATGGGTCAGGCTGCCCGACGCGACAATTAGCACGTTCATGTCGCGCAAGGGCTTCAATGCCTGGCCCAGCTTCAACGCGCTATGAGTATCCATTGGCATGGGCATGGATACCTGGATCACAGGCGTGAATGCTTCGGGCGCCAGGTAAAGTAGCGGTACCCATGCGCCATGATCGAGCCCGCGGCGGGCGTCCAGCCGTGCCTTCCAGCCGGCATCGCCCAACAGATCTACGATCTCCTGCGCCAGAGACGGTGCACCTGGTGCGGGATACTGCAGCTCGTACAGCGCGTCCGGAAAACCACCGAAATCATGGATGGTTTCTGGATGAGTGCTCGCAGTGACACAGACCTCGCCGTGGGTCATCCAGTGCGGCGAGATGACCACAATGGCGCGCGGTTGCGTCAGCTCGCGACCGAGCTTGGTCAGTTGATCCCCTGCTTGGCCGGGCTCGATTGCGAACATGGGAGCCCCATGAGACACAAAGAGAACAGGTAAAGGCGTGTTCATGGCATATCCTCAAAAAACGTTTACTTGCTCAACCACACCGGGGCAATAGACGTGCCCAGGCCTGCGCCATAGCCGAGATAGATGTTGAGCCCGGCCAGAGGCTCCAGATACCGCGCATTAAGCAGTCCACCGGCGTCAACGGTGTTCCAGCCCATGCTTTGAGCCAGCGCGATCGCGGTTTGTTTGGCACGCTCATGGTCGGCGGCAACAAACACGGTGCCCCGTTGGCTGTCGGCGAATTCAGGGCCGTCGGCAAGCACTTGGGCGAACAGGGTGTTGAAGGCTTTGACGATGTGCGCCTGGGGTACCGCCTTGGCGATTTCTTCAGCAGCGCTGGATGAGTGGCCAATGGTCAGCGACATGTAATCGGCGCTCAGTGGGTTGGTTATATCGATGACCACCTTACCGGTTAGGTCGCCCAAGCCGTGCAATGCAGGAACTGCATCGTTGTAGGCCGTCGCAATGATCACGGCATCGCTGTCGCCCAAGGCTTCGGATGCGGCGTACGCAGTGACATTCGGATACTGATCTGCCAAGGCTTGCGCTTTTGCGAGGTCGCGGCCGGTGACACGTACGGTGTGACCCGCGTTGGAGAGCTGCTTTGCAAAACCCGAACCCATGTTGCCGGTACCAATTACTGTGATTTTCATAGCTACCTCTGATCGTTGGTTTGCGTTTCGATCAGGTCATTCTATAGGCCATTAAAATGAGATAAACCCGCCATAATGTGATTAATAGTCTCACTAATCGAGATTGTTGGTATGACTGAAACAGAAAAGCCAAGACCATCGGGCCTTGGCTTTCTTGAGGCAATTTCGCAGTTGACTTCAGATGCGCAGCTCACATGCGAGCTGGCAAGAATGATTGCCAGGTGGCGATCTTTATTTATGAAGAGGCGCCCGCTATGCGCCGTTGGCCGACCATCCAGGAATGAAGATCAAGGGATGGCCGCTACCGGCTTCCCAGTAGCTCAGATGGACATTGTCACTGGTGCGAAAGCTGCTGATCGTCAGCGCTTGAAAATCGGCAGGCCGCAGGGCTGGCCAGCGATTTAGTGGGGGAGGTGGAAGTCGTCTCCAACGAGCGATCGGAGCGATAACCTGTCGATGGGGAAGCTCAAGATACGGTCCTCGGGGGGGGGGGGGCAGGTATAAAGTTGGATCTAGCCACACCGAGTCGCCCCCCTACCGGTGAATAGAGGGGCTTTGCGGTCAAACCAGTTCCAGAACCTCATGCACCGCTTTACGGGGCTTCTGAGGCCAGTTGGAGGCACCGGGGTAGCCGACAGTAACCAGCATCACAGGGACGTCATTCGCCGTGAGGCCGAATGCTTTGGCTACCGCAGCGGCATCGAAACCAATCATCGGGGTTGACGCCAAGCCTTGACCCTGAGCTGCCAGCATCAAGGTCATTGCTGCGAGCGAGCCCGAGCGGATAGCCTCGTCACGCTGCAGTTGCAGGTTGTCCTGGTACATGCCCTTAGCGGCCTGGACCCACATGTCATAGACCGACTGGTCGATAATGCCGGCATTGCGTGCGGGCTCCAGTGCCGATGGCAGCGACTCATGGGGGGCGAGTGTGCCGCAGACGATGAACGTCACGGCGGCGTCCACTACCTTCTGCTGACCGAACGCCAAGGGCAGCAGTCGGGCTTTTTCTTCTGGGCTTCGCACCGCCAGAAAACGCCAGTTCTGTGAATTGAACGCCGAGGGCGCAAGTGTTGCCAGTTCAACCAGGTTTGCGATCTCTTGGTCAGTCAAGCCTCGCTCGGTGTCGTACTGGTTGATGGAAGTGCGCGACCTGATGGCTTGAGCAATCGTCGACATGAAGAACTCCTTGAATAAAACGGTTAACGGCTGAAGCCATCGAAAGGTGTCATGTACACAGCGCCGAAGGGGTCGAGGCGTTTGCGGATTTCAGCATCCGGGGTGCCATAAACGACCAAACCTTTCACTGTGCAGAGCTCGAGAAAGCGCTCACCGAAGGGAGCGAAGGTGGTGTCCACATGGCTGACGACTGCATCAGCGTTGTAACGCTCCAAAATATGGACGGTGTTGGTGTCTTCATTGACGCTGTATTCGTAAACCAGCGTGCCCGGTTCCTGCTTGGTCACTGCAACGATCTTGCTGATCAGCGCTTTGAATTCCGGAAAATCGGTCGGTTTAACGGCGAGGGTAAAAAGGCAGGAAATGTAGGGATGCATGGGATGAATTCGTCGTGGGCGATGATCTGGCCTGGATGGGAGCGCGCCGTCACGTTCTAACGGCGCGAGAGTGTTCACACGGTTCAGGTGTTCTCAGGATCGTCTGCGAACAACTTTCCGGCGCCAGCCCAATCCGATGGTTTGACGTCTTCAAAGATGACGTAGATGTACTCTGCCGGTGTGCCGGTGTTTTTGACGATCGTCTCGGTGATGTCTGCGGCAACAGTGGCTTTTTGTGCATGGTCTTTGCCTTCGAACCAGCTGACACGTACTACGGGCATAGGAACAATCCTTTTGAATAGTGATTGGACGAGTACCTCAAAGCTTGCTGACGGGAAGAGGGCAGACGTTAAGTCAGCAGCTGAGGCAAGCAAGGAAAGTAGTGTCTGCTCTCGAATCAAACTGTGGATTCATCGTAGTGTAGAAATTGATAACGATAAACTGCCTTTAAATCCAATATTTGTAGAATTTATATCTACCTTCTACGGAGAGATACAACTCTTTCAAACGGGGCGAAAAGAAAATCCCGGCCAAGGGAACACGGGAGCGAGAACCTGGCCGGGCAAAGCGCGATTAGCAGAAAGGGAAGGTAGCGTTGAGCTTGCAGTCAGCTCACGCTTTCACGGCGGGTTTGGCTGCGTATGCGCCATCACCCAACAGGGCAACAACCAAAGCACTGATGGTCAAGTAAATCGGATACTCCCAGCCGCCGTTTGCGTTGGTGAAGCTCCAGCCATTACCGAAGTGAACGGTAGCGGCAACGAACAGCTGAATCACGGCTACGCAAGCTACCCAGCGAGCATAGACACCCAGCACCAGCATCAGGCCGCCGATGACTTCGAACGCCATGACCGGGTATGCCAGAAAGCCCGGGAAGCCGATCGACTCGAAGAAACCTGCAGTGCCCGAAGGGGTGAATACGAAAACCTTGGTCAGGCCGTGTGCAATGAACATGATGCCCAGGGCCAGTCGCATGGCAAGGGCGGCGTAGGGGGCGGTGCGAGTGTCAATCATGATGAGTATCCGCTTTTGAAATTAGGTAATTGGTGCATTTGATCTGCCTGGACAAGGCCGATGAGCACAGTCTATAGGCTTGAATTTTGGGATAAACTCACATTTATGTGACTTACAGTTCCACTTAGTGAGACAAAAATGGATCGTGCACTCGAAATGCAGGTGTTTTGCACTGTGGTCGACAAGGGCAATTTTGTCGGCGCTGCAGAACCCCTGGACATGTCCAAGGCCGCAGTATCGCGTCATGTCAATGCGCTGGAAGAGCGGCTTGGGGTGCGGTTGATTCAGCGCACTACCCGGCGGCTCTCGTTGACGGATGAAGGCAGGCAGTTCTATCACCAGGCGCGGGAAGTGCTGGCATTGATGGATCAGGCAGAGGAGGCGGTCACTTCAGCCTCGCCGGAGCCCACCGGCGTGCTGCGGGTCAATGCGCCTTTGAGTTTTGGTGTACTCCACCTTGCGCCAGTCTGGGCGGACTTCATGCGGCTCTATCCAAAAATCGAGTTGGACATCAGCCTCAACGACAGGCAAGTGGACCTGGTTGACGAAGGCTTCGACGCGGCGGTGCGCATTGCCCGAATGGAAAGTTCGTCGCTTATTGGTCGGCGTCTTGCCGGGACACGGATGCGCCTTTGCGCTTCGCCCGATTACCTGGCCAGTCACCCCGCCATAACCACCCTGTCGGACCTGGAACAACACGGTGCAATCGCCTACACGAACTTTTCGAGCGGTAATGAGTGGCATTTTACAGGGCCCTCTGGCCCCGAGAGTGTACGCACCCGGTCGACGGTGCGCTGCAACAATGGCGATACCTGTCGCAGCATCACGGTCGCAGGGGGCGGTATTTCTTTGCAGCCGAGCTTCATGGTCAGCAATGACCTGAGCACGGGGGTTTTGGTGGAGGTGTTGCCTGAGTACAAGTCAGTTGAACTGGGTGTCTACATTGTCTACCCGACACGCAAACACCTGTCACCCAAAGTTCGCGCGCTCATCAACTTCCTGGCTGAACGTTTTGCCTCGCCGCCTTGGCAAGACTGAAATACCCAGAAGGTAGACTAAATTGCTGCCAATTTCGGATTTTAAAGGAATTATGGTCAATTACGGAGCCGTCGAAAACGGCTCAACTGGCGCTATCCCGCGGCTTGGCCAAATGGCTGCTGGCAGCCGATTTCGTCATGTCGCATCGTCCCACTTCCTTGATTCAGCGCGCGGCGACTATGGACGAAGTCGCCAACATGGTGGTCTACGTCTGTTCGACGCTTGCTTCTGCTACCAGCGGCGCTGCACTTCGCGTAGATGGCGGGGTGGTGGACGACATTCTCTGAGGGTAGGAATATGAGCGGGATTTCTCCCGCTCGAGCCCAAGTTTTTCAATCGTCCAGCAGGTCTGCAATAGACTGCGCAGCCAATTGATAGGATCGGCAGCGCGCTACAGGGTCATGGATTCGCGCATCGATCATCAGTTCATCGACTTGTGTGGTGGCGATGAACTGCCGAAGCCAGGCGCCCACGTCGTCGATGTCCCCGATTGCAGTGCAGGCCATGGCCTGATTCAAACCTTCCCGGTCGTAATCGGAGATCTTGTTCAGATACCCTTCTTCAGGCATTGGCAGTAAGCCGGCCCGCCCTGCGTGCAGCTTCACCACCCATTGCTGGTGTGAACTCGCCAGCCAATGCGCTTGCGCTCGTGTTTGTGCGGCAATCACGTTCACTCCTGCCATGGTGTAGGGCTTGGCGAGGAACTCGGAGGGGCGAAAGCTCGTGCGGTAATGCTCGAGTGCCTGCATCAGCATCTGCGGTGCGAAGTGTGAAGCGAACGCGTAGGGAAGCCCCATCTTCGCAGCCAGGTCTGCGCCCTGCATGCCAGAACCCAGCACCCATACCGGTACGTCATGGCGCCCTGGAAGGGCACTTACTGGCTCGCGCCCATTGTTTTGCAGGTAATTGATCAGCCGGGCAACGTCCTGGGCGAAGTCGCGCTCTTGCGCCAAGCCGCGGATGGCACGAATGGTCGGACCGCCGCTGCCAGCAGCACGGCCTACACCGAGGTCGATCCGGTCGGGAAAAAGCGTATGTAACGTACCGAACTGCTCAGCAACGATCAGCGGCGAATGATTGGGCAACATAATGCCGCCGGCGCCGACGCGCAGGGTCGAGGTCGACGCCGCCAGGTGCTGGATAATCAACGGTGTGGCCATCGAGCCGATGCCTGGCAAGTCGTGGTGTTCGGCGATCCAGTAACGGCGATAGCCGTGCTGCTCGACGTGCCGGGCCAGCAACCGGGCGCCTTCGAGCGTATCGGAAAAGGTGTTGCCTTCACCGATCATCATCAGGTCAAGTACTGAGAGTGCAGTCATGAGAGCTCCTTGTAGAAGAGGCGGGCGCCAGGCATCGCTGCTCGGCACCCAGAGCGTTAGCGAGCGAGCGGGATGTCTGCCCAGGTTGGGTGTTCTGCCAGGCGCTGCTGGATGCCGCGCATGGCTTTGAGCGATCGCTGAAGCTTGATATAGACGTCACCGCAGTAATCCCAGCCGAGAAGACCGATCCGGCCGTTGTATTCCATGCGTTGAAGGGCACCCAGCAATGCGAAGTTGTCCAGTTCCCCCCGGTCTGGCGGTTCCATGGTCGCAACACCTCCCCACCCCAATTGTGAAAGGGTCGACCCTGAGGTGGTCACTTGCATCAGCCAAGGCTTCATGGCGTCAAGACGCCCTTGCAGGTCGCCTTCTTGGCTGGCATACCAGTGGTAGCCATTGAAGACTGCACCGAGTTGAGGATGATCGAAAAATCGACACACCTCTACGACTTGGGATGTGGTCTCGGTGACATGATTGCGATGTGGGTAAAGCGCTAGCTTTAGTCCCCTGCGCTCGACAATTGGCAACAAGCGCTCGATGGACTGCAGTATCGCCTTTACGCCGTTGATCGAGGTTTGAATGGCCAATTCGATGAGTTGCACGCCCTCGACTGACTCGACGATTTGCTTGACCAGGTGATCATTGCGCCCTTCATGCAGCACCAAATACAGGGCTGCTACATCCAGCCCATGCTTCGCCTTCACCTGCGGCAGCAGTTTCAAATCGGTCAGTGGGTGTCCGCTCCAGGCCGCCACGGTTATTGCGTCATAGCCGACTTCAGCGACCATCTCGCATTGTGACTGGAAGCTGTATACCCCCATTGAGGTATAGAAAAAGGAGTCGAGCGCGTGGATGGGGTTGTTCATGGCGTTCATCAGTTACCGCTGCGTCAGCGTGGAAGATCGGTCATAAGTGCCCAGTGCGGATTACGCGCCAGACGCTCTTCCATGGAGCGGAATGCCGTGAGCGAGCGCAGCAGATTGCCATGCACATCGCCGCCCATGCTTTCCCACCCCAGGAACCCATAGCGGCCCTTGTAACCGCGGCGCTCCAGCGCGCCGAGCAACACGAAGTTGTCCATCTCCCCCTCATCCAAGGGCTCGATGGTTGCTGCTCCTCCCCAACCGAGTGGAGAGAGGCGGCAACCTGCAATGTTCACCTGACGCAGCCAAGGCATGACGGCATCCAGTCTTTGCTCCAGTGCCCCTTCCTGGCAGGCATACCAGTGGTAGCCGTTGAAGACGATGCCAAGATTGGCGTGATCGAAACGCTCGCACAGTTCAACAGCCTCGCGGGTCGTCTGCATGCCGTAACGGATATGCGGATACAGCGCGATCTGGATGCCGCGTTGCTCGCAGATCGGCAGCAGCCGCTCGAGCATGTGCAGGTCATGGTCTTGAATGCTGTCACCGGAGTGCAGGGCGAGCTCAATGGAACTACAGCCTTCTAGCGTTTCGAACAGGTTGATCAGGCGGCCTTCCAGGCCCTGGCGGTAGATCGCATAGATGGCGCCTACGTCCAGGCCCCAGTCGCGCTTTACCTTTGGCAGGTCCCTGAGCTCAGTGCTCCAGGACGATACGGTGATGCCCTGGTAACCCAGGGAGGCGAGCATTTCGCACTGCACCGCCAGGGGATAGGTCCCCAATTTGGTCTGAAAGATGAAATCCATCGCATGGACAGCGTGTTGCATAGTGAAACTCCGTTGAGATGGGTTATGCGCCTGCAGGAACATGGGTAGGGAAATGCGGAAGCACGTACTCACCAAGCTCATCGATGACTTCAGAGGCGGGGCGATGTTGTGGTTTAAAGTTCAGGGCGACATGCGAAACGCCTTGGTCCTGCTGGCGCAACCACAATTCGATGAGAGTATTACGGCCGGCACGCATTACCCGCCCTTGTTGCAGTGGTGCATTCGGGTCTGAATCGAGGTCGAAGAAGGTTCCGTAACCGTATGGCTTGAACGGTTTTCCGGCAGAAGCCTGTTGCCACTGGGACACGATGCTCGGCACGCGGATGGGGTCATTGAGGTAGCCGATCATTCCGTCCGTGTGTTCGGCAATCCACTCCAGCGTCTGTCCGGCCATGCCCACCACCAAGGTGGGCAGCCTGGGTGCCAACGGTTT
This sequence comes from Pseudomonas sp. AL 58, assembly GCF_036348395.1. NCBI lineage: Bacteria > Pseudomonadati > Pseudomonadota > Gammaproteobacteria > Pseudomonadales > Pseudomonadaceae > Pseudomonas > Pseudomonas sp. AL 58. The sequence goes on from NZ_JAZBQR010000005.1 coordinate 46,725, forward strand.
GGGTACCAAGTCGAGGCTGCCAGTGAGTTGTCCATAAAAAAGCGTAGAAACAGTTGGCCAGTCCTGTTCCGTTGCTGCCCTGAGCACCGCAAGCGCATCCCGGAAGCGGTCGGCGCGGCTATCGAATTCAACCCCGAACGCGGGGTATTCGATGGGCCGGTCACCGCCTGCAAGGCCCAGAATCAAGCGCCCTCCCAGCAATTGGTCGACACTTGCAGCTTGCTTTGCAACGATCAGTGGGTCACGCAGTGGTAGCACTATACCGGCGGTACCGATCGCGATATTACGGGTGACTGCGGCGAGATAGCCGGCATAGACCAACGGATCCAACACCTGTGCGACATCGCCAAAATGGGGGTCATAGAAGGGAACGTCCCTCAGCCAGATGACGGAGAACCCTGCCTCATCGACTTTCTGCGCCATGGCCGTGTGATTGGCCAGTGTCGGGCCAGGGGTTTCTGGGTAACTCTCCAAAGGCGCAATGAAACCGAAGGTCAGGTGCCCGGGGCGGAACACTCTTGCAAACCCTCGGTGGCTGGACAGTTCGGTTGGCAACGTTGCGGACGGATGTTTGAAGCTCATCTTTACCTCGTCGATTCGTTTGAGCCCATCATCAGAGGCTCGACAACAGCGGTTGGACGACTATAGAGAGGATTATCGTGAAGAAAAATAAGCTACAATTCCGAACATTCAGGAATAATTGGATGCAATAATGTCTGCGATGATGGATCAGATGGGGGGCTTGGGGGCGTTTGTCTATGCCGCGGAAGCACGCAGTTTCACGGAGGCCGGCAGGCGTCTGGAGGTGTCCTCATCCGCTATCGGCAAAGCCATTGCCCGGCTGGAAGAGCGGCTTGGCGTACGGCTGTTTCATCGTTCCACCCGAGCCATCACCCTTACACCAGAAGGCGCGCTATTCCTGGAGCGCTGCCACCGAATTTTCGCCGAACTCGAGGTGGCTGAGCGCGAACTGCATCAGTCGGCGGCAAAACCGCAAGGTAAGCTGCGACTGAGTTTGCCGCAGTTGGGGATGCGCCTGATGCCCCACCTGATCGCATTTCAACAGACCTACCCAGCCGTGGAGCTGGAGATGGACTTCAGTGATCGCCTCGTGAATGTGATCGAGGAGGGGTTTGACGCGGTCATGCGTATAGGTGAAGTAGAGGACTCAAGATTGATGATGCGCAGACTGCAGGGTTTCAGTCATCGCATCGTCGCTACTCCAGGCTATCTTGAACAACGTGGCACGCCGAAGCGTCCCTCGGAGTTGGTAAGTCACGCGTGTTTACACTATCGCTATCCCTCGAGCGGCAAGCTGGATGCCTGGCCGTTGAGCGAACACGGCAAACCCGTGCATCTGGACCTTCCTCAAAGTGCGGTCGCCAATGCCATCGATCCCTTGCTGGCAATGGCTGAAGCCGGGCAGGGTATTGCCTGCCTTCCCGACTTCATACTGGTCGATGCTCTTGCACAGGGGCGACTGGTATCTTTGTTGGAAGCGTATGTGTCAGATCGGCGCAATTTCACTATATTGTGGCCGTCGAGCCGGCAACCATTGCCCAAGATAAAGGCTTTCGTCGACTTCATGGTTAACCGGTTACCAGCGGACCGCGGGTAACTCAATGCGTCAGCACTGGGCAGGATGAGCCTCCGTGAGTGATAACGAAGGCTCACTTTTATTTACAGCGCATCTTGCAAGGCCTTCAGCATGCTTTCGATCAGCGCCTCATTGCGGCTGAAAAACTTGCTTTGCCCTTGTCGGTTCACCAGGATCAGTCCGCCCCTTTGCAATTGCGCCAGGTGTGTCGACATTGTCGATTGGGCGAGATCACAGCGCCGTGAGATCTGCTGAGCACAGACGCCGAATTCGTGCCCATAAGACTGATCGGGAAAGTGCACAGCAGGCTGTTTCAGCCACGAGAGTATTTGACGACGGATCGGGTGTGCCAAGGCTTTGATCAACACATCAAGATCATCGGTTTCTGCTGTGGTGCGCACGTTGAGCACGGCATTGTTCCTTTGAGAAGTCGATTAAGGCGAGGGCCTTCAGATCCCTTGTTAAGGCTAGCGCAACCGTTAAATGGTTATCGAACGGGTGTTTCGTGATCCGAGAACAGGTCGAACATCAGTTGTCGCAGCCAGCGATTGGCGGGGTCTTTATTGAAGCGGGCATGCCAGAACAGGTTGATTTCGATGTTCGGCAGTTCAACCGGGGGCGGCAATATACACAGGTCGAAAGGGCCTTCACAGCTGATCGCGAATCGCTCTGGCACCGTTGCTAGCAGGTCGGTTCGCTGCAGAATGTGGCCCACTGCAACGAAGTGGGGAACTTCCAGGCGCACGTTGCGCACCACGCCTGCTCTTGAATAGAAAGTATCGACTTCGCCGTGACCTGTATTAGCGGCAACGACCCTGACGTGGTCATACTGGGTGAAACGCTCTACGGTCAAGGGCTCCCGCGTAGCGGGGTGGCCTGCCCGGCATAGGCACACGTAGCGATGATGGAACAGGCGGCGCTGGAAGAAACCTGCTTGCAAATGGGGCAACAACCCGACCGCCAGATCGATGGTCCCGTTTTGCAAACCTTCGGCAAGGGTATCGGCGGTATTGCGCAGCGTGCTGATGGTGCAGCCTGGCGCAAGCTCAGCCAAAGCGTCCATCAACTTGGGCATGAAGTAGATTTCGCCGATGTCGGTCATGGCCATGGTGAAGCGCCGGTTGCAAGTGCGGGGGTCGAACACATCCTGTCGACCGAGCGCGTCTCGTAACGTTTGAATTGCGAGTGTCACCGGTTCAGCCAGTTGCAACGCATAAGGTGTGGGCTCCATGCCCTGATAGGTGCGAACGAACAGTTCGTCCTGCAGTGCCGTGCGCAGTCGCTTGAGCGCATTGCTCATCGCAGGCTGGGTCAGCTCAAGATGCTCAGCAGCGGTGGAAACCTTGCGGTCGATCAGCAGTTGGTTGAACACCAGCAGCAGGTTCAAGTCCAGGTCGCGTAATTCCATGATGCCTCGTCGTCGCTTAACGATTGATGGTCGAGATGATTGCCAGGCAGCGCTGGGTTATGGGACTGATGTCACTGGCCCACGGTGAGACCTGTAATCAGCTCCGGCAGTACGGCATAGAGCGTGGACAGCGCAAAGCCTATGCCAAACCATTGCCGCTGCCCGTCACCTATACGCCTGGTGTTTTCGCATACCTGTTCAAGCTGCTTGAGCAAGGTGACGCTCTGCTCATAGAAAAACCGGCCTGCGTCGGTTGTCTGCGCTCAAGCAATGCTGTGCCCAGATGTTCTTCCAACTGCTGAATCTGGCGACTCAGGGGCGGCTGGCGATGTTCAGACGCTCGGCAGCGCGGGTGAAATTCAAGGTTTTCGCGACTGCCTGGAAGTAACGAACATGCCTGAGATCCACGATACCTCCTGAGTATTGTTCGAGATGAAAACAATATTGGACTCAATGAATGCGATGGGTCGATCCTACGGTACACGAAACAAGATCCTATGGGTATTGATGCAATGGCATCGCACCCCAGCCTCTACCTTGCGTAATGGAATCCGAAATGAAAGCAGCCCGAATCGAGCGCCTTGAGACGATCATCGTCGACTTGCCGACCATTCGCCCGCACAAGCTGGCCATGCACACCATGCGCAGCCAGACACTGGTCATCCTTCGTTTGTTGTGTAGCGACGGCATCGAGGGGATCGGTGAGGCCACCACCATTGGCGGGCTCGCCTACGGCAATGAAAGCCCAGAAAGCATCAAGAGCAACCTGGACAGCTACTTCGCGCCTTTGCTGATCGGCCAGGACGCAGAGAACATCAATGCGGCGATGCATCGCCTGGACAAAGCCATCAAGGGCAACACATTCGCCCGCTCAGCAGTGGAAACGGCGTTGCTCGATGCCCAAGGCAAGCGGTTGGGGCTACCTGTCAGCGAGTTGCTGGGCGGCCGGGTGCGTGATGCCCTGGAGGTGGCCTGGACCCTTGCCAGTGGCGACACCGGCAAGGACATCGAAGAAGCCGAGTGTATGCTCGAGCAACGTCGCCACCGCATCTTCAAACTCAAAATTGGTGCCAATGCCCTGGAGCATGACCTTGTCCATGTGGTGGCCATCAAGAAAGCATTGGGCGATCGCGCCAGCGTACGTGTCGACGTCAACCAATACTGGACCGAGTCTCAGGCCATCAGGGGCTGCCAGGTGCTGGGTGAAAACGGCATCGACCTGATCGAACAGCCGATTTCGCGGATCAACCGAAGCGGGCAAGTGCGGCTTAACCAGCGCAGCCCGGCGCCCATCATGGCGGACGAATCCATCGAAAGTGTCGAGGACGCTTTCAGTCTGGCGGCCGATGGCGCTGCCAGCATTTTCGCGCTGAAGATCGCCAAGAATGGCGGCCCTCGCGCCGTGCTGCGCACCGCCCAGATTGCCCAGGCAGCAGGCATTGCGCTGTATGGCGGGACCATGCTGGAAGGGGCAGTGGGCACCCTGGCATCGGCCCATGCGTTCATCACCCTGGATCAGATGCAATGGCACACGGAGCTGTTCGGCCCACTGCTGCTCACCGAAGAAATCGTGACCGAAGCGCCTGTGTACCGCGACTTCCAGTTGCACGTCCCTGCCACGCCGGGCCTCGGGCTGACGCTCGATGAAGACCGCCTGGCCCGATTTCGTCGTACTTGAAACCTTTTATAGGAGATTTGGCAAATGCTGTTTCACGTGAAGATGACTGTAAAGCTGCCAGTGGACATGGACCCGCAAGTGGCTGCCCGCTTGAAGGCTGACGAAAAGGAACTGGCCCAGCGCCTGCAGCGTGAGGGCAAGTGGCGTCATCTGTGGCGCATTGCCGGCCACTACGCCAACTTCAGTGTGTTCGACGTGGACAGCGTCGAAGCGCTGCACGACACCCTCATGCAACTGCCGCTGTTCCCCTACATGGACATCGAAGTGACCGGCCTGTGCCGTCATCCTTCGTCGATTCATGAGGATGATCGCTGAGTACCACGCTTGTCATTGTGAATCATCACCGATGCAGACGGTCGGTACCGTGCTCGCAGCATTGTTCCTTCCGGCTACGTTTGTGAGCCATAGGGGGCAAGTACCTCTGGGATGACTTTGCCTATGCCACGCGCGAAGGGCTGATCAGGGAAGTGCGCTTTATCGAGGATGCGGGTCTGGCCGCCAAACAAGGTGTAGAAGGGCGCTTTGCGGAACTGTCCTTTGACTTCCAGTTGCAACCGGCAGCTGAAACTCCCGACGAACAACACAGCTTGCGGCCGCGCGCGCTGCAGGCGTAACGCAGAGGAGGGCAGCAACCCCAGCCTGACCTCTCTCTGCTCTCTCTGCTCTCTCTGCTCTCTCTGCTCTCCCTGGCCGAACCGTACCCCTGCATGCTCGCTCCAGGCGTTAGATGAAAGCATTTCCCATATCGGCATCAGGTGTGTGAAGTGGTGACGAATATTCAGGATGGAAATACTGGTTATTCGTTTCGCTGCATGTGAGACCACTGTCGGCTTGGTCATGATGACCCTCAGCGCACTTCAGCCTGTTGGTCACCGTCCAGCGACACACCACGGTGCTGAGGGCGTAACAAGGGGGTTGAAGCCCCGCCATAACAATTACAAGAATGAGCAATGCCATGCGAACAATCGACGTTTCGGCCCTGATAAACGGGGCGCGTTTCAATGCCTTTCATGCGCGAATTCTGGTCTGGTGCGCACTTATCATCATCTTCGACGGCTACGACCTGGTGATCTACGGCGTGGTGTTGCCGTCGTTAATGACCGAATGGGGGCTCAGTGCAGTGCAAGCGGGCGCACTGGGTAGCTGTGCGCTGGTCGGGATGATGTTGGGCGCCTTGTTTTTCGGATCGATCTCAGACCGGGTCGGTCGCCGCAAGACCATCATGATATGTGTGCTGCTGTTTAGCGGCGTCACCGCATTGAACGGTCTTGCATCCAGTCCTGCGGCCTTCGCGCTGTGTCGCTTCATTGCGGGGCTTGGGATCGGTGGCGTGATGCCGAACGTCGTGGCCCTGATGAATGAATACGCCCCGCAAAAATCACGCAGCACCTTGGTTGCGATTATGTTCAGCGGCTATTCGCTGGGCGGGATGTTATCCGCGGGGCTGGGTATGCTGTTCATCCCGCAGTGGGGATGGCAGGCGGTATTCTACGTTGCCTTGATCCCGATGCTGATACTCCCGCTGCTGCTGCGGCAGTTGCCGGAGTCGATGGACTTTCTGCTGCGCAGCGGGCAAATCGAGCGGGCCAAATCCTTGTTGGCGCAAACGACGCCAAGCTACTTGCCCGAAGCAGACGATCAGTTGGTTCATTCGGTTGCGCGTGGCTCAACCGCCTCGATCGGGGAGCTGTTCCGTGATGGCCGCCTCGTCAGCACCTTGGCCTTGTGGGTCGCATTCTTCTGCTGCTTGTTGATGGTGTACGCGTTGAGTTCGTGGTTGCCCAAGATAATGAACAGCGCAGGTTACGGACTCAATTCGAGCTTGGCGTTCCTGCTGGTGCTGAACGGTGGCGCCATTGTCGGCGCTATCGCAGGTGGCTGGCTCGGCGACCGGGTGGGCATCACCAAGGTCTTGCTGATGTTCTTTGCCTGCGGCGCCTTGTCATTAAGCCTGCTGGCAATAAAGGCGCCTTTGGCGGTGCTGTATCTGCTGATCGCCATTGCTGGAGCTTGCACCATCGGCACTCAAATTCTGGCCAATGCTTGCGCTGTGCAGTATTACCCGCCGCATGTGCGGTCCACGGGGTTGGGCTGGGCAATGGGAATAGGGCGAACCGGGGCAATCATCGGCCCGGTACTTGGCGGGCTATTGCATGGGTCAAACTTGCCATTGCAGGCCAGCTTCCTGGTTTTTGCCATACCCGGTGCCATTGGCGCGGCAGCGATCCTGGTCTTTCTGAAGCACCGCAAGGTGCTGTCGCCTGTGCAGATCAGCACGCAGGCGGCTTCCTGATGGGCGCGTGTTCAGCGGCTTGAACGTCGGCCTGCGTGCTTGAAATCAGGTAACGCATGACGTTCGTGTTCGCGAGCAATATTCATAGCTGTGATGTCGTTTATGGGTTTCACGGTATTTATCAATAGCGACGCAGCGGTAATCATCCGTGAACTCCAATAACAATCAGCCCCAAGGGTACCTTGCTATGCAAACCTCTACTTCTGCTCTGAACGTCTCGATTATCGGTGGTGGTATCGCAGGCGTTGCTCTGGCACTGGATCTGTGCCGTCACGCTCATCTGAATGTCCAACTGTTCGAAGCAGCGCCCGCTTTCGGTGAAGTAGGCGCAGGCGTCTCCTTCGGCGCCAATGCCGTGCGCGCCATCGCTGGCCTCGGTATCGCCGAGCCCTACCGCAACATCGCTGACAGCACGCCTGCGCCTTGGCAGGACATCTGGTTCGAATGGCGTATGGGGCGCGATGCCAAGTATCTGGGGTGCAGCGTTGCCGAGGGTGTCGGGCAATCGTCTGTGCATCGTGCCGACTTCCTCGACGCCCTGGCCAGCCAGCTCCCTGAGGGCATCGCCCAGTTTGGCAAACGTGCCCAGCGCGTGGAGCAGGACGGTGAACAGGTTCAAGTAACGTTCACTGATGGCACTGAGCATCGCTGCGACGTGTTGATCGGTGCCGATGGCATCAAGTCTTCGATCCGTGACCATGTGCTGCAAGGCTTGAACCAGCCACTTGCTGCGCCTCGTTTCAGCGGTACCTGTGCCTACCGAGGCCTCATTGACAGCCAGCAACTGCGCGAAGCCTACCGGGCACGTGGCGTTGATGAGCATCTTATCGATGTTCCACAGATGTACCTTGGGCTGGACGGCCACATCCTCACCTTCCCGGTCAAGCAAGGGCGCTTGATCAACGTCGTCGCGTTCATCTCCGATCGTAGTCAACCAAACCCGGTCTGGCCCAGCGACGCGCCTTGGGTGCGTAACGCAACACAAGCAGAAATGCTGACCGCGTTCGAGGGCTGGGATGACGCCGCGCAGGTGCTTCTGGAATGCATTCCAACGCCTTCGCTGTGGGCACTTCACGATCTGGCGGAGTTGCCGGGTTACGTCTATGGCCGTGTCGGCCTGATCGGGGACGCTGCCCATGCCATGTTGCCGCACCAGGGCGCTGGTGCTGGGCAAGGGCTGGAGGATGCGTGGCTGCTGGCGCGCCTGCTGGCTGACCCGAAAGTGCTGGAGAAGCGTCCACAGGCAGTGCTCGACGCCTATGACGCAGTACGCCGGCCACGTGCATGCCGCGTGCAGCGGACCTCTTGGGAAGCTGGCGAACTCTACGAGTTCCGTGACCCGGCGGTACTGGAAGACAAGGAACGGCTCGGCAAGGTACTCGCCGAGCGGTTCGACTGGCTGTGGAATCACGACATGCAGGAAGACCTGCTGCAGGCCCGTGAGCAGCTCGGCTTGCACGCGCAAGCGGCTTGATCCAATTCCAAGATAGGGCAGGGCGCTGATGCCTTGCCTCGCTCAGAACACATATAAGAAGGTGTCATCACCATGGCGATCACTATTTCCAACCTGCCTGAAATTCAAGCGTTTTTCCGTCAAGCTGCCGGCTTTGATCACGACCAGGGCGATGCTCGCTGCAAACAGATAATCCTGCGCGTGCTGCAGGATGTCGCGCGACTAATCGAAGACCTGGAAATTACCGAAAACGAATTCTGGAAAGCGGTCGACTACCTGAACCGTCTGGGTGCCAAGAACGAAGCCGGTTTGCTCGTCGCCGGCCTGGGTATTGAACACTTTCTTGATCTTCTGGCCGATGCCAAGGATGAAGCCGCGGGCCGTACTGGCGGAACCCCGCGCACTATCGAGGGCCCACTCTATGTCGCAGGCGCTCCGATCTGCGAAGGTGTCGCGCGCATGGATGACGGGACTGAGGATGACCGTGCGACCGTGATGTTCCTTGAGGGGCAGGTGGTCGACTTGCAGGGACAGCCGATTGCAGGTGCGATCGTGGACCTGTGGCAAGCCAACACTGAAGGGAATTACTCCTACTTCGACAAGAGTCAATCCGAGTACAACCTGCGCCGCCGGATCATCACGGATGAGCAGGGCCGGTACCGCGCGCGCAGCATCGTACCATCCGGATATGGCTGCAACCCGGCCGGCCCTACCCAGGAGTGTCTCGATACGCTTGGCAGACACGGGCAGCGTCCAGCGCACGTGCATTTCTTCATCTCCGCGCCTGGGCATGAACATCTCACTACCCAGATCAACCTGTCCAACGACAAGTACCTGTGGGATGACTTCGCCTACGCAACCCGTGACGGCCTGATCGGCGATATCCAATTTGTCGACGACGCTGAGCGCTCCAAGGCAAGGGGTGTGGAAGGGCGCTTTGCCGAAATGACCTTCGACTTTTGTTTGCGCCCTGCAGTGAGCGAGAAAGCGACCGAGCGAAGCCAGCGACCACGTGCCCTGCAACCAGCCTGATCCGCGCCGCTGGCCAGTGTGAGTATTCGAGGAGAAGCAAATGTCCCACGATAACATGCAGAAGATGCGTATCCAGGCGGCAGTCCTGCGAGAGTCAGGTGCACCTCTGAATGTCGAGGATGTGCTGATCGAAGCACCCGGTCCCACTGAAGTGCGTGTACGGGTTGTGGCATCGGGTGTCTGTCACACCGATATGGTGGTTCGCGACCAACTGTTCCCTACACCGATGCCCATCATTCTCGGCCACGAGGGCGCGGGTGTGGTCGATGCGGTCGGCTCTGCGGTGACGACGGTCAAGCCGGGTGATCATGTTGTGATGACCTACATGTCCTGCGGCCTGTGCCTGCCTTGTGAGACAGGACACCCGGCGCACTGCACCCACATGCACCCGCTGAACTTTGGCGGCGGTCGCTTGGATGGAAGTACTTCAAGCTGCGGCTGTGAATCGGGCACGCCAATACATGATCATTTCTTTGGTCAGTCATCCTTCTCGACGTATGCCATCGCCAACGAACGCAACGTGGTCAAGGTCGCCAAAGAGGCACCGCTGGAATTGCTGGGGCCACTGGGTTGCGGTATTCAGACAGGTGCAGGGTCTGTACTGAACGCACTGAAGGTCGAGGCTGGCTCCAGTTTCGTCGCCTTCGGCGCAGGAGCAGTCGGCCTGGCCTCAGTCATGGCTGCCCGTATTGCTGGTGCGACCACCATCATCGCGGTGGATGTCACCCCGAGCCGGCTTCAATTGGCGCTGGAACTCGGTGCGACACATGTCATTAACAGCTGTGAAGAAAACCCGGTCGGGCGCATACAACAGATTACCGCAGGCGGCGCCAATTACAGCCTGGAGTGTTCGGGTCGCGCGGAAGTGCTGCGCCAGGCCATCGATGCACTGGCCACGCTTGGCACCTGCGGCATCGTTGGCGCGACCAAGTTCGGAACTGAAGTAGCGTTTAACATCAACGAAGTGATGATCCCTGGCAAACGCATCATGGGTATCGTCCAGGGCGACGTGGTCGCCAACGCGTTCATTCCGAAGCTTGTGGATCTCTACCTGCAAGGTCGGTTCCCGTTCGACAAGCTATGCAAGTTCTATGAGTTCGATCAGGTCAACGAAGCCATGGCGGATAGCGAGCGTGGCGTGACCATCAAGCCGATCTTGCGGATGCCAGCAGTGTTAGCAGCCTGATTTTTTTGTTACCTAGAGGTATGTACCATGACTGTACAACTGGTGATAGATAACCAGAAGCAATCCGCATCCGACGGCAAGACCTATCAACGAGTCGATCCTATCAGCTCGCATACTGTCAGCGTCGGTGCCGCTTGCAGCGTTGCAGACGCACTGCGTGCCGCAGAATCGTCCCAGCGAGCGTTCCAAACCTGGGCTGGTACAGGGCCAACAGAGCGTCGTCGTATCTTGCTGGCCGCCGCCGATGCACTCGAAGCCAAGATGACGGATTTCTGCGTCGCAATGGCCGATGAAATCGGTGCCTCGCAGCTGTGGGCGCAATTCAATGTGGGGGCATCTGCAAACCTGCTGCGTGAAGCTGCTGCAATGACCACGCAGATCAAGGGCGAAACCATACCCACCGACAAGCCAGGCGCTCTGTCTATGACCCTGCGCCAACCGGTCGGTACGGTACTTTCGATCGTGCCATGGAACGGTCCGGTCATTCTTGGCGCGCGGGCGATCGCGTATCCACTGGCGTGCGGCAATACGGTGATCTTCAAGGGGTCCGAGAGCAGCCCGCGCACCCATGCTTTGCTGGCTGAGGCATTCTACGAAGCCGGCTTGCCAGCGGGCGTTCTCAACTTTCTGATCAGTGCTCCGGAAGATGCTGCGGCGGTTACCGAAGCACTGGTTGCCCATGACACTGTACGGCGCGTCAATTTCACAGGCTCAACCAAGGTTGGCCGCATGATTGCGCAAACCTGTGCAAGCCATCTGAAACGTTGTCTGCTGGAGCTGGGTGGCAAAGCGCCATTCATCGTGCTGGATGACGCGGATATCGAGGGTGCTGTGAATGCAGCGGTGTTCGGCGCGTTCTTGTATCAGGGGCAGATTTGCATGTCCACGGAGCGCTTCGTGGTGGACGAAACCGTGGCAGATGCGTTCGTTGCCCGCTTTGCCGAGCGCGTCAACGCACTCGAGACGGGCTTGCCGACGAAATCTCCAGCCTGTGTGATCGGCCCCATGATTGGTCAAGGTTCCGTACAGCGGATCAATCATCTGCTGGATGATGCGGTTAACAAGGGAGCCAAAATTGTCACTGGGGGGCTCGCCCAGAGCGCACTGATGGGCCCGACATTGGTCGACTGCGTGACCCGGGAAATGGCCATCTACGATGAGGAGACCTTTGGCCCGGTAACCACTATCGTCAGGGTAAAAGGGGCCGAGCAGGCCTTGGCCGTTGCCAACGACACAGCCTACGGTCTTTCATCTTCGATTTTCAGCCGTGACGTCACCAAAGCACTCGGCCTCGCCAGCCGACTGGATGCTGGCTGCGTTCACATCAATGGTGCGACCGTGCAAAACGAGCCGCAGGCGCCTTACGGCGGCATGAAGAAAAGCGGATATGGCCGCTTCGATGGCAGTGCAGTGATCGAAGAGTTCACTGAGGTGAAATGGGTAACGGTGGAGCCGTCGGGCCAACCATATCCTTTCTGAGTTTTATCCCGGCACCGCTGCTTTGGTTTTTGGGTCGTCCGTATCGTTCGGGTACGGACGGCTCTTTTTTCTAGCACGGCTTTCCCACGGCTGCGGCTATCGGATGGCGAACTGCGCCGCCCGGTTGACCCAGCGGCGATCTATGCCGGCTTCTTTCACCGGGATACCGGCGTAACGCATTGACGATTTCGTGATGGCAAATCACCTGAAGGTTCTTTGAACCGCCGATACCCCCAGTGCCATGACCGCGACAACGATTACAAACCAGAAGTATTCCATGCTGGCAATCAGGGTTGATTGCTGGTGGAGGTTCTGTGTCAGCATCGACAGTGAGATCTGGTTCGCCGCCGCCGTGCCGACCTGAGGTGTCAGGGCCTGCGCAAGGTGCTGCGACTGTTCAAGATACACAGGGTCCCCGGGGCTGAAGTGTCCATTCAAATTGTTGTACTGGAGTGTCGTGCGCCACTGCAGGAACAAGGTAGCCACTGCTGTACCCATGGCCATGGCAATCTGACCTAGCATGCTTTTGATTTGGTAGGCGTGGGCGAACAGTGTGTCGTGATGGGTTACATCGCGGAAGGTCTGCATGGCCGCAGTTGCCAGTACCAGCATCACGAAGCAGCCATTCAAGAACAGCGCAGGCAAGATGTTCGACCACATGTTGGCGTCCGTTGTGATGGATGACATTAGCCAGCCAAACCCTGTCAGCGCGCCGAAGCCTGCAAGGAAGAATTTCTTCGGGGCCGGGAATTTCGGAATGAGCACGGCCATGATCAGCCACGTCACCAGTGCACCGCCGAGCCCAAACGCCTGGAAAGTCCCGATGGTATCCCAAGAGTATCCAAGGCCTGTCTGCAGAAAGTACGGCAGCATGTAGTTATTTGCGCCCAGTACCACATAGGTGAAGCAGAAGAGTGCGACACCGAGTAGGTAGCGTGGTTGCATGAGGTCCCTGACCTTGAGGAACGGAGCGTCTTTGCGGTGTTCGGCGTGGAAGAAGATGTACAGCCCCAGCGCTGCTAACAGTGAGAATGTAACGAGAATGAATGTCTCGTTATAGAAGTCGTAGTAGGAGCGTTGCAACACGTACAAGAGAAAGAAGCTGCTCACGGACAACAGCAGAATGTTCGCAGGCGTCGAGGGTGTTCGATCGTCAATCGGAGCGGGCGCACGGGGTAGGAATCGCATACCCAGCAAGCCAGCGGCCAGGGCCCCGGTAATCAGAACCCAGAAAATCGCATGCCAGGTATCCTCAATAACCACCATGGACGAAATGAAAGGTGCGGAAGCGGTGCCGACGGCCAACCCGGTGGCGAACACTTTTACACCGATAAAACGGCCTGGTCCTGGGGGCAGGAAATTGACCATCAGGCGGGCCGACGTCATGAAAGATGCGCCGCCCAGTGCCATTATCACTCTGCCTGCGGTAAAGGTCGTCAAGTCGTCGCTGACTCCACAGACCAGCGCGCCAACTACGAAGATGCTGATAGAACCCAGCATGAAGTTACGCCACCCGAGCCTCTCCACCAGCCAGCGCTGCTTGGAGATCACCACAACGGCAATGCAGGCATAAAGCGCCGCGACAAGTGTGAATTCTTCAGGGCTGGCGTCGATCTCACCGCGAATCGGCGCCGAGGCGAAGGCAATCATTCCGGCCTGCAGATACTCCAGTGCGCAAAGCAATCCGACCGTTACAAGTAGGGCAGCATTTTTCCGGTACATGATGCCCCTCGTTACAGCTTGACACTTTGGTTGTCACGCCCACGATCCTCGTTGGCGCTGATCACCTGCTCAACAACCTGATTGGCATCCTTGAGCTCGTTGTCGAAAATGGAAGTGCTGTAGGCCGGACGGGTAGGGCTGGCCGTGTTCAACACAGCACCGTTTTGATCGTGTGTATCTACCGAGACCCGCATGGACAGGCCGAGACGCAATGGGTGCCGTTGCACTTCTTGGGCATCCAGGGCGATGCGCACAGGTACGCGCTGGGTCACTTTGATCCAGTTGCCTGTTGCGTTCTGCGCGGGCATCAGGGAGAACGCGCTACCTGTGCCGGCATCCAAGCCTACGATGGTGCCGTGGAAGACGATGTCACGGCTGTAAGCATCGGCGCGAAGTTCGACCGGTTGGCCAATACGTAAGTCTTCGATCTGGGACTCTTTGAAGTTGGCGTTGACCCAGACCTGATCGACCGGCACCACCGACATCAACGCCACGCCGGGATTGATTCGCTGACCGACTTGAACAGTGCGTTTGGTGATCAGCCCGCTCACTGGCGAGCTGATTTGCGTACGGTGCAACGCGATGTATGCATCCCGCAAATTGCTTGCGGCCACCAAGACGTCTGGGTGCGTGCGCAGCGTAGTGTTATCGACCATCGCCAGACGAACCGCCAGCGCGTGCTGGGTTCCCTCAAGGCCCGCAACTGCGTTTTTCAGCACCTCTTGAGTATGGCTGATCTCTTCCCGCGACACGGCGCCGCTGGACGCGAGCTGATTACGTCGACGCACATCGTCCTGGGCCTTGCGCACGTCGTTCTTGCGCTGGCTGACCTCGGCTTCCAGTTGCTGAACCTGGTAATACTGGGTTCGTGCTTGGCGCACCGCCCTCGCCAGGTTGGACTTGGCACGCTCGAACTGAATTTCGGCATCTACTGCGTTGAGAGTCACCAGCGGGCTATGAGCAGCAACATAATCGGTGTTGTCACCACTGATGACCGTTACCGTACCACTGACTTGGGACGTAACCTGGACGATATTGCCCTCAACGTAGGCATCATCGGTAGACTCTGCGCCCATACGGGTCGCGTACCAGCCTCCAAGGACCATGACCAGTAGCACGATGGCCAGGGCCAACAGCAACTGTGGGGAGCGGAAGGGTCTGGCTTGCTCTGGGGAGGAGGGTGTCGGTGTTTTGCTGGTCATGATTTTTGGGCTGCTGTGGAAGTTACGTCGGCATCAGGTTGAATTTGAGGGCGATATCCGCCCCCCAGCGCTCGGCTGAGGTTCGCCTGCAAGGAAAGTGCACGAGACTGCAAAGTGACGAGTTGTCGTTTCTCGGACAACGTAGCGTTTTGTGTGGCGAGTACCTGCAGGTAAGTTGCCAGGCCAGCCGCATAGCGACTGTTGACCAGATCTGAGGCCGCCTGGGCCGTAGCGACAGCCTCGTTTTGTTGGGCCAAGCGTTCTTTGAGCCAACGCAGGGATGCAATCTGGTCGGCAATGTCTCGCAACGCATCGATGACTGTCTGGTTGTAGTTCTCTACTGCTAGGTCGTAGGCTGCATTCTGCGCATCAAGGTTGCCACGCAGGCGACCCCCTTCGAAGATTGGCAAGCTGATGGCCGGGGATACACCGAGGATGCGACTGCTGTGGTCGTTGAAGGTGTCGAATGCAAGGCTCTGCATGCCAATGAAAGAAGTGAGGTTCACGTTGGGGTAGAACCGCGCCTTGGCGACTTCGATCTCGTGCCCTGATGCCTCTACTCGCCAGCGCTGGGCTACGACATCCGGGCGGTGACCGATAAGTTCGGCGGGAAGATCCGTTGGCAGGGTCACAGTACTGCTTGCCCGCATATGTGGCCGTGTGATTGTTCGGCCACGGTCAGGTCCTTTACCCAAGAGCGAAGCCAATTTGTTCTGGTTGAGCTCGATCACTTCCTTCAGCGCAGCGATGTTGGCCCGGCTGGCAGGAAGAGCTGCTTGAGATTGCTTAATGTCTATCTGCGTACCCAATTCGGCGGCAAATCGCTGCAGAGTCAGCTTCTCAATCTGCTCCTGCTGATCCAGCAGTGCTTGGGCCAGGTCCAGTTGCTCGTAGTTGTCCTGCAAGGCTATGTATGTCTGTACCACCGAAGTCGAGAGCATGAGTGCTGCCGCATGCTCGTCTACCTCCAGGGCATGACGGCGCCCGACCGCAGCGTTCACTGCCTCGCGGTTCTTTCCCCAGAAGTCCAGTTCGTAGCCTAGGTTGAACGTACCCAGATGGACGTTCTGCCAAGTTCCTTTTGCCGGCGCAGGCGTTGTGCCGTTGGAGCTGAAGTGCTCGCGGGTAACACTCATGCCAACCTCTGCATGAGGCAACAGCGATGCCCCCTCTATGTCTTCCAGAGCATTGGCCTGATGCACGCGCGCGGCCGCGGCACGCAGCGTCGGGCTACCGGACAGCGCCTCTACGACCAACACATTGAGTTGAGCGTCGTTGTAACTGGTCCACCAGGTTTCACTGGGCCACGCAGCAGGTGACAGCTTGATGTCGCTATCGGCCAGGGTCTGCTCCATACCCTGCGGCGTATTCATATGGGCGCTGGTTGTCAGGTCACTGAATGCGCAGCCGGTGAGGGCGCCTAGCAGCACGGCGATAGAGGTGTACGCGCTATGGCGTAACGTAGATGGAACCCTTCTAAAAGCCCGGTGTTTTCTGGTGTTCATGAACGGGATTCTCTGACGCAAAAAATGCCTACGCACGGTTGGCGCGAGTGGAGGATGGGCAACCTATAAAAACTATCAGTGTCGTTATGGGCGTTAGAAAACATCGGCATTTATTCCCTGTAAGGCATCAGCCGATGCGAAGGCCTCGTACAACAAGCGCAACCGAACGATCGATGTCTTCCAGGTTGTCCAGATTTGCGGTGACCAAGTGCAACCAGGATGTCCCGGTCAGCATTGCTACGGCAGCATCAATGGCCGGCCCTTCGACGATTTCACCTCTGCTCACAGCTCTGGCAAAAATTTTCCGCAGTGTTCGCTCGCGGCGGGGAAGAAAGGCTGTACGAAACTCCTCGATGGCTTCGATGTCGAGTTGAATTTCGATAAACACACTGCGCAGCGTCTCGCCAGCACTGGATGAGCGCCACCACACCCACAAGGATCGCAAGTGCTCGATCAGGTCTTGCTCGAGGTTTCCGGTATCGGGGGATGTAACGAACGTCACAGCTGCACGCTCATACACATCGCGCAGTAATGCGCCTTTACTGCGCCACCATCTATAGATGGTGGGTTTGCTGGAGCCTGCACGCTCTACCAATGCGTCCATGGTGAACGCTTTGTACCCATTTTCCTTGAGGATGGCAGTTGCCGCATCAAGAATCGCTTCGGTGCTTTGAGGGCTGCGCACAGCCCCGATGGATGAGCGGCTTCGTGGCTTGGCGCTTTTGATCGGCTTGGCTGTATCGGTCATGGAATCTGGCATCAAGAGATTGGAGGTAAGCGTCAGGCACAATAGAAACTGTGAGTGTTTATAGCGCAGTATTTTTTGAGGGTCAATGTGGGGGCCGTCATGACTCATTGAATTACACAGGCTTCCGTCGTTTTTTGAGGCAGCGCCATGGAGAACATGCGCACGTTCTTGTGCGTGGCGCAGACAAGGGCAGGGCTTTGAATTTCCTTCGGTCGAAGCGTCCGAGTTTGGAAAATTACCGTCCAGGGATTACGAAACGCAGACAAATAAGGCGTCGCAGCCCAGAAACTCTATTTAACATAATATACATTATGGGCACCTTGGTGTGGATGCGTTGTGACTCTGCGTGTGGAGTTGCCGACCTCAGCTAAAAATACGAAACCACAGCCAAATATGCGAAAGCCCCAGAAATCAGGCCCTTCAGTGATTTGTCTTGAGCTACAGATCAAGCCGCTGTTTCAGACAAATCTGCGAATACGCTTCAGTCCTCGGAAGTAATTTTTAGGACGTTTTCGGAACTAATTCCTTGACGGCAGCGTTTTTCCTCCGAGTCCACAAATTACTTCCTGTCACCGCTGCGTTCGACGTCCGACGTTTGCCGTGCGCTAGCCTGGACGATGTTGACCCGCAGCAGTCACAGGAGACCGGTCAGCATCCAAGAAGTCGTTCCTACCACTTTACGGGTGGTGGGATCCAATGAACAATAGATTTGATGCTTGTCAGGCCCACTAGCCGACGTCAGGTCGTGGCGTTTTCACATGGGCTGCGTCCAACAGTGAAATGTCGGTTTCGAGGCTTATTTCTGGGCGTTGTAAATCACTTTTTTACGTGGTAGTCACTGTGGTTAACACGTAAAAAGTGGTTTACAGGGTGCGGTTTTACGTTGATTTTGCCCCAAGGGCACTTACTCTCATGCAGGCTGCAATTTTAACGGTGTGCTAAAAAATGCTAACGTGGGCCAGGGTATTAGCCCTCACGCCTCCTGCAGATCTTAGATGTCTGTACTGCGCACCAAGGGGTTAGTTTTGTGGTCCATTTTAAAAACTACCGATTGTTCAAAGCCCCATACTACCCTGCTCCAGCCAGGATTTCCCTTGATGAGATTCTAACTCGACTAAATAGTCATTTAGTTGAGTAAAAATGATCGCTCCACATGCTTCATGTTGCCGTGCGGTAGGCCGAAATGATCAGGTGCAGCTGCCTATTGCGCGCCCTGCCCGTTTTTAGCGATTCGTTTACACTTTAAACGTGATCACTTCAATGTTGAACTGAAGATGAAAAATTGAGAGGTAGGGTTGGATAAAGCTAGCTGGAAGTAAAGCTTCGAAGAAGCTTGATTATATCAGCATGCCCTTGGTGGAATTTTAAGAGGATCTAGTCGGTACTGGCGGGCGGCGCTGCGAGGGTCGCACCTCTATTTAAGGCGTTGAAGAGAGCCACCGAGGGCTCGTAGCGGAGAGTTTGGTTGAAGTTGTCAGCAAGGCCGATAGGTACTTGGAGGCGAGCGTTCGAGAGAACACGTCGAAGAGTTATGCGGCTGCCCTCGCCCACTTCGAGGTTACTTGGGGCGGCTTTCTGCCCACCACCACCGAGTCAGTCGTGCGGTACATCGCTGAGTACGCTGACCCGCAGGCGCTCAGCACGCTTAAACAACGCCTGGCTGCGCTCGCCAACTGGCATCAAAGCAACAGGAAGGTTTAGTGTATGCACGCAACGCTATCTGCCTGCTGTATCTCACGAGAGCTGCACTCCTGAGTGTCAGCAAAATCTCAGTAACTAGCAGTGTGTTCTCAGCATACGACTTTCGACATAGCCCGCTCGCCCGTCCTGGATAGTCTTCGAGATCGCCAATCGGCCTGGCCGCGCGAGGTCGCCGGTCAAAGCTGATATGAAGGCTGCACCACCTGTATCGCACGTATGCAATTGAGGAGGTACAGCCTTTCGCTGCTCTACTTCAGCGTGGCTATCTAGTATCTAGCTATCGCGCGTCCTCGCAGAAGCGGTGGATAGCCTGACACGCCGCACGCAGCGAATCGTCATCGAGCGCGTAAGCAATGCGGAGGTAGCCAGAAAGACCAAAAGCACTGCCCTGAACGACTGCAACGTTGGCCTCCTCTAGCAACGCCAGGGCTACCGCCTCATCATTGACCAACTCACAACCGGCGGGAGAACGCTTGCCGATCAGCCCAGAACAGTCGGCGAAAGCGTAGAAAGCCCCTCCTGGAACTTCGCAACTAATGCCCGGCGCCTGGTTGATCAGCTCGACCATAAAGTCGCGACGCCGCTGGAACACTTCGCGGCTATGAGCGATAAAGTCTTTCGGACCGTCGAGGGCAGCCATTGCAGCGTGCTGCGATATGGAACAGGCGCCTGAGGTCTGCTGCCCCTGAAGCTTCTCCATCGCCTCGAGCAGCCAGCGAGGACCGGTAGCAAACCCGATTCGCCAACCCGTCATGGCATAGGCCTTCGACACGCCGTTCATGGTCAACGTCCGTGCAGCCAGCCGTGGTTCAACCTGGGCAAGCGTGAGGAAGTTACGGCCGTCGAATATCAGGTGCTCATAGATGTCGTCAGCCAGAATCAGAACCTGCGGATGGGCTAACAACACCTCAGCCAGAGCTTGCAATTCGTCGCGATCGTACACGGCGCCCGTGGGGTTTGACGGCGAATTCAGGATCAGCCAGCGGGTGTTCGGGCCGATGGCTTCGGCCAGTGCTTGCGGGGTCAACTTGAAGCTCGACTCGGCGCCGCAGGCGATAATGCGCGACTCGCCACCACACAGCTCAACCATTTCTGGATAGCTGACCCAGTACGGCGCTGGGATCACAACTTCGTCGCCTTCGTTGAGGGTTGCGGCCAGGGCATTGAAGATGACTTGCTTGCCGCCACTGCAAACCAGCGTGTCCTGCCAGCTGACGTCGAGACCATTTTCACGCTGGTATTTGCGCGCGATGGCTTCTCGCAACGCACGAAGGCCAGCCACCTGGGTGTAACGAGTATGACCATTGTTGATTGCACTGATGGCTGCGGTACGGATGTGCTCTGGCGTATCGAAGTCAGGCTCACCCGCGCAAAGCGAAATGATCTTCGCCCCTTCTGCGCGTCGCGCAGCCACGCGGTCGATGATCTTGTAGGTTGCCGAAGGCTTGGCAGCCTCCAAGCGACGGTTCAGCGTTTCCAGGCTCACGCGTGTTCCTCCGGGTGAGTAAGGCCCATCAGGTCCATGGTGGTGTGACCCTCGCGCAGCTTGGCCATGAACAATGCCTCTTTGTCCGCACGTTTCTGGCCTTCGCGTAGCGTGAGTTCGACTGCATCCGCCGGGATGATGATCACACCGTCCTCGTCCGCGACGACCAGATCGCCGGCGCTTACTTGTGCACCGCTGAAGTCGAACGGTTTGCCTACTGAAGGCGTGGTCGCCTTGACGGTACCTTTGACCGAGATACCCCGCGCGAACACCGGGAAGCCATGCGCTTCAAGCGCGGCGATGTCGCGTACGCCGCCATTGATTACCAAACCGATAATGCCTGCGGCTTCCGCCGCCACAGTGAGCACTTCACCCCAGTAGCCAGCAATGAAGTCGGCGCAATCACAGACCAGGACGCTACCGCGCGGCGCTTTGGCCACGGCCAAGTGCAAGCCCAGGTTGTCACCAGGCGAACACTGCAGCGGGTAAGCAGGCGCGGCAATGAATGCGCCCTTCCAGACAGCGCGAATCTCGCGGTCGACCGCACACGGCAGCCCAGAGGCCTCGTAGAGGGTGGAGCTGCCGAGGACCTTTGCAATATTCTGATAATCGTGTGGAAGGCTCATGGTTGTTTACTCTGCAGGGAGTGGTAACCGAGGGCGGCACGAGCTTCTTTGAGGCTTTTGCCAGTGGCGATCTGTTCGCGGATCTGCGCTTCGACGTGTTCGATACGACGTGCCGTTTCGGCGACCTCCTGCGCACGATTGCGCGGGACGATGACGACACCATTGGCGTCAGCGACGACGATATCGCGGGCGCAAACTCGAGCTTGGCCAACCGACACCGGCTGGTTTACGGCCACGACTTCCACGCGATCCTTGCCGGTACGCATGAAACGGCCTTTGCTGAACAGCGGGTAGCCTTCGCCCAGCGCCTTGTTCACATCGCGGCAGACACCGTCAATGACCGTGCCGGCAATACCCCGAGCCAGTGCGTACTGGGTCATGATGTCGCCCCACACCGTGCAATCGGTACGGCCCTCATTGGCGATGACCACCACGTCGCCTGGTGCTACTTCATCAATGAAGTCACCGACTGTGCCGGGCGGTGTACTTGCACTGACGTACTGAACAGTGAAGGCAGGGCCGACCACGACCTGGCTGTAGTTTGCCAATGGCGCGATACCGAAGGCCTGGCCTGGAAGGCCCAGCTTGTCCATCGCGTCGGATACACCCGGGGTATCCAAACCTTCGAACAAGGCAATCAGGTCTTTATCAGAAAGGCTCATATCAGTGCTCCACCTTGATGGCTTCGAATTGCGTGTCGTGCATCACTTCTTCGACCGAGCGACCGGCGCGGACGGCGTCGACCATGCCGGCTTGGCGCCGGTCAATACGCTCGGCCAGATCAAGCACCTTCTCGATGGCATTGGCCGGGACGAAAACGGTGCCGCATTCATCGGCGATCACGTAGTCGCCTTCATCAACCTCAACGCCAACCATGCGAACTTTGACGGCCGCGTCGACCTGGATGAGCCTGTTGCGCGCGCTGATCATGGTCACGCCGCGACCGAAGACCGGGTAAGCGATATCGGCGCTGCCGCGGATGTCGCGGCTGAAGCCATCAATGATCGAACCACGGATGCCCTTGCGTTGGGCTGCGTTGGCCAGGATGTCGCCCCAGCTGGAGATACCGTCGACGCCACCTGCGATCACCAGCACGCGGTCATCGGTGGTGACTTGCTCTACTACCGGGGTAATAAGGTGAACCGTGGGCGCCACGTCTTGCTTGGGCCCCAGTTGCACAGTGCTGGCTCGGCCGACAATTTTGGGGCAGTTCCAGAGCGGCATCAGGCCGTTAGTGGCTCCAGGCAGTTCGAGGAAGTCCAGCGCGTCCGACACTGTGTTGGTGTCGAGCACGGCCAGGCGTTCAAGCGGGGCTTTCAAGCTCATCGGTTGCAGGCCTCTTGTTGGTGAGACTTGAGTATCTGCGCCGAAATTTGATACGTATATTACGAAGAAGCTAAGCTTGTTATATCCAAAACCTATGGAAAAGCGCCGTGATCAACTTTCGCTTGATACGCCACCTCTGGCTGTTCCTGGCTGTGGCAGAAGACCAAAACTTCAGCCGCGCGGCCAAGCGGCTGGGCATGTCGCAACCGCCGTTGACCGAGCAAATCCAAGCGCTCGAACAATCCCTTCGGGTTCAACTGTTCACCCGGTCTCGCCGCGGTGCACAGTTGACTGCCGCCGGCGCCGCGATTCTCCCCGCGGTCCGAAAATTCGCAGATCAACTGGAGCGACTAGAGTTGGCGGTTCACGAAGCCGTCGCAGGCCATGCCGGCGTGGTGACTATCGGAGCGATTACGTCGGCCATGATCGACGTACTTCCCCCATTGATCGAGCGTTTCAAGCAGAACCATCCGTTGATCACGGTATCGGTTCGAGAGATAGATAGCGCGGAAGCCATACCCGCATTGGAGGCAGGTGATATTGACATTGCATTCGCACGCCTGGAAGGGAATCTCGGCAGGCATCTTCAATCCTTGCCGTTGTCCGAAGATAGGCTGGCTGTCGCGTTACCCAAAGACCATCCCTTGGCTGCCAGGGAGTCAATCTCTCTACAAGCCCTGGCGGACGAAACCTTGGTCATGGCTTCACGGGATGTGAGTCCTGTGTACTTCGACTACCTGGTTGGGCAGTGCAAAGCCAGCGGCTTCGCACCGCGCATCGTCCACCAGGTGCGGTCCGTTTCGTCACAAGTCGCCTTTGTCAGTTGCGGTCAGGGCATCGCATTGGTACCGACGTCTATGGGTAAACTCGCGCCGGAGAACGTGCTCATCCGCCCCCTCAATCCCGAAGTAAAAGTGGTGATCACGGCCATGGCCTGGCATAACGAGCACAAAAATCCATTGGTGGAGGCAATGATCGACCATGCAAGACAAGATTTGCTGTCATAGGCCAAGCGTATGACAGGGTTCGTGGCTTCGTATTTTACAAATCATTTGGCGAGTTCAACATTGGGGACTCTGTTATAGGAGTTTGTATCCGTGTCCCATGCAGCTCGCTTCACCTATGAAAAAGTCCCACTGAACATCGATGGTGTACAGCTCGATCTGGCGGTGATACACCGCACCGGGCCAAAAAAGCCCATCCTGTTCCTCCATGGTTTCGGTTCCACCAAAGAGGATTACGCCGATATCACGCTGCAGGCGTCTTTCGAAGGACACCCCTTCATTGCCTATGATGCGCCAGGCTGCGGTGAAACGGAGTGCGCCGACCTCTCGCGCATCAACATCGCTTTTCTGGTAAAAACCGCGCAAGCCGTGCTTAAGCATTTCGGAATCGACAAGTTCCATCTAGTAGGTCATTCCATGGGTGGACTGACCGGCTTGGTGTTGGCTCACGAGGAGCCTGATCGCATTCAAAGTTTCGTTGATATCGAAGGCAACATTGCACCTGAGGATTGCTTCCTCAGTCGACAGATCCATGATCATAACCGTGATGACGACGCGGGCTTCTTCCGTGACTTTATCGATCGCACTCGGTTGGCTTCGGATCCTGCAAGTGCACTATATGCGGCCAGCCTCGCGCATAAAGTGCGGACCGGCGCAGTGCGTGGCATTTTCGAATCGATGGTGGATTTGTCCGACAACGCTAAGTTGATGGACAAGTTCCTCGCACTACCATTCCCGCGCCAATACATGTATGGGGTAACCAACTCACACCTGTCCTACCTCGACCATATCGCTGCACAAGGCGTGGAACTGGCGTGCATCCCTGATTGCGGTCATTTCCCGATGTATTCGAATCCCGCCCTGATGTGGAAGCACATCAAGGCTTTGCAAGACCGTGCCTGAGCGGATCATATCTTTACCACGCGGCTGAGTCGGCCGCGTGAAGCTCGCACTACCCCCAGTAAAAATAACAATGAGGTTGCGCCATGCTCGAAGCCATCAATGGTTTTCTTTCGGGAAAGCTGCTCATCGTCCTGGTCGTCGGACTAGGCACTTATTTCACCATCAAGACACGCTTTGTGCAGCTTCGGTATTTCCTGCACATGTTTAAAGTTTTCAAAGACAGCCTCACCAGCAGCTCAGCGCAAATTAGCTCGTTTCAAGCGCTCATGTTAAGCCTCGCGGGTCGGGTAGGTGCAGGCAACATTGCCGGTGTTGGGGTTGCTGTAACAATGGGTGGTCCGGGTGCTGTCTTCTGGATGTGGGTCACAGCTCTGGTTGGAATGGCGACCACGCTGATGGAATGTAGCTTGGCTCAGTTGTACAAGCGTAAAGATGCCAGCGGCCAATTCTACGGCGGGCCGTCCTTCTACATTGAATACGGGCTGAACAAGCGGTGGCTCGGCGTACTGATGGCAATTTTGCTCATCGTCACTTTTGGCTTTTCATTCAACGGTCTGCAATCGCATGCTGTGACCCACTCCCTTCAAAATGCCTTCGGCATCGAGCCCACTCATTCGGGCATCGTCCTTGCCGTCGTGCTTGGGCTGGTATTCGTCGGCGGAATCAAGCGTATCGCGAAGGTGGCAGACCTGCTGGTACCGGTGAAAACGCTAGCCTACGTGGTGGTAACACTCTACGTGATTGTTTTGCAGTTCGATCACGTGCCAATGATGCTTCTGACCATCATCAAAAGCGCCTTCGGCTTGGACCAGGCTTTCGGTGGCCTCATTGGCAGCGCCATCGTGATGGGAGTCAAACGAGGCGTGTTCGCCAATGAAGCCGGCCTGGGCAGTGCTCCCAACGTGGCGGCTGTGGCCGAGGTTAGACACCCAATTTCTCAAGGTGTGGTGCAGGCGTTTAGCGTGTTCTTCGACACGTTTGTGATTTGTACCTGTACTGCTCTGCTGATCCTGCTGTCGGGCTTCTACACCGCCGGCTTTGCCGGTGACGGTCTGGTTCTGACCCAGAACTCACTAGCTGCGGTTGTGGGCGACTGGGGGCGCGTTTTCATTAGCGCTGCACTGGCTTTGTTCGTGTTTACCTCGATCCTCTACAACTACTACCTCGGCGAGAACAACCTGAAGTTTATCCTTGGTGAAAGCCGCAAGGTGCTCCTAGGCTACCGCGCAGTCGTGCTAGCACTCATCCTCTGGGGCTCGATGGAAGACCTATCAACTGTATTCGCATTTGCCGACATCACCATGACCCTTTCCGCCTTGGTCAACCTGATCGCCCTGACACTATTGTGCAAGGTTGGTCTCAGACTACTCGCGGATTACGACAAACAACGCAAAGCAGGAGTTGCCGAGCCAATCCTGTCCGTTAGTGCTTTTCAGGATGTGAATATCGACAAGGAAATCTGGGCTCAACAATTCCCAGCCCCTCTAGATAACCCAGCGGTTGTGGTTAGCCACCGCTAAATATGGCTGTCGCGATGGGGCCCGCTACGTGGCCCCATTGCCTGCATAATTTAGGAGGTTCAACATGAATGCGAACCCACTGCCTACGCCGCAGATCTGCTTTCCCGGAGGGAACTATCTGCATAGACGTAACAACTAAAAATTTCAACTTACCGGCTCATGAATAGCTCAAGCGCATCAAAACAAAGGTCCTGGAAGCAATCAAGGGCATTGAGGGCATCAACCTCGGCCTGAACCACATGATAATACTCTATAACCCACTTGTGATTTCTACGATCAGCTTGGCCAACCATCTGCCGAAACACTGGCATGCCACTTGAACGTCGAAGACAACTCCTATGTAGAGAAGTCAATAAAGTTAGGCTCAGGCTTTTTCCAGGAATAGATACACGGTGACCAGTAACAAACGAAAAATGCTCCGCATCTTTCGATACAGAGCACTCTTAATGGGGCGGACAAATTGCTAGATTTTCACGCGACCTGATCAAACATGTGATTGACGACGATTCGAAGCTAAATACATAACTGCACCATCAGGTCCTGAACCGCTGTACCAATCGATCAAGCTCTGCGGAGAGCCCAGCAAGACGATGAGAATCCCGGCGCGCTGCATCAGCAAGCTCAGCGACACTCTGTGCATCGCCATGGATTGCGCGAATGTGCCGGTTAATGTCTTCAGCTACTTGATGCTGTTCTTCCGCGGCCGTGGCGATCTGCGTGTTCATGTCGCGGATGACCTCCATCGACTCCCGAATAAGCCCGAAGCTATTACGTGCCAAACCGATTCGACTTACTGATTGTTGTGAAACCTCCAGGCTAGCATGCATCTTCTCTGCAACTTCTGCGGTGCGCAAACCCAGATTAGCCAATAAACCATCTATCTCAGCTGTCGAGTCAGCCGTACGCTTGGCTAAAGCGCGGACCTCGTCCGCGACAACAGCGAAACCGCGCCCTTGCTCGCCCGCACGGGCAGCCTCAATGGCTGCGTTGAGGGCCAGTAAGTTTGTTTGTTCCGCGATAGCGCGAATGGTGCTGAGGATCGACTGGATGTCATGGCTGTCGAGCTCCAGTTGCCTGATCGATTGGGCGGATTGATTAATCTCTTGGCTCAACAGATCTACGCTACGTACGGCATCGTCGATTTGCTGCTGTCCTTCCCGAGCCTGTTGCTGACCGCTATCTGCCGAGCGTGCGGCAAGGCTGCAGGAACGAGCGACCTCGCTAGCGGTGGCAACCATTTCATGGAATGCTGTAGACACCATATCCACAGCCTCACGCTGACGACTAGCTGCTTCAGCCATATCACCGGACACTTGGATCGAGCTGTGTGAGGTGCTCAGTATCTGTCCTGCTGCCATGCCGATATGCTGAATCACCTCCCGAATCGCGCCGAGAAACTGGTTAAACCAATTGGCTAACTGGGCGGTTTCATCTTGACCTCGGATTTCTAGGCTGCGGGTGAGGTCGCCCTCCCCTTGAGCGATGTCTTCAAGACCATTGCTGACGGTGTTAATCGGTCGCACGATCACTTTGGCGAAAGCCGCACCAACCAGAGCAAACATAGCAGTCAGCCCTAATACCACGGCACAGATCAACCAAGTCAGACTGGTGGAGCTCTGCATGACTTCATCCTCTCGTATCAGACCTATGAAGGTCCAACCAAGTCGGTCATCAGGATAGACGTTGGCCATGAAGTGTTCACCGTTGACTACGACGCGAACCAGCCCTCGACCTGCTTTGGACAACTCAGTGTACCCGGCTCCCAAGCTGGTCAACGGTTTGAAGTTATGGCCTGGCTCACGAGGGTCGACGAGTACATTGCCATTGTTCTCGACCAGCATCAGGTAGCCACTGTCGCCCAGCTTTATCTTGCTGACAATTTCAGTTAGCCCATTGAGCGTTACGTCAATGTTGACTACACCACCTGTCTTATCAAGCCGATTCTCTAATGTACGAACGGTACTGATTAACACCTGACCGTCCGCAGCACCAGGATAGGCATGAGTTCGTATGGTCTTGCCCGGATTAGCCATTGCTAGTTGATACCACGGACGCACCCGCGGGTCGTAGCTGACTAGTTTCTGTCCGGGGGGCCAAGCGAAGATCCCACCATCACTGGCCGCATAGGAGATGTAGGTATAGTCAGGATGCGACTTTCCCAAATTGTCGAAAAGCTTGTGAAGCTGCTGCTCGTGTTCGCTCAGCACTACAGCCGGAGCGACGGCCATATACTTGCTGAGCTCATGGCCTGTATCGATCAGAAGGTCATGAGTAGCAAGAAACTCAACGTTGTTCGAGATTCCGTTAAAGAAAATCGTCATGGATCTACTGATCTGTCTGATTTCCCGAGTACTGCCATCAATGAACACGTCGCGCGCCTCATCACGCAGATTAACAACGATCCATGAGGCGACGATGACAACTGGAATACAGGCGATGGCAGCAAATGCCAGCGTCAATTTTTGTTTTATATTCATCAGCGTTTCCCAGCCAGCGGAGATCAGACAACCCTGCTTACAGGCACAGAGTTGTGCTCTGCCGCATCCTCATCACCAGCAGCACCAGCAAACTGGTCATGGCATAGGAGATGAGGATCGCCGGCCCCGCAGGGGCGATAGCGTTGGAGGAACCGATGAGCAGGCCAGCACCAATGATTCCGGCGATGGAAATCATGGACACCTGGCGCGAGGTCAGGCCGTGTTGCAGGAAACGCTGTTTTTCTTGTTGGAGCGACGTCATCTGTAACCTTCAATCAACTTCGCCGGCGCACGGGCGACGGCGAGAGTAAGCAGTGAATGCCCTTCAAGCAGCGGCAGTGATAATGATTTCAACCAGCATGCCGGACTTGGCCATGCGCGCCTGCCCGGTAGAACGCGCCGGGGCATGTGCCTTCAACACCCAGGCGTCCCACACGCTGTTCACTTCTTCAAAATCGCGGAGGTCATCCAGCCAGAGGATGGCGCTGAGGATCTTGGTCTTGTCGGTGCCGGCCAACGCCAAAAGATGATCGACCTTCGCCAGTATTTCTCGGGTCTGCGCCCCTGCAGACTCTCCTGGCGTGCCCACCTGCCCGGTCAGGTACACCAAACCGTTATGTTTGACAGCATGGTGAACCCGCGTATCGAACTCGTAACGCTCAATCTCACTCACAGCACACACTCTCCCAATGAAATACAAAACGTAGGTGGCCCCTCACTCACCGAGGTAGGCTTTCTGCACCTGCTTGTCGTGCAGCAGGTCCTGGCAATTGCCCGTAAGGGCGATGCGCCCGGAATCAATGACGTAGGCCCGATCACAGGTCTGTAAGGCCAGGCGGGCGTTCTGCTCTACCAGCAGCAACGTCACGCCACCCTTCACTACCTCGCGGATGGTCTCGAAGATCTTTTGCACAATGATCGGCGCCAACCCCATGGACGGCTCGTCCAGCAGCAGCAACTTCGGCTTACCCATTAGCGCGCGGGAGATCGCTAGCATTTGCTGCTCGCCACCGGACATGGTGCCCGCCAACTGGAACGCACGCTCTTTCAGGCGCGGGAAAATGTCGTACATGCGCTCGATATCGGCACCGATGGCATGCTTACCATCACGCCGGGAAAAAGCCCCCATTTCCAGATTCTCGTGCACCGTCAGTTTGGGGAAGATGCCGCGCCCTTCTGGCACCAGTGCCAGGCCCTCGCGGATCAGGTTGTAGCCCTTGATCGCCGAATGCGCCTTTCCGTCAAAGGTGATTTCCCCGGCACTTGGGGTCAGCAAGCCGGCCAGAGTCTTCAGAGTCGTGGTCTTGCCCGCACCGTTGGCACCGATCAAGGCGACCATCTCGCCTACGCCCACGTTCAGGTCGATGCCCTTGATTGCCTGGATCGCACCGTAGGCAACCTTGAGGTCGTTCACTTCGAGAATGTTCTTCATGCCTCTACCTCCGCACCGAGGTACGCCTCGATGACCTTGGGGTCCTTTTGCACGTCGGCAGGCAGGCCGTCGGCGATCTTGCGGCCAAATTCGAGCACCGTGACGTGGTCGCACAGGCCCATGACCAGTTTTACGTCGTGTTCGATCAGCAGCACCGTCTTGCCATCCGCCTGCATCTTGCACATCAACTTGCGCAGGCCTTCGGTCTCCGAGGCGTTCATGCCGGCTGCCGGCTCGTCGAGGGCGATCAGCTTGGGTTCGGTCGCCAGGGCGCGGGCAATTTCCAGGCGGCGCTGATCGCCGTACGACAGGTTGCGTGCAAGCTCGCCACCCAGATGGCCAATGCCGACGTAATCAAGCCAATAGCGCGCAGCCTGGCGGATCTCCCGTTCTTCGCGGACACAGGCCGCCGTGCGCAGGATCGCGCCAAATACCCCGCTGCGGGTGCGCACATGACGGCCGATCATCACGTTCTCCAGGGCCGTCATGTTGTGGAACAGGCGGATATTCTGGAAGGTTCGTGATATGCCGGCTTCCACCACCTTGTCCGGTTTACTGATGCGCAGCGGTTTGCCGTCGAACACCACCCGCCCCTGCTCAGCCTGGTACAACCCCGTTAGCACATTGAATAGAGTGGTTTTGCCAGCGCCATTTGGGCCCAGCAGGCCGCGGATTTCACCCCGACGAATAGTGAGATCGATGCCATGGAGGGCCTGAAGACCACCGAAGAACTTACTGACCTGGTGAAGCTCAAGAAGAACGTTGTTCATACCTTGCCCCCCTCTTTAGCCGGGTGCTCAAAAGACGCTTGCGTGGCTGGAGCGTGAACCACGGTATTCAAGGCAGTTGCTGGGGTTTCAAGCTCTGGATCACCTTCTTGAAGTTCAGCTCGACGCCTATCCGACGGCCAGAGGCCCTCAGGGCGAAAGCGCATCACCAGAATCAGCGCGAAACCGAACACCAGCATGCGCAGGGTCGAGGCATCCAGCACGTTGCGCAGGATGTCGCGGCTGATGAAGGTGACGTTGTCCATCACCCAGGGCTGAATCCAGTTGACCAAGTCACGGAACAGTTCGGGCATCACCGACAAGATCAAGGCCCCCAGCACCACACCACGGATTGAACCCATGCCGCCGAGTACCACCATGGCCAGGACCATGATCGACTCCATCAAGGTGAACGACTCAGGACTAACGAAGCCCTGGTAGCTGGAGAACAGCACACCGGACACGCCACCGAAGGTCGCGCCCATGGCGAAGGCCAGCAACTTGAGGTTGCGCTTGTTCAGACCCATAGCCTCGGCTGCCACCTCGTCCTCGCGCAGGGCCATCCAGGCCCGCCCAATGCGCGACACCTCCAGGCGCTTGGACAGCACGATGCAGAGGATGACGATGAACAAGAAGAACAGGTAGTAGCTGATAACCGGCGACACGTTGAGGCCGAACAGGCTCCAGCTCTGCTGCAGCGACAGCACCGGTATGGCCCCCTCGCCCGCCGCGTGCGTCCATGGCCCGAAATCGACGTGCAGCGGGGCAATGTTGCTGATGCCCTGGGGACCGTTGGTGAGGTTCACCGGCTGGTCCAGGTTGTTCATGAAGATTCGGATGATTTCGCCGAAGCCGAGGGTGACGATTGCCAGGTAGTCGCCGCGTAGTTTCAGCACCGGTGCGCCGATCAGCACACCACAGAAGGCTGCGACTACCGCGGCCAGCGGGATGATCACCCACAACGGCCAGTCCATAACCCCACTGGCGAGGCTCGCCATGTTCAGGTGCGGCGAGGCCAGCAAGGCGTACAGGTAGGCACCGATGGCATAGAAGCCGATGTAGCCCATGTCGAGTAGACCGGCGTAACCGATGACTATGTTCAGGCCCAGCGCCAGCAGTACGTAGAGCATGGCGAAGCCGAGAATTCGCACCCAGGTCGGGCCGAGCACGGGAATGGCATCGACTAGGAACGGCAAGGCGATGAAGCCGAGGATAAGCAACAGGTATTGAGTCTTGAGATTTTTCATGGTTGCCAAGCCCTCACGCCCGGTCGGCCTGGCGTTCGCCAAGCAGGCCATTGGGCCGGAACAGAAGCACCAGGATCAGCACCGCGAAAGCAAAGATGTCCTGGTAGTTGGCGCCCAGGAAGCCGCCAGTGAGCTGCCCGGTGTAACCCGCCGCCAGCGACTCAATCAGCCCCAACAGCAAACCGCCGGCCATGGCCCCGAACAGGTTGCCGATACCGCCAAGCACTGCCGCCGAGAACGCCTTGAGACCCAGCAGCAGTCCCATGTAGGCGTCGGCCTGGCCGTAGTTGATGGCGCGCATAACCCCGGCGATCGCACCTAGGCTGGCACCGATCAGGAACGTCGCGGAAATCACCCGGTTGATGTTGATACCCATCAGTCCGGCCACCTCCTGGTTCTGCGCGGTAGCGCGCATGGCCTTGCCCAAGCGGGTCTTGTCGACCAGCAGCCA
Source organism: Pseudomonas sp. AL 58 (assembly GCF_036348395.1). Taxonomy (NCBI): domain Bacteria; kingdom Pseudomonadati; phylum Pseudomonadota; class Gammaproteobacteria; order Pseudomonadales; family Pseudomonadaceae; genus Pseudomonas; species Pseudomonas sp. AL 58. Next base: position 78,968 of record NZ_JAZBQR010000005.1, read on the forward strand.
AAGGCCAAGCATGATCACCACTGCAATGACCATGATCGACACCTGCACGTTGGTCATGGTCGCGCCGAACACCTCGACGGGCTGAACCTCGAACACTTCCGGGAAGGTCTTGTAGCCGCGCCCCCAGATCATCATCGCCAGATTCTGCAGGGCGATGGAGATACCGATGGCGAGAATCAGCGGAGTGAGGCGCGGCGCCTTGCGTAGCGGCCGGTAGGCGTACTTCTCCATGCCCTGCGCCAGCAGCATGCACACCACAACCGCGGCCATGATCGCCAACAGTAGGGTGACGATGCCTGGGGCAAAACCGGCACCGGCAAGCATTGTGAGTACGGAGATGGTCACCATCGCGCCAACCATCACCACCTCGCCGTGGGCGAAGTTGATCAGGCCGATGATGCCGTAGACCATGGTATAGCCCAAGGCTACTAGGGCGTAGATGCTGCCCAACACCAGGCCGTTGAGGACCTGTTGCAACAAGATATCGAAGTTACCGTCCACGAGCTGAATCCTCGAAACTGCGTTGACGACAACACAGGCCTTAGCATGTGTTGTCGGGACTGGCAGATAGATAAGATCTTTTTATTTTTATTGCAGGCTACGCCTGCTAATTATCCGATGGCTTTACGTCGCTCAATCCCGTTGAACAGCCAGCGTTTTCCATGCACCACCTTCAAACTGAAAAACGGTAGCTGCAGGATTTTTCAGATTGCCCTTCTCATCAAAGGCGATAGTCCCTGTTACGCCTTCATAGGTTTCCGTCTTGAGTACCGGCAGATAGACCTTAGGATCTGCAGACCCGGCCTTTACCATTGCATTGATCGCTGCCCAGGTAGCGTCATAGGCTGCTGGCGAGGACTGCACGACACCTACGCCAAACTTGTCTTTGAGCTTCTGTTCGAAGGCGGCACCCTTAGGCATCTCCAACAGCGGTGTGCCGTAGTTCCAAGCGTAAACGCCCTCAGCAGCACTACCAGCCATCTGCTTGAAGGAATCGTTTGGAAGATTGCCGATGTTCATGAAGCGCGCTTTCAAGCCCAGATTCTTCATCTGTTTAGCCATCGGCGCAGCCTGATAGTCGAGTGCCGCGAAGAAAACTGCATCCGCCTGTTTAGCTTTTGCAGTCGTGAGAATGGCGTTGAAATCTGTCGACTTGTCGTTGGTGTATTCACGAACTACCACATTGCCGCCGGCAGCTTTCACGGCCTTGGTGACCTCGTCCGCCAACCCCTGACCATATGCAGTCCGGTCATCGAAGATGGCAATACGCTTAGCCTCGAGCTTGCTAACTAAGTAATTGCCGGCATATCGCCCAAGAGTCGCATCGTCGTTGACTACACGAAACACCGATGAAATACCCTGCTGGGTAAGGGCGGGATTAGTCGCTGAAGGTGAGATTTGTGGGATGCCGGCAGCACCGTAGATCTTGGAGGCGGGGATGCTGGTACCAGAGTTGTAATGACCTATGACCACGGCGACCTTGGAGTCGACCAGCCTCTGAGCCACAGCTGTTCCTGTCCGCGGGTCGGCAACGTCGTCCTCAGAAACCAGTTTGAATTCTGCGAATTTATCCCCGATTTTCAGCTGCTGCTGGTTGGCCTCTTCTATCGCAATCTGAATACCATGCTCTACGTCCTGTCCCTGGTGAGCCGATGGTCCGGTCAGAGGGCCGGCGAACCCGATTTTTACGACCTGGCTATCTGCTGCCTGCGTCGTTCCCATACTCATAATCAAGGTAACCGCAGTCGCGAGCGCAGTCAGCCTACGATGTTTGTTGTTTTTCTGCATTTCTGGTGCTCCCAGTAGTGGTCGTATCAACATCGGGACACAGAGCAAGCGAGTGAGGAGCCAGAAAGCAATACAAGCACCTCGCCATCGCTCACCACATGCATTGGCGAAAACGACAATGCACTTGTAAGATAACAGTCAGCAGCTAACTGTCAATAGGGCTATGATTAGACTGCGACCGAGGACTGTTGAGGTACGGCGCTATCGGGCCGATACGAAGGGAATGAATACGCAGAGATTTGTCGCGAAACCCCGAAAATTAGCGCGACTCCAGCTTTTTACCCCGCGGGAGTAGTGATCAGAGTTCAACGAAAAAAGTGCAATTGGTGATGAGAGCAGCAGCATGAGGAGAAAATCGTTATGAATGCATCGTCAGGTGCACGTCGCGCCAATTTGGCCGAAACCGTGATTCAGGAGCTGACAGCCCGGATCGACAATGGCACATGGGGGCCCGGAGAAAAGCTCCCGTCGGAACAAAAGCTCTGCAGAGAGTTCAGCGTTAGTCGGCCAGTGGTAAGAGAAGCAGTGGCCTCGCTGAGGCTGGGTGGGCGCTTGTTGGCTCGGCAGGGGGTTGGGGTTTTTGTCGTTGAACAAGATGTGAAAAAAATCGGATTCGCAATCGACAGTGTCGTCGACGATGTGAGGGCCGCCGCTCAGATTCTCGAGTTACGGCTGGGCATCGAAAGCGAGTCAGTAGCTCGCGCAGCGGAACGCCGCAGCCCTGCCAGCTTAGCGCTGATCACTGAAGCGTTTGATCGGTTCAATGCTCTTGTAGATGCATCGCTGGAAGAAGAGGCGAACGCCGATTTCCAGTTCCATCTTGCGATCGCTCGTGCGACCAACAATCCTCATTTCACTGAGCTCTTAGAGGCCTTGGGCCCAGAAATCATACTGGACCTGAATATCAAGCACAGGCAGGTTCATGGAAAAAACAGGCAATCACATATTCGGAAAATCGCTCGAGAGCACGGGGCAATCCTCTCGGCAATCAGCATGGGAGACGCCGTAGGTGCGCGCACGGCCGTACGCAAGCACCTGGATGAAAGCCTTTCCCGCTACCAGCGACTGTTAGAAAGCTAAGCTGCGACCTAGAGGATTACCGGTGAACTACGGCCAGATCAGGCTGGCTTCGTTGTGACTATGCGTGCGAACTCGATCGCGCCGGCAAAATCTATTGCGCCCTGCGGCGAGGTAATTCGCATCAACCGTTTGGCGGCCTCATTGATGTTCTGTGCTCCTATTATCGCTGTAATAGGCATGCTAGAGGCTCTGGTGGCTGATTGGCACGCCCATCCTAATTTCTAACCTGATTGGTCAGTTATTTGATAACATACAAGCATAATATCATTCCGTATTTTTTTGACCGTGACACCCAAGCTTTTGTGGAGACTCATCAATGGATGCACCTATCAACACTCGGAGGGGTAACCTCGCAGAATCTGTTATCCGCGAGCTGTCGAATCGCATCGACTCTGGAATTTATGGGCCTGGGGAGAAGCTCCCGTCCGAGCAAGCCCTGTGCAAAGAATTCAACGTCAGCCGCCCTGTTATACGCGAGGCTGTAGCATCGTTGCGCTTAGGTGGCCGGCTCATCGCTCGCCAAGGCGTCGGTGTTTTTGTTGTAGAGCAAGATGTTAAGCGAATAGGTTTTGCCATCAGCAGCATCGTTGATGACGTTCGCGCCGCTGCGCACGTGCTGGAATTGCGCCTTGGCATCGAGACGGAGTCTGTTGCCCGTGCAGCCGAACGACGTACCCCTGCGAGCCTGGCGATGATCACCGAAGCTTTCGACCGCTTCAACGCACTGGATGGTTCAAATCTCGAAGAAGAAGCAAAGGCGGACTTCGAATTCCACCTGGCTATTGCCAAAGCCACCAACAATCCTCACTTCCCTCAACTGCTCGAGGCACTAGGCCCAGATATCATTCTGGATCTCAATCTCAAGCACAGTCAGGTCGGAGGGAAAAATCGTCTGACGCATATCAAGAAGATCGGACGCGAGCACGGCGCCATCCTATCAGCGATCACCATGGGTGATGTGACAGGTGCGCGAAATGCACTGCGCAAACACCTCGAGGAAAGTCTCTCTCGCTATCAACGACTTTTGGCAGAAAGCAATTAACTGCCCCGCCATTGTGCAACACCTCCAGATGCTTCAGTCCAAACCGACGCATAGCCAAACTGGCGCTGCAATCGGTTTGAATCTGAAGTGGGAGGCTAGTGATCAAAGCCCGAGGCAGACGTACTTGATCTCAAGATAGTCTTCGATGCCGTAACGAGAACCCTCACGTCCAAGCCCTGAAGACTTCACCCCACCGAAGGGAGCTACTTCGGTAGCTACCACCCCAACGTTCACTCCCACCATGCCGTACTCGAGCGCCTCCGAGACTCGCCAAATCCGCCCGACGTCTCTGGCGTAGAGATAACACGCCAGGCCAAACTCTGTATTGTTGGCCTCAACGATTACCTCCTCCTCCGTGGTGAAGCGAAAAATAGGTGCAACCGGGCCGAAGATCTCTTCACGAGCGACGCGCATGTGCGGCTGTACATCAGCCAACAGGGTCGGCGCGAAGAAAGCTTCTCCCAGCGAATGGCGACGCCCACCAGTGACTATACGAGCGCCCGCCTCAACAGCCTCGGCGACCATTTGCTCAACACCTGTCGCTGCACGGCCATCAATCATCGGCCCCACTTGAGTGCCTGGCTGATCGCCCTTCCCTACTACCAATTCGTTGACACGCTCTGCGAAGCGCTCGACGAAGCGGTCATAAATCCCATCCTGGATGTAGAACCGGTTGGCGCACACACATGTTTGCCCGCTGTTCCGGAATTTGGCTATCAACGCCCCCTCTACCGCTTTTTCCAAATCGGCGTCGTCGAAGACAATGAAGGGAGCGTTCCCGCCAAGCTCCATGGTCACCTTCTTCACCGTCGCCGCGGATTGCTGCAGCAGCTGGATGCCGATAGGTGTAGAGCCGGTGAACGACAACTTACGCACGATGGGGCTCGCCGTAATCTCACCACCAATGGCCGCCGAATCGCCCGTGACTACGCTCAGCACACCTGCAGGGATACCAGCGCGCTCAGCCAACACACAGAGCGCCAAGGCACTGAAAGGAGTTTGCGAAGCAGGCTTGAGGACCAGAGTGCAGCCGGCCGCTAATGCGGGAGCGGCTTTACGCGTGATCATCGCCGCCGGGAAATTCCAGGGCGTGATCGCTGCACAGACACCAATCGGCTCCTTGGTGACGAGCAGACGACGATCAGCGTTTGGAGAAGGGATCACGTCACCGTAAATACGCTTCCCCTCTTCGGCATAGAACTCAACATAGGCCGCAGCGAAAGCAATCTCACCACGAGACTCCGCCAACGGCTTACCTTGCTCAGCGGTCATGATCTGAGCGAGATCTTCTTGGTGGTTCATAATTTCTCGGAACCAAGCCTGCAAGCGAGCGGCGCGCTCCTTAGCAGTCAGCGCGCGCCATGCAGGCAGCGCTCGTTCGGCGGCCTCCAAAGCGCGACGCGTCTCAACCGCGCCCATCCGAGGTACAGAACCTAACGATTCGCCAGTGGCGGGGTTGATTACGTTGATGCGCTGGCCATTATCTGCCGCCACCCAATCACCGTTGATGTAGCAAACTTCACGCAGCAAACCAGAATCGGCAAGTTTCATGTCGACTAGCTCGTTCGAAGAAAGAAAAAAAGTGGGGTCGGTACCGAGCCCCACTTGAGGTGAACCTTACTTGGAGGCCAGAGCCTTTTCGCGGATTTGGCTGAGCGTCATCCGCGGGGTCAGAGCCTCCGGATCGACCTGCACTTCTATCAGCGCCGGTTTACCCGACTCCTGGCAGCGCTCAAACGCAGCGACGAAGTCCTCAGTACGGGTGACAGTCTCGCCATGCAGGCCAAACGCACGAGCCAACGCTGCGAAGTCAGGGTTATGCAGCTCGGTACCAGACACACGGCCTGGGTAGCTACGCTCCTGGTGCATCCGAATAGTGCCGTACATCCCGTTATTCACCACAATAACGATCAGACGTGCGTCATAGTGCGCAGCAGTTGCTAGCTCCTGACCATTCATCAGGAAGCAACCATCGCCGGCGAAGGCTACGACCGTCCGCTGCGGATACGTCAGCTTAGCCGCAACGGCCGCTGGGACGCCGTACCCCATGGACCCGTTGGTTGGTCCAAGCAGAGTCCGAAAAGTGCGGTGCTGATAGCCACGGTGCACCCATCCGGTGTAGTTACCAGCACCGCAGGTCAGAATACTGTCGATCGGCAAGGACTTGTTCAGCCACGAAATGATCTCGCTCATCTGCACATCGCCAGGCGAACGAGGCGTCTCGAAGTTCCCGCGATAACCACGATTCAAGCTGCTGACCCAGTCGGTAAAGGCGTCAGGTTGAACTGCGGACAGGTCGGCGGCTTGGCTCAGGAAACTAGCAGGCCCGGCGTTGATGCCCAGGGTTGGCTGATAGACACGGCCGATCTCTTCCGCACTCGGGTGCACATGCACCAGAGTTTGCTTAGGGACCGGGATGTCAACCAAAGCATAACCACCGGTGGTCATTTCACCCAGACGAGCACCAATCACAATGAGCAGATCCGACTGCTTGACTGCATCTACCAGAACCGGACCGGCAGCGAGACCCAAATCCCCCGCATAATGCGGATCGGTGTTGTCGAAGAGATCCTGACAGCGGAACGACGCGGCCAATGGGAGGTTTTGCTTCTGCACGAATTGCTGAAGATCGGCTACCGCATCATCAGTCCAGGCACCACCACCAGCGATGACCAGTGGTTTCTTGGCTGTCGCCAACAGTTCCTGCAACTGGCTCATCTGAGTTGGAGCAGGCGCTGCTTCCACGCGCTGTGCGGGTCGTGCATCGGGCACATCCACCAAATCAGTCAGCATGTCTTCAGGCAGGGCCACAACAACCGGGCCTGGGCGACCGCTGATGGCACGCTGGAAAGCTTGATTCACCAGCTCCGGGATACGAGCGGCATCATCGATTTGCACCACCCATTTGGCCATCTGGCCAAACATACGGCGGTAATCAATTTCTTGGAAAGCTTCGCGCTCGATCTGGTCCCGGGCGACTTGCCCGATGAAAAGAATCATCGGCGTAGAGTCTTGGAAAGCGGTATGCACGCCTACAGACGCGTTGGTCGCACCAGGCCCGCGTGTGACCATGCAGATCCCAGGCTTACCGGTGAGTTTGCCATAGGCTTCCGCCATGTATGCCGCCCCACCTTCCTGACGGCAAACGATCAGTTGAATCTCGTCCTTCACGTCGTGAAGGGCGTCTAGCACGTCGAGATAGCTCTCACCTGGTACGCAGAATGCTCGGTCAACACCGTTGACTCGTAGCGCATCGACCAGTACCTGACCGCCACTGCGCTTGCCTTTGGATGGTTTATTCATTGTGATGTTCTCCTCAGGCCTGGGGTCAAATGACCGAGTCTTCCAGGAATGGCTTGTTGTCGATCACGCGCTGGTAGGAAAGCGCACTGAGGTCCAGCGAGCGGTAACCGCCGTAGGTAATGAGCTCAGACAGGCCGCGACCGATGGCTGGAGCTTGCTGCAGGCCGTGGCCACTGAAACCGTTGCAAAACAGGAAGTTACTTACTTCGTTATGAGGACCCACAATGGCGTTGTGGTCCAGCACGCAAAAGTCGTAATGTCCGGCCCAAAAGTTGACTACCTTGATGCCTTCAAAAGCCGGCACGCGTTCGGCCAAGATCGGCCAGACTTCTTCATCGAACTCGTCGTGCAAGACGTCAAAGTCTTCGAAATCGACTTCCGGATCGTTCTTCGGATAGGTACCACCGAGGTAAAATTTCCCCTCGGGCCGGAAGAAGACACCGCTCGGATCAATCGTCAGCGGCACAGTGCCTTCGAGCGGAGTGCGGCAATCGAATACAAACAGCGAGCGACGACGTGGCTCAACCGGAATGTCGAGACCCGCCATGCGTGCAACCTTCGTTCCGCGAGTACCGGCGCAGTTAACCAGGAGTCCGCAACCGATTCGCTCACCGCTTGCCAGTTGCACACCGGTGATACGATCCCCTTCGCGCTGAATGCTGGCGACCTCATTCTCGATGTACTCGATGCCCATTGAGCGAGCTTTGCGACGGAACCCGTTGAGCATGCCCAGGCTATCGAACCACCCTTCACCGGTTTGGCCGTAACTTGCACCCGCCAATCCGTCGATATTCACCCACGGGAATTTGCGCTTCAGGTGTTCCGGGTCAAGAAGATGGACGTCAGCGCCGTGAGAGATCTGAGTATCGTGCAGACGCCGCAGTACTTCATACCCGCGGTTGTCGCCCAAGAACAGGTAGCCATTTTCATGGAAGGCCAGATCTGGACGGTCGCCGTCCACTTCCATCACGTCAGGGAAGTTGCGAACAAATTCGGCACCGAACTTGGAAATCTCGATATTGATCGGATTGGAAAACTGCTGACGAATCGAGCTGCTCGAAAGCGCAGTTGCCGACTTGTTGTAGGTCCAATCTCGCTCAATGACCAGTACCGACCCCTTGAAGTCTGGGTTGTTGGCCAGGAAATAGGCGGTGGAGCTACCGTTGACCGCGCCGCCAACGATCACCACATCGTAGTTCTGTTGTTTTGCTGTGGAAGCCATGGAATAAGCTCTCTTGTGATGTGGAGGTTATTTGGGGTCTTCGAAGTGCCCGGCCCCGGCGAAACTGCCGCCGTGATACCTTGCTGAAGGCTCGTTGGGATCCAGTGGCGGATGCGCAGCAAGTACCTTATCCCGATAGTCGTCGGCGCTGTCCTTGGGGACATAACCAATCGAAGAGGCCATACGGTTATCCCACAGGGACTCGCGGTTATTGGACATGCCGTAGACCACCATGTGCCGGACTCGCGGGGCCAGCAGCGAACGCTCAGTCAGCTGGGCAAAATCGTCAAACGACAGCCAGGTAGCGAGCATTCGGCGATCCAAAGGCTCGGGGAACGAGGAGCCGATTCGCAGGTTCACCGATTCGATCCCAAACTTGTCCCAGTAGTAACGGCCCAGGTCCTCGGCGAAGCATTTACTCACACCGTAGAGACTGTCAGGCCGGTGGGGAACACTGGCATCAATGGTCTCGGTACGGTCGTAGAAGCCAATCGCATGGTTCGAACTGGTGTACACAACTCGTTTCACACCATTGCGTCGCGCAGCTTCGTAAATGTTGTAGGTCCCGACGATGTTTCCGTTGAGGATTGCTTCGAACGTGTTCTCAACCGGTACACCGCCGGCATGGACAATAGCGTCCACGCCTTCAGTCAGAGGCAAAACAGCATCGAAGTTACCAAGGTCGCAGCGGACCAATTCCTCATGCGAAGCGGCCTGGCCCATGTCGGCGATGTCGGTCAGACGCAGCTCATCTGCAAAGGCAGCGAGATGCGTGCGTAGGACGCTGCCCAGGCGCCCAGCGGCCCCAGTGATCAGCAATCGTTTGAACGGCTTGCTCATGTCTTACCTCAAATCAATCAGTTTTCAGACCAGTGCAGCGAAAGCTTCGCGCAGTTGACCCAGGGCCTGTTCCAGCTCCTGCTGGGAAGTGGCGAAGGAAAGACGTACATAAGGCTCCAGCCCGAAAGCTGATCCAGGTACTGTCGCGACCTTGCCCACTCTCAGCAGATAGGATGAGAGATCCGCATCGTTTGAAATGACCTGACCATCTGGCGTGCGCTTACCAATGAACGCAGCGACATTTGGGAAGGCATAGAACGCGCCATCTGGCATCTGCAAAGACAAACCATCGATTTCCGCGAGGCCTCGCACGACCAGTGCTCCGCGAGCTTGGTACTCACGATTCGCTGCACGAACGAAGTCCTGAGGACCATTAAGCGCTGCGGCCGCGGCCAATTGCGAAATCACCGATGGGCAGGTCGTGGTCTGCGACTGGGTCTTGTTCATCGCCACGATCAGTTCTTTAGACCCAGCTGCATAACCCAAGCGATAGCCGGTCATGGCATAGGCTTTTGAAACACCATTGATCAGCAATGTCCGCTCGCGCAGTTGCGGGCATGCGACGACGAAGGACACAAACGGTTTGTCACCCAGGACAATGTGTTCGTAGATCTCATCAGAGATCACCAATACATGTGGGTGACGCTCCAGTACGGCACCGAGCGCAGCGAACTCTTCTCGAGTGTAAATAGCGCCACAGGGATTGTTTGGCGAGTTCAGCATCAACCAGCGTGTGCGAGGGGTGATTGCTGCTTCCAGGCGCTCAGGATCCAGCTTGAACCCGTACTCTGCTCCGCAAGGAATAACTTTTGGTACCCCGCCATTGAGCATGGCCATGTCGGTGTAGGACACCCAGTACGGCGCCGGTGTGATCACCTCATCACCAGGCTCCAACGTGGCCAGAAAAGCATTGAACAGAAGCTGCTTGGCACCGTTGCCAACGCAGATTTCATCCAACCCATACTTGAGGCCGTTTTCCCGTTCAAACTTATTCACAACGGCTTGGCGCAACTCTTCCAGACCATTTGGAGCGGTGTAGTGGTTGTTGCCAGCCAGCATGGCTTGGTGAGCGGCTTCAATGACGTGGGCCGGCACATTGAAGTCAGGCTCACCCAGGCTCAGGTTGATCACCGGTTCGCCTTTGGCAAGCATCTGCTTAGCCAGGATCGACACTGCCATGCTCGGCGAACTTTTGACCGCGCGAACGCGGCTGCTTTGGATTTCCATGGCTCAGCGCTCCTGAGCGGCTTCGAAGCCGTAGTCTTCACGCGCCTGTTGGGCGCTGATGTAACCGAAGCGAACATCGCGCGCTACTTGATCACGATCACGCTTAAGCGGGTCGCCATAGCCACCACCGCCAGGGAGGCTCAAGACCAGGCGGCGGTCGGCCGGCACAAACTGCTGGCCTTTACCTCGCAGCACAGTGCCGTCATCAAGACCGACAAAGCCTTGAGCTCCTGACTTACCGCCCTCCAGGCCACGAGCAGCATGCTGGATACGGTCGAACATGGCGCTGAAGCGGAAGCTGTAACCCTCAGCAGCGGAAACCTCGATCTCCTGACCCAGACCGCCACGAAGCTCACCGGCGCCACCTGAGCCTTCACGAAGCTCTTTTCGCCAAACAACGACCGGCCCGGCATGTTCGGTAGCTTCCACGGGCATGGTGTGTACCCCGCTTGGGAAAGCTGTCGCGCTCAAACCATCCATTGCCGAGCGAGCGCCCATACCACCGCTGTTGAACATCAGCATTTCTGCGTTGCGGCCGTTCGGGTTGCTCTCCAGCGGACGGACGCTCAGGTGCAGGTTCCACAGGGCACTGGCGCCTTCAGCGGGTACCTTACCTGGCAAGCACTTATGCAATGCACCCAGGACCAGGTCTGGAACGAAGTGGCCCAGCACGTGACGCACGGAAACTGGAGCTGGATGCTTAGCATTCAGGATGCAGCCTTCCGGTGCCGTTACTTCAAATGGTGCCAGCGATGCAGAGTTGTTTGGAATTTCCGGGGCGACGATGCACTTCAAACCGTAGCAGGCATACGCTTTGGCATAACCCAGAGGAACGTTGATGCCAAACTGACTCATGCCGGAAGTACCGGTGAAGTCAGTGGTAATCCCGTCAGGACTGACAGTGAGGGTCACGGCCAGGGTCACTGGCACATCATAACCATCCAGGGTCATGCTATTGCTGTAAGTACCGTGCGGAAGCGACTTGAAACATTCCAGAGTAGCGCGACGGCTGTGCTCCAGGATGAAGCCACCGATGTGCTCCAGATCGTCCAGCTGGAACTCTTCCAGCATGTCGAGCAGACGTTTGTGACCAGTTTCGTTACAGGCCGACAGCGCATAGAAGTCGCCGACGACTCGGTCGTTTTCACGTACGTTATTGCGCAGAATGTTGATGAAATCGCGATTGACCTGGCCGCGCTCAAAGAGCTTGAGCACAGGGATCATCAGACCCTCTTCATAAACTTCACGTGCGTCAGGACCAAAGCCGCGACCGCCGATATCCACAACGTGAGCAGTACTTGCGAAGTAGCCGATCAGTTTTCCCTTGAAGAATGACGGCGAGACGATGGTGATATCGTGCAGGTGGCCCGTACCCTTCCACGGGTCGTTGGTCACGTAGACGTCACCTTCAAAGATATTGTCTGCACCAATGTCATTGATGAAGTGCACTACTGCCTCGGCCATGGTGTTCACATGACCAGGGGTACCGGTTACGGCTTGGGCCAGCATGTTGCCTGCACGGTCGAATACACCAGCGGACAGGTCGCCCGCCTCACGAACGCTAGTGGAAAAGGCGGTACGGATCAGCGTCAGGGCTTGTTCTTCGACCACCGAGACCAGTCGGTTCCACATCACCTGCATTTGAATGTCGATCATGGTTTCGCTCATGGTTCTTTCTTCCGATGTGAGACGTTAGCGACGAACAACCAAGAGGCAGCCGTCGGGCTGGACCGTGGCGGTGAAGTTCGAAGTGACGAAGGTAGAGGTCTCGCGCTCGACAATGATGGCCGGGCCATCGACGCGTGCACCAATCTGCAGCTCTTCACGCGGATGAATACCCGCATCTACAAAGCCACCTGCAGCGACGTCGAATACCTTGCGGCGCGACACTTCTTGAGCTCGATAAGCGGCTCCGACTTCGTCGATGTGTTTCACAGGAGGAAGCGGCGAGCTGGCTCTGACCGACCAACTGACAATTTCAATGTCCGGCCCTTCGATTGGGCGACCGAAGAAGCGGGTGTAGGCTTCTTCAAAGAGGGCCTTGAACTGGACAGTGTCAGCTGCAGTGAATGCTTTGAACGGCAACCCAACAGGGATTTCCCAGCCTTGGCCGACGTACCGCATGAAAGCAGTGCAATCCATTTCAGCCTCGCCTTCCGGCATACCCTGACGCAGGAAGCCCATGGATTCGGCTTTCATTTCATCGATCAATTTGTTAACAGCGGCTGCGTCGAATTCTGATAGACGAACAAAGGAGCTTCGAACGGCTTCGTAGCCGAACGGCGCGCGCAGGAAGCCAATTGCAGAGCCGACGCCTGCACCGGCTGGTACTACGAATCGAGAAACACCCATCTTTTCGCACAGGCGTGCAGCATGCAGTGGGCCACCGCCGCCAAAGGTGATCATGGTGTAATCGGCGATATCTTTCCCGCTCTCAACGGCATGGACGCGGCCAGCGTTAGCCATGTTTTCGTCGACCACTTCGCAGACACCAAAGGCTGCAGTATCAGAATCCATACCCAGCGGGTTACCAATCACCCGACCCATGGCTGCCGCCCCCTTCTCGGTGGACAGGCGCAGGGCACCGCCAGCGAAGTTGTCAGCGTCCAATCGGCCAAGCAGTAGGTTGGCGTCGGTAATTGTCGGCTCCAGGCCGCCTCGGTTATAGCAAGCTGGGCCAGGTTCGGACGCAGCACTGTGAGGGCCCACACGGATCTGGCGCATGCTGTCGATGCTTGCGATAGAACCACCACCGGCACCAATCTCGACCATCTCCACAACCGGGATGGAAATCGGCATGCCGCTGCCCTTCTTGAAACGGTAGGTCCGTGCCACTTCGAAGGTTTTTGCGGTTTTAGGAACCTGGTTTTCAATCAAACAAATCTTGGCAGTCGTACCGCCCATATCGAAGGAAACAACCGAGTCGAGCTTGTAACGACGGGCGATATCCGCAGCGAAGATAGCGCCGCCAGCCGGCCCCGATTCAACCAGACGCACCGGAAACTCAGCAGCACTCTCAACCGAGATAATGCCGCCACCGGAGTGGATCATGAACACCGGGCAATCGGCGCCTTCCTTTTTGAGCGTGACCACCAGGCGGTCCAGGTAGGACTTGATCAGTGGCTTGACGTAGGCGTTGGCGCAGACAGTGTTGAAACGCTCGAACTCGCGCATCTGCGGCGAGACTTCGCTGGAAATCGAAATGGACAGCTGCGGCAAGCGCGCCTGCAGAGCATCGCGCAACTGGCGCTCGTGGGCACCATTGACATAGCTGTGGATGAAACCGATCGCGACACTTTCATAGTTACCTTGGGCGACTCGTTCCACCAGAGCGTCAATTTCCGCTTTGGCCGGGGCGATCAGGACATTGCCCTTCACACCCAAGCGCTCGCGCAGGGTGAAACGATCTTCTCGAGCGATTAGCGGTGGCGGCAGGACGATGTTGATGTCGTACTGCTCGAAGCGGTTCTCGGTGCGCATTTCCAGCGTGTCACGGAAACCTTCCGTGGTGATGAAGGCAGTGCGTGCTCCGCGACGCTCGATGAGCGCGTTGGTCGCCAAGGTCGTACCATGGATCAACTGGTGGATGTCGGAGAGAGACAGGCCGGCGGCTTCTACAACCTGCTTGACGCCGGTCAGGATCGCTCGCTCAGGCAACTCGTAGTCGGTCAGGATCTTGGTCGAATGGAGCACGCCATCCACATCCAGCGCGATATCGGTAAAAGTGCCGCCAATGTCCACGCCGACCCGGCATGATGTCGCAGTCATCGTCATATCCCCTGCTTTGTAGTTGTATCCGCCCACTAAATGGTCGGCTTCAATGTAAGTTATATGTTGTCTTACATGTGGTCAAGGGGTTGGGCGCCAAGATTTGAGGTCAAATGGTCATAAAAAAATGATCCGACCTAAAATAAAGGCCACCCCTCCAAGAAGTCTGGATTGCTCCAGACCTTTTCCTTGCAAGGGTGGCCTCGCCTTCTACCCACGAAGCTTCATACCAAGGCGTTAGCCAAGTGTCTTGATCATCCTTGCCCCGCCGACAGCTTGCGCGGTCGGGAATACTTCAAGACGGGATACATCAACGGCGGCAGGCATGCGCAAGGCGGCCAGCAGCAGCTCAGCGATGTCTTGCGGCTGAATCGACTCATAGCCGTCATAAAGCTCGCTACCAGCAGCTTGCATGCCCATAGCAGTGCGGTACAGCTGCGTCTGGACCCGGCCCGGCGCAATTTCTGTAACACGAACACCTGTCCCCAGAAGATCGCAACGCAACGCATCGCAGAACAGGCTCACACCTGCTTTGGACGCGCCGTATACCGCAGCTCCTGGATGCGGAGCCCGTCCGGCGCTGGAGCCGATAAAGAAAAGATGACCGGTGTGTCGCTCAACCATGCCAGGAAGAACTTGCCGAGCGAGATAAAGCGGCGCCTTGAGATTGATATCGAGCATATTGTCGATTTCGGTCTCTTCAATTTCCTGGAAGGACGCGCGCGTGGAAAGGATGCCGGCGTTATTGACCAAGACATCAATCGCCTGCCCTTCGAGGGCAGCTTTGAACGCGCCCACATCGCGAACGTCGGCCTCGAGAGTAGTGACGCCTGATTCGCTAGCCAGCTCCGCTAGCGATTCGCGACTCCGTCCTACGGCGATGACTTCCAACCCTGCATCGCGCAAGGCCAACACGATGGCCTTGCCAATACCACTGGTAGCACCAGTGACTAGCGCGCGTCGGTAACCTGCGGGCAATGCTGCATTAGGCATAGATGTAGCCCCCGCTAACGATGACGTTTTCGCCGGTGGCATAGCTGTTACGGCTGCTGCCCATCATCACGATCCATTCAGCAATCTCAGCCGGTTCAGCAGCACGACCCAGTGGGTTAGCTGCGGCCAGCTCGCCAAGGAAACCAAGCTGCTTAGCACGCTCAGTCGCGAAGCCTGCTGGAGCTACCGAGTTGACGAGAATCTGATCCTTTGCACACGCCTGAGCAAACGACTTGGTGAGGCTAACAACTGCAGCTTTGGTTGCAGCGTAATGGGCGTTCTGCGGGTGAGCTTTGAAGGCATCAACCGAGGTGACGTTGA
This sequence comes from Pseudomonas sp. AL 58, assembly GCF_036348395.1. NCBI lineage: Bacteria > Pseudomonadati > Pseudomonadota > Gammaproteobacteria > Pseudomonadales > Pseudomonadaceae > Pseudomonas > Pseudomonas sp. AL 58. Next base: position 94,552 of record NZ_JAZBQR010000005.1, read on the forward strand.
CGATACGGCCGGTCACAGCCGGGGCCGCGACGTACTGCTGCATGTGACGCACTGCAGCCACCATCATGTGGTACGTGCCCTTGATATTGACCGCGTTCTCCAGATCCCACTCGTCATCAGTAATCTCGAGAATGTCTTTACGAGGGTAAATGGCGGCGCTGTTCACCAAACAATGCACACGGCCAAGCGCATCCACGATCTGCTGGAAAGCAGCGTGGGCGGTTTCCTGCCGAGCGATGTCGCCAATAGCGGTCGCCACCTCAGCTCCCTGACCACGCAGCTCCTCAGCCGCCTGTACCAGCAACTGCTCGTTACGGTCGATCAGGCCAATCTTGCTTGCCCCACGCTTAACCATCAATCGAGCCGTTTCCAGGCCCAAACCCGACGCACCACCCACAATCACCACGGTTTGATCGTTCATGCCAAGCTCCTCCGATAAACGCTTTACTGTAAGATGCCTGTTGTCTTACATTTAGTCAACAAATCCGCCAATAGCAAAAATACGAAAAGGGCCTCGGTCATGACAGCTTTCGACGTGAAAAACGCCCGCGATCGCATCTTAGAGGGCGCTTGCGAGCTCTTTGCAGCTTACGGCTATCAAGCAATCGGATTGCGGGATTTGGCAGATCACGTTGGCATAAAAGCTGGATCGCTTTATCACCACATCGAAAGTAAGCAGTCCCTCCTGTTTGAGCTCATGGAGGACGCAATCAGTGAGCTGCTGTTTTACACGCAGCAGAACCTCCGCCGTAAAGCGCAGGCGCATGAACGGCTGAACTGTTTCATCGACACATTCCTTGCCTTCAAGCAAAACTCGAATAGCAGAGCAGTCCTGCTGGCTCGTGAGCAGATCAACCTAACCGAAGCGCAAGCAGAAGAATTCAATGCCCTGAAAGCCGAATACATCCAGCTGCTTTCGGACATCATCAAGGACCTCATCAGGACAACCCACCTGCCGCACATCACGCTCTCGATGGCTGCAGACGCGGTCATTGGCATGCTTTTCAACCAGGCTCAGTGGCTCAATACGGACATCAGCGGCAGCCAGAAAAGCCCCGTACTAAAGCGTTTCGCTTACGGAATTATTGCAACGATGAATGTCGAGGCAGCTTAGGTTGCGGACGCTCGACTGACTGACTAATTCGGCGCTTAACCCGAGGTTTTGACCAGGCATTACCGAACACGCCGGACCGAATCGGGTTGCGTCACCTCACACGCAAGCCGTGAAACCGCGGGCAATACATGCCTGCTTTTACTGAGTACAACTAAGGTAACAGCCAAGGTCCTCAAGCAACTAATCGACAAGACAGGCATCCCGTTCATCACCACCCAAATGGGTAAAGGTGTGGTCGACGAGCGCCATCCACGCTTCCTCGGCAACGCTGCACTGTCGTCCGGCGATTTCGTACATCGTGCGGTTAAAGCTGCCGACCTGATCGTCAACATCGGCCACGACGTGATCGAAAAGCCACCGTTCTTCATGGTCCGTGGCGGCATTGAAGTCATCCACATCAACTTCCGCTCTGCTGAGGTCGATGCCGTGTACTTCCCGCAGGTGGAAGTAATAGGCGACATCGCCAACGCCGTGTGGCAGATCAGCGAAGCACTGACCGACACCGCGCACTGGGACTTCACCCGCCTGATGGCGATCCGTGAAGCGAACGAAGCCCAGATCACCGAAGGCGCCGACGACAACCGCTTCCCGGTTTACCCGCAGCGTATGGTCGCAGACATCCGTCGCGCGCTGCCGTCCGAAGGCATCGTGGCCATGGACAATGGCATCTACAAGATCTGGTTCGCCGGCAACTACAAGGCCCACAAGCCAAACACCGTATTACTCGACAACGCCCTGGCGACCATGGGCGCCGGCCTGCCATCTGCCATGGCCGCGCACCTAGTGTATCCGGACCGCCCGGTAATCTCGGTCTGCGGCGACGGCGGCTTCATGATGAACAGCCAGGAACTGGAAACGGCTGTGCGTCTGGGCATGCACATCACCGTGGTAATCCTGCGTGACGACGGCTACGGCATGATCCGCTGGAAGCAGGCCAACATGGGCTTCACCGATTTCGGCCTGAATTACGGCAACCCAGACTTTGTCAAATACGCCGAGGCCTATGGTGCCCAAGGCCACCGCGTGGAATATGTAGACGCCTTGCTGCCGTTGCTCGATCACTGCATTTCTAACCCAGGTGTGCATGTGATCGATTGCCCAGTCGACTACAGCGAAAACGATCGCATATTGAACGCAGAACTTCGGGAACGAGCATTGGCAATCTAACGGGGGCGGCCGCCGCTTGCGGGCGACACTCGCAGGTAGCGGCCACCATTCGAGAGTCGGCAATCATTTCAGGCTGGATTTCTTATGCACCCTCAACGTTCTGCCTTACACAACGAACTCCAGAATTGATGGTCGCATTTCGCACAACAGTTCGATAACCGCACAACATCCGTTTAGGTCTCTCTACTTGTGCCCAATCTTGCGGCACGCTATTGCGCAGTCACCAAATACTTCCTAGGTGCTGATTGGCCCACCGCTTCGCAGCGCGAGGGCCAGCTTGACAACTCACACTCCAGGAAAACCAGGAGCTCGCTTTGATTAATAAAACGTTTGAGTCCATCGCCAGCGCGGTGGAAGGGATCACCGACGGTTCGACCATCATGGTCGGTGGCTTTGGCACTGCCGGCATGCCGTCTGAGCTGATCGATGCCCTGATCGCCACCGGTACCCGCGACCTGACCATCATCAGCAACAATGCCGGCAACGGTGAGGTCGGTCTTGCTGCTCTGCTCAAGGCGGGCAGCGTACGTAAGGTGGTCTGCTCTTTCCCGCGCCAGTCGGACTCCTACGTGTTCGACGAACTGTACCGGGCCGGCAAGATCGAGCTGGAAGTGGTACCGCAAGGTAACCTGGCCGAGCGTATCCGCGCTGCGGGCTCAGGCATCGGTGCCTTCTTCTCGCCGACCGGCTACGGCACCCTGCTTGCCGAGGGCAAGGAAACCCGAGAAATCGACGGCCGCCAGTACGTTCTGGAAATGCCGCTGCACGCCGACTTCGCGCTGATCAAGGCGCACAAGGGTGACCGTTGGGGCAACCTGATCTACCGCAAGGCCGCCCGCAACTTCGGCCCGATCATGGCCATGGCCGCCAAGACTGCCATCGCCCAGGTCGACCAGATCGTCGAACTCGGTGAGCTGGACCCGGAACACATCATCACCCCGGGTATCTTCGTCCAGCGCGTGGTCGCCGTCACCGGCGCTGCCGCTTCTTCGATCGCCAAAGCTGTCTGAGGCCTGCCATGACCATCACCAAAAAGTTCTCCCGCACCGAGATGGCCCAGCGCGTGGCTGCAGACATCCAGGAAGGCGCGTACGTAAACCTGGGCATCGGCGCACCGACCCTAGTGGCCAACTACCTGGGCGACAAGGAAGTATTCCTGCACAGCGAGAACGGTCTACTGGGCATGGGCCCGAGCCCCGCTCCAGGCGAGGAAGACGATGACCTGATCAACGCAGGCAAGCAGCACGTGACCCTGCTCACCGGTGGCGCCTACTTCCACCACGCCGATTCCTTCTCGATGATGCGTGGCGGCCACCTTGACATCGCCGTACTGGGCGCCTTCCAAGTGTCGGTCAAGGGCGATCTTGCCAACTGGCACACCGGCGCCGAAGGTTCAATCCCGGCCGTAGGCGGCGCGATGGACCTCGCCACAGGCGCCCGCCAGGTGTTCGTGATGATGGACCACCTGACCAAGTCAGGCGAAAGCAAGCTCGTGCCCGAGTGCACTTACCCCCTGACCGGCATCGGTTGCGTCAGTCGCATCTACACCGACCTGGCCGTGCTGGAAGTGACGTCCGATGGACTGAAAGTGTTAGAGATCTGTGCCGATATCGACTTCGACCAGTTGCAGAAGCTCAGTGGCGTGCCGCTGATTCAGTAGCCCGCGGAAACCGTTTACATCCGCCTGCCGTTGATGGGGCTGAAGAAGGTCCATCGCCGCCAAGGCGGATTTTCCTGCGCATTAGCAGTCCTCGCCTCTCTGATCTGGCACTTAGCCAATACAGGTCCTTCAGGGGCAGCAGATCGAAGATATTTACGGCGATGTATAGGTAGAAGCTCCCTGACCCATCGGGTACGCCAAATTATGAATCACCGGTGATTCACCCCACTACTAACCCTACCCTTACTTCATGGGAAATCGCCAAAGCAACACCGCCCCTTGGGCTATGATCAATCTGTCGCCCTCAACGGGAGCGTGCCATGCCGATCACACATTCGGGTCAGCGGTTGCGTTTGTACGACAGTGATGAACTCGATTGCATATTGCAGGCGATGGCAAGACAGGCTGCTGCGCTGTTGCCGCCTACTCAAGCCGTACTGATCGGTATCCAGCGCCGTGGTGAGCCCCTGGCCCAGCGTTTACAACGACTTCTGTCATGTCAGACCGGCCTGCCGGAACTGCCGCTGTATCCGCTGAAGGTCAAGCGCTATGCCGATGACCTGAAAGTGCTGCATACCCACACGCAATTGACCGAAAACCCGCTTCTGGGTGCGCTAGACCTCGCGGGTAACACCTTGTTGATTGTCGATGATGTGCTTTTTGAAGGCCACTCGCTCCTGCGTACCTGCGCTTATCTCGCGCAACTCGGCGCTCGCCGGATCTACACTGCAGTACTGGTCGACCGGCATGTCTGTCAACAACCAGTCCATGCCGATATTGTCGGTGTACATCTACAAGTCGCTGCCCATGATATTGTCGAATGCAACGTTCCGCCTTATGAAGCGGAATTCTGTATTGACGTACTGCGTCATGGCGTCACCCTCGACGGCAGATCTAAAAAAACGCTGGAGTGAGCGCAACGTGATGGAAAAGATGAACATCAGTAAAGCGTTCACGCTGATCGAATCAGGTCCGGTTGTTTTCGTTACCACGAATGAGGGTGAGAAGAACAATATAATGACCCTCTCGTGGACCATGGTGGTTGACTTTACGCCGATCATTGCGATCACCACGGGGCCTTGGAACTACTCATACGCCGCGCTCAGTAAATCCAGGGCGTGCGTGATTTCAATTCCTACGGTGGATCTGATTGATCATGTTGTGGGTATTGGAACCTGCAGTGGCGCCGACACCAACAAATTTGCAACGTTCGGGCTAACGCCAGTGAAAGGAAAGCATGTTAGGGCGCCCTTGATTAAAGAGTGCGTGGCGAATATCGAATGCAAGGTCATTGATATCGTCGAAAAATACAACATCGTTGTCCTTGAAGGCATCGCCGCATACTTCGACAGTTCACGCAAAGAGCAGCGAACGCTTCATGCTGTGGGGGATGGCACGTTCATTGTGGACGGTAGAAGACTGGATCGAAGAAAAATGATGCAATCGAAGATCCCGGACGGCGTGTAGCCTTCATGCTGCAGACGCCACGATAAAGCGGCTGACATAGGGCAGGTGCAACTCGCCACCCTGCCCTGTTGACAGCCCCTCGCTAATGTCACTGTACCTGGTTACGGCCATTGCGCTTGGCACGGTACAGAGCATCGTCGGCACGCGTGATAAGACTCTCCACGCTGTCATCACTTTCGGCAAAGGCAACGCCGAATGATGCGGTCACGGTGTCGAGCAATTCATCTGTGCTCCGTGTCTTGATTCGCAGCGTTCGGATTTTCAGGCGCAACTGCTCGGCAAAGGCATAGACGCTATCAATATCGGCACATCGTTGCAGGATGACGCAGAATTCTTCGCCGCCATAGCGCGCCGCTACGCCATGAGGAGGAAGGGCGTTGCGGAGTAGTTGGCCAACATGCTGCAGTACGCGATCACCTAGTGGATGCCCGTACTGGTCGTTGAACTGCTTGAAGTGGTCAATGTCCAGCATGACCAATGCTACGCCATCAGGCCCTTTGCTCAGTGCTTGCTCCAGCAAGCGTGTGAAGGTGTTTCGGTTGAATACCTGTGTCAGGCTGTCGACCGTAGCCGCGAGTTGAACGCGTTCAAGCTTTGCTCGCAGACTGGTGATCTCGTTTTGGGCCGCGCGCAGCTGGCCGAGAAAAAGCGCCTGTTGATCCTGTATGAGCTGGGTGCTCTGTTGCAACTCGCTCAGTATGCTGGGCAAGGCGATTGGTTCATCAAGCATCTCAATGCAATGCTCCAGGCTGGCCTGGAAGTTCAGGTTAACCTTTACGCTATGCGAGACGTCACGCTCCATGTCGTCAACGAGGTCGATAGCTTGCTGTTGCCCGGCGCGGGCCTCTTCCAACTCGTCTCGAATGATGAAGTCGCGAAAAAGCTTGGTGGCGGACTCTGCGGGGAAACCGCCTTCCTCCAGGACAAGCCGATCCAGTTGGTGATTGAGCTCGGGCTCCTGCCCTCTACAGTACGTATACCAAAGCGCGTAGTGCACAGGGTTGGTAGGGATGCTGTGACGCATCATCAGGGGTACAGCTTGCTTCAGCAAGGCCGCCGCTTCTTGTGTGTCCTCTGGGTACAACGCTAGAGCAGTAGCGCGCCTTTCTGGTTCTCTCATCACGTGATAGTCGCTGGTTATTATTCGTAAGAATATACAACAAGAACCGTATAACTATAAGTCTATTACGGTAAGAAACCCTGCGTTCTTCTTGAGCCTGGCAAGGCCACACCCTCCTCCGTGCAGGCCCTTGCCCTACGCGTGTTGCACTTTGTTTCGGGTCTTCCTGCGCTGGAATTTTCCTCAACCGCTAGGTAGCATGCGAAAACCTGATGTAGCACAACTCCGGCGCAGCCATAACGCTCTAGGCTGAGGTTCGACGGATTATGAGGCATGGGTCTATCGGCCCAACAATAAAAACAAGAAATGCAATGCGACGGCAGGCCGTCACCGACGCCCAAATGGCGGACATTGCAGATCAAGGTGATTGAGCATGCTGTACGAAGGCTTGGCGAAAAATTCCACCTTAACGATCAACGGCCTTCCAGCCGAGGGACCCTGCGCGCGCGTTACGCAAGCCCTGAGTGCTCTTCCCTCCTGTTTCGATGGCCGGCTTCTGCGGTACGCCTTTTCCGTCTCGAGCAATCCCCTTCATCCACAAGCAGGCCTATCTATGGGCTCTTGGCCCAGGCGCGCCCTTCACAAGCGAATTTCCAGTTCTGCGAAACTGGCCGTAATCACTGTATTGACCACCCTCTTTCAGCCAAACACCCAGCCGGTTACCGCGAACCGCACCTTGCCCTGCAAGGCTGAGCGGCATTCCTGCGTTTCTGGATTAATTTGGCGCAATAACAAAATTTTAACAAATTTGTGACATTTTTTTTCAGAGCTCTCGCAAAGCATCTTGGCCTGCCTGCTACCAGGTTTATAGCATGCGTTTCGATAAGGAATAGCAAAGGATGAAGGTCACTGTTTTTGGAACCGGCTACGTCGGTCTTACACAAGCTGCATGCCTTGCCGAAGTCGGGCATTCGGTGTGCTGTGTGGATGTCGACGAGCAGCGTATAGCTTCTCTGCTTGAAGGGCACTGCCCTATTTTCGAGCCCGGTCTCCCAGCTTTGTTGGAAAAAAACCTCGCATCAGGGCGGCTCCAGTTCACCACGGACGCCGCGTTGGCTACTGCCTTTGCTGACATCGTCTTTATTGCAGTGGGCACCCCTCCCTGTGAGGACGGCAGTGCTGACCTGCGCAACGTTTTCGCGGTGGTCGAAACACTGATGGCTTACGCCACACACGACAAGGTCATTATCAATAAATCGACCTCTCCTGTAGGCACCGTCGACCGGATCAAAAGCATGATTGCCGATCGATCCAACGGCAGCGCGCTACGTTTTGAAGTGGTCAGCAACCCCGAGTTTCTCAAGGAAGGCTCCGCCGTCAATGATTGCATGCGACCTGAGCGCATCATTATTGGGGGCGCACAACCTGCCACCATTGAATTGATTCGCGAGCTTTACCAACCGTTCAGCCGGAATCGCGAAAAAATCATCGAGATGGATGCGCGCAGCGCCGAACTCACCAAGTACGCCGCTAACTGCATGCTCGCCACGAAAATCTCCTTCATCAACGAGATGGCCAACCTGGCGGAGCATTTGGGTGCCGATATCGAGATGGTCAGACGTGGCATCGGCTCCGACTCGCGAATTGGTTACGACTTCATCTACCCCGGCTGCGGCTTTGGCGGTTCCTGTTTCCCCAAGGATCTCTCAGCCTTGCAAAAAACAGCCGAGCTTGTGGATTTCGACACCCAACTGTTGCGCGCCGTAGACGCGGTCAATCAGCGACAGAAGCACCGCTTGTTCGAAAAGATACAGCGCCATTATCGCAACGAACTGCGCGGCAAGGTCTTCGCGGTGTGGGGGCTTGCGTTCAAACCCAACACTGATGACATTCGTGAAGCCTCCAGTCGCGTGTTGCTGGAAGCCTTGTGGAAGGCCGGTGCGCGGGTTCAGGCCCATGATCCTCAAGCGATGCAGGAGTTTGAGCGTCATTATGGCCAACGCTCTGACTTGCAGTTGATGTCATCCAAGGAAGGCACATTGCAAGGTGCCGATGCGTTGGTCATCGTCACCGAATGGCAGGATTTCCGCGTGCTTGACCTGGAGCAGGTTCCCCAACTGCTTGCTGACCGGGTGGTGTTTGACGGCAGAAACCTGTTTGACCCCGAGCACATGGCCGCCGCAGGCCTTGCCTACTACGGCATAGGACGTGGGCGGGTGGACAGCGAATGACGGTACTGATTACAGGCGCAGCAGGTTTTATCGGCTTCCACACGGCTAAACGCTTGTGCGAGCAAGGTGTCGACGTTCTAGGTATCGACAACCTCAATGACTACTACAGCGTTGAGCTCAAGCGTGACCGGTTGAAGGCATTATCAGGGTTTAAAAACTTCCGTTTTCAAACCATGGACATCGTCGACAAGCCAGCATTGCTCGCCTTGTTCGAAGCGCACGCCTTCAGCGAGGTGATACACCTGGCTGCACAGGCCGGCGTTCGCTATTCCCTGGATAATCCGGATGCATACGGCTCATCCAATCTGGTTGGATTCCTGAATGTGCTCGAAGCCTGTCGGTATCACATGCCCCGGCATTTGATCTACGCCTCGAGCAGCTCGGTCTATGGCTCGAACGACAAGCTACCGTTCTGTATCGAAGATGCCGTCGATCACCCGGTTTCGCTGTATGCCGCCAGCAAGCGTGCCAATGAGCTGATGGCGCACAGTTACTCCCACTTGTTTGGTATTCAGGCCAGTGGCTTGCGCTTCTTTACGGTCTACGGGCCGTGGGGACGTCCAGATATGGCGCTGTTCAAATTTACCCGGGCGATCCTCGAAAACCAGCCAATCGATATCTACAACGACGGAAATATGTCACGCGACTTTACCTACGTCGACGACATTGTCGAGAGCATCGTACGCCTTCGGTTAAGACCTCCGTCATGGCAGTCGCCAGAGAAGGACGCCGTCGCACCGGCCGTTCCTAGCAAGCTTTACAACATTGGCCGCGGTCAGCCGGTAAAGCTTCTGGACTTCGTTGAGTGCCTTGAGTCCGCTCTGGGTATCAAGGCAAAACGCAACTTGTTGCCCATGCAGGCAGGCGATGTTGAAAAAACCTGGGCTGATGTTTCGGCGTTGGCCAAATGGGTCGATTTTTCGCCTTCCGTTACAGTTCAAACGGGCGTCGCTGAATTTGTGAGGTGGTACCGAAACTATTACCGAGTCTAGGCAAGGCACAACACCATAGAAATAGTTGCGGGAGCGTCATGAGCAAGAACATTTACATCTCTGTGCTGATTCCAGCAAAGAATGAAGCGGCAAATCTACCACCTTTGCTGCACGAGATACGTGCAGCTCTCGATGGCGAAGCGTACGAGATTATCGTGGTCGACGATGGTAGTACCGACAACACGCTGGAAAAACTGCGCAACCTGAAAAGCGGCGGTTTCGATCAGTTGAGAATCTTGCATCAGGCGCGTTCGCTCGGGCAGAGCACTTCGATCTATAACGCCGCCCAGGCCGCGCATGGGCACTGGCTGGTGACGCTCGACGGCGACGGCCAGAATGACCCCGCCGATATCCCAAGCATGATCGCATTGGTTCGTGGCAGTGAAGGCGATGCCGACGGCATCAAACTCGTCGCAGGACACCGGGTGAACCGTCGTGATACGGCCAGCAAGCGCTGGGCTTCGCGATTCGCCAATGGCCTGCGCAGCCGCATGCTCAAGGACGCTACGCCAGACACCGGTTGCGGGCTCAAGCTGATAGAGCGGGCAGCGTTCTTGCGCCTGCCCTACTTCGATCATATGCACCGTTACCTGCCAGCACTTATCCAGCGCAATAAAGGCCGAATGCTGGTGCATCCAGTCAATCACCGCCATCGCCAGGCCGGGACCTCGAAGTACGGCAACCTGGACCGTGCACTGGTGGGGATTCTTGACCTGCTGGGTGTCTGGTGGCTAATCCGCCGTACCCGTTTCGACGCCACCCCCCAAGAGGTGGATGTATGAACATTACTCGGGAAACACTCTGGCTCATACTGGGGTTTACCGGGCAGGCTGTCTTTACCGGGCGCTTTTTGCTTCAGTGGATCTATAGCGAAGTCAAAAAACGCAGCCTGATTCCTGTGGGGTTCTGGTACTTGAGCATTCTTGGCAGTGCACTGCTGCTGGTGTATGCGATCTACCGGCAAGACCCGGTTTTCATCGCCGGTCAAGCCTTCGGCTTCATCGTCTACTTGCGCAATCTGCAGCTGATTGCCCGTAACAAAACGCTTAAGGAATAAGCCTGGTGCGTATGTTCACCTCCCACAGGACTGAACGCCTCGCGTTTGCCCTGCTAGCCCTTGTACTGGTGGGCGCCGGCCTCGGCTTGCGTCAACCAATGAATGTCGACGAAGAGCGCTTTCTTGGTGTGGCTCTGGAAATGCTGCAAAGCGGTTCCTGGTTCATTCCACATCGTGCCGCTGAAATCTATCCAGATAAACCGCCGTTGTTCATGTGGGCGGTTGCGTTCTTCACCTGGTTGACGGGCCTGCCAAAGGTCGCATTGTACTTGCCCGGGCTACTTTCGGCGGTCACCGCCACGGTAGTGCTGCATGATCTCGGGCGTCGTTTGTGGAACCGCCGCGTCGGCCGCATTGCTGCCCTGCTCTTCCTTGCCACCTACCAGACCTACAGTATTCTGCGTACTGGCCAGATCGACAGCTTTTTATGCTTGTGGGTGGCGCTGGGCATGTACGGCCTGGTTCGTCATCTTTTGCTTGGTCCCGCCTGGGGCTGGTTCTACCTGGGCTGTGCGGCGATGGGCTTCGGGGTGATCAGTAAAGGGGTCGGCTTTGTCCCCGCGCTCATGTTGATCCCCTACGCCTATGCCGTCAGCAAGGGCTGGAAGGGTGTGGTTGCCATGCCTGGGCAAGGGCGACGCTGGTGGCTGGGGTTGCTGGTCATGCTGCTGGCCATTGCAGTCTGGCTAGTACCTTTGGTGGTAACGGCGCTGTCGAGCGGCAATGCTGCAGAGCTGGCCTATATCAAGGAAATTCTGTTACGCCAAACCGCTCATCGCTACGCCAGTGCATGGGATCACCGTGAACCGTTCTGGTACTTTTTCGTCAAGGTAATCCCGCAGTATTGGCTGCCGATGTTCCTCGCCTTGCCCTGGCTGGTACCGGCGTGGCGCCGGCAACTGCTCAAGCACGACGGGCGTGTGCTGGTATTGCTGGGCTGGGTCATTCTCGTGGTGCTGTTCTTCTGCTTGAGCACCGGCAAACGCAAGTTGTACATCTACCCGGCGCTGCCAGGCCTGGCCTTGGTTGCTGCCCCCTTGGTGCCTTGGTTGCTTCGCCGCTGGTTCGGCCAGCGCCCCATGGGGCGCAAGATTTTCACAGCAGTAGCGATCCTGTGGTTCTGCCTCTGGTTTGCTCGCGGTTTTGTCGAAGCTCACAAGGAAGGTCGCAATCCACATGAAACGCTGATGAACGAGACCGCCGCACTGACCCAAGGTGCCGATCTGGTGCTTGTCAATTGGCGCGAAGGGCACTGGTTGTTCGCGAAGCAGCCAATTATCCACTTTGGCTTCCTTAGCGGATCGAAGATCGACCAGGCTGCCTTATGGTTGCATGAGCATCCCAAGGCCTATGCACTGGTACCCGCCAGTGAACTTGAGCGCTGCTTCCAGGCAGACAAGGCTCGTAAATTAGGCGAAACGTCGCGCGCGCAGTGGTTCCTGGTCGGTGCCGACGCCGATAACGGTAGTTGCCGCCCGGCACCGCCAACCAACGTGTACCGCTTCAGCTGGCACACCAGCCCCCTGTAATTCCTTGATTTGATCACCAGGCCGTCAGCGGCCTGGTTACCTCGTATTGCCTGGAGATTGATGCAGTGATTTCAGTTGCAGGGAAAACAGCGCGTGGGCTACCGGTTCTCGCTACACCGAAGTGGATTGGCGCAGCGTTATTGTTGATCGTGCTCGTGTTGGCCTATACCGCATCGTCACGCTATTTCATACATCAGCAGATCTACGCTCAATTACGCACTGCCTGGGCAGGAGACACGGCGCCTGGTCAGAACATCTGGTTACCTGACTACAAGGTGGTCATTGATGGAAAGGTGGTGGAAAGCACGTTGAGGAATCTCTCAGCCATCACGTACGACTACGATCAGAATCGCCTGCTGGCCATCACCAACAACACGCCAATGGAGTTGTTGGTACTGAGCAAGGCTGGCGATATCGTCAGTCGCTACCCGCTGGAGGGTTTTAAAGACACCGAAGGCTTGGCCTACCTGGGGCACGGCCGTGTGGTGGTAGCCGACGAAGACCTGCAACGACTCAACGTGGTCACCCTGCCGACAGAGGTTCGCCCGATCAAAGCCGATGACACTCAATTCATCAGCCTGGCGATCAATCTTACCAATACAAACAAAGGGTTTGAGGGTGTGACCTACGATGCTGAACATGACCGGTTGTTCGCCATCAAGGAACGGGATCCCCGTCAGCTGTTTGAAGTCACCGGGATGATTAATTCAATAGGGGCGCCACTGAAGATCAAAGTGGCTGACCTTACTTCGTGGGTCGATCGCAGTGTCTTTGCCAGGGATATGTCGGATGGCTACTACGACGCTGCCACTGGCCACATGCTGATTCTGAGTGATCAATCGAAGTCCATCACCGAACTGGATCAGGACGGGAATTTTGTCAGCACTCGTTCACTGCGCGGTGGTATTAGCGACATGAAGCAGAGCGCACCTCAGGCCGAAGGCATGACGATGGACAGTGATGGCAACCTGTATGTGGTCAGTGAGCCGAACCTGTTTTACCAGTTCAAGAAACAGTAAATACACCTGACGCGGCTGTTTGAGGGGGTTGCACATGAAGTTTGCTGCCGGCAACGCAACACGCGCCTTCACCATCATCGCTTTAATGCTGGTCTTGTTATTGCTGTTCTGGGGCTTGGGCAGCATACCGCTCTTGAGTGTGAACGAGGCGCGCCGTGCCGTGACTTCTCGAGAGATGCTGGAAACCGGTCAATGGCTTTTGCCGTATATGAACGGTGATCTGTACCTCTCCAAGCCGCCGCTCTTCTACTGGTTGACGCTGATGTCCTCTCAAATGCTGGGGGCACTGAGCGAATGGAGCCTGCGCCTGCCGTCAGCCCTGTTTGCCGCGCTTTGCTGCGGCCTTGTCTACTGGCAGGGGGTGCGCCTGGCAGGGCGTCAGGTTGGTTTGTTCGCGTTGATTTTTCTTGCTGCCAATGCCGGCTTCAGCCTCTTCGCGCGCCGCGCAGAAATTGAAATGACACTTACGGGCCTATGTTTCATGGCCCTGCTTGCCGCCTGGCAGTACCTGTTTTATGAAGGTCGTCGGGGCTGGGTATGGCTCAGCTACGCCGTATTGGGTTGTGCGCTGCTGACCAAGGGGCCGGTTTGCTTACTGTGGGTGACTGCGCCTGTTTTGGCATTTGCACTCATTACGCGCTCGGCAAAGGCCAAGGCTTACCTGTGTGATGGATGGGGCTGGCTGATCGCCTTGGCAATCGGTAGTTCCTGGTACCTGGCTGTTTCGCTGCAGGAGGGCTGGAGCATTTGGGCCGGCATTCTGAATGAAGATATTGTCAAAAAAATCTCCGGTCAGGGGGCTGAGTCCTGGTATGCCTACCTGTTGTACCTGGCTGGCGACTTCTTTCCATTCTGGCTGGTGTTGCTGGTTCAGCCGCGCCAACTGTGGCGCAGCCTTCGCGAACGCCCCGAGCTGATGCTGCTGTTTTGCTGCAGTGTGCTGCCCTTGGTCCTCTTCTCACTGTTTACCGAAAAACACGCCAAGTACCTGCTACCCACCTATCCGGCGGTTGCATTGCTGCTGGCCTGGCAGTGGAGCGAGGTGTTGTCGCGCGTGGGCAATGCCTGGCGCAAGCTGATGATCGGTCTGCCGCTTGTCGTGCTGGCGGGCTTTACCGTGTTCTATATGGGCTTCGAGTCCAGAGCCTTTGCGCATCGGATCGCTGGGTTCCCACAAATCAGTAGCGCTGCTGCAGCCCATCCTGAACTGCCTGCTTACAGCCTGCTCCCCCCGGATATGCGCCTGGTCTATTACATGGGGCGTCCAGTTGCGACGATAAGTGCCGAGCAGGCGCTGGCACGCACCGAGGCCCCCGGGTTGCTGTTTGTCCAGGCACCACTCCCGGCAGAACTCAACGCACTGCAACCCTGCGTGCTGGCGCAGGTTGAGCCCTATCTGAAACCAAAACGGCGCGCACTGTTGATCGGCCTTGGAACGGCCTGCCCCAAAACACCTCTTTCTGTCACACAGTGACACTACCCTTGTGCTTCCCTGCCCGGGCCTGCCGGGTGGGGACGCGCGGATGAATTGCCAGGTGCTTGACGGCTACTGACCCTTAGCCGTTTTCACACGCCCTTCACACCCGTTTGACGAGTCATTTCTTCCCGCGTCGCTATCTTCTGCGCACAACGCTCTTTCGCGGTGCTTTGCCGCAGCCCCCTCAAAAATATTGCACTGGAGTTGCATGATGCTGCACGCAGTGATTGGCCGGGCAGAAGCCCTTCCGCTTGCGCTACGCCACAAGTACGCGCGCCCTCTCAAACTTGCCGCTGGCCTTGCGGTGGCAGCTGTACTGGGGGCGCTTGCCGTCTGGTTCATGGCATGGCCGCATGTGCCGGACCTCAGCGCCAGCGGTGCGATGGCCAAAGCCGGCGTTTATGAGGGCTGGAAAAAAGGCGAAGTTGTTGTACTGATACGCCACGCGGAACGCTGCGATCGCTCAAAGGCGCCCTGCCTTGCTGCGCCCGAGGGGATTACCATCAATGGTAGCCAGGCCGCTGCACAGGTCGGCAAGGGACTCAAATCGTTTGGTCTTGCGCAAACCGATATTTTCGCCAGTCCTTTGCTAAGGACACAGCAGACAGCTGATTGGATTGTCGGTAATGCGGTCGCCAGTCAAGACTGGTTGAAGCTCTGCGACAAGGGGTTTGCCAACAATGTGCTTGAGCACAAGACGCCCAATCGGAATCTGGTGCTGGTGACTCACAGTGGCTGTATCGATCAGTTTGAACGTGAGCAGAATGTGCCAGGCGGCGAACGCTCGATTGCCTATGCACAGGCGTTGTTTGTTTCAGTCAGTGACAAAGGCCTGCCACGAATTCTCGGTAGCATTTCAGCTGATGAGTGGCAGAAAGTCGCACAGCAAGCGGTGAACTAACAATGCAGGCCATATCGCGTGAAGCGTTTTATCGGGTGAACGTGGGTTATGTCCTGTTGTTTGCGTTGGCGGTGTTTGTCCTGTTCGACCTGGCAGACCTTGACCGTTTATTCAGCGATCTGCTCTATGACCCCGTCACCGGTGTGTTTCCACTTGAACACAACACACTGTTTGAAAAGATCACTCATAAATGGGCCCGGGTAATCCCGGACTGGACAGGTGAAATAGCGATCATCGGCTCGCTGCTGTCGTTTATCTGGCCTCGCCTCGCCCCTCATCCCCAATCGCGGGTCACAACTGTCCTGGAAGCCTTCCGTATCGCGCCCGTGTTGCGCTTTACCACCCGTTATCGCCGCGATTTTCTGTTTGTCCTATTGGCCTTTTCTCTGAGCACGGGTGTTATCCACTACCTGAAAAGCCACACGGGCGTGTATTGCCCCGTAGAAACCACACTGTATGGCGGCAAGGAAATTCGCATGGAGTGGTTCCATAACTTCTCTTTGTGGCAAAAGGCAGGCCCTGGAAGATGTTGGCCAGGGGGTCATGCTTCCGGTGGCTTCAGTATGCTGGCCCTGTACTTCATTGCGCGACGCTACCGTTGGCAACACACTAGAAAGGTGTTGATGGGGGCGCTATTGCTTGGTTTTGTCTTCGGCACGACGCGGGTGCTGCAAGGCTGGCACTTTATGTCCCATACCTTTTGGTCGGGGATATTTGTCTGGCTAAGTACGTTGATGGTCGCACTGGCGCTTTATGGTAGAGAACGTCTGTCCCAGCCGCTCGCCGCGCCGTTGCCAGGAGTGGCCGAATACACTCACGCAGGATGTGACAAAATGGCACACTGACGCGCTTTTACATCTGCGCCCCACTGCGGCTAAATAGTGGCTTCTTAACTCAGCCCTTCCCCTAATGGCCTCGTTGAAACGCATAAGCCCCTGGATTGCCTGCCTGGCTGTGCTGCTCAACCTGCTGGCCATGCCCATAGGCCGTGCGCTACAGACGCAAGATGTGCAGTTGCCGCTGTGGGGCGGTTTCTGCTCCGCAAACCCTTCTACCCCTCGCGTGCCTGCGCTCGACAAACTGATCGATACGCATGCACCCGCGTCACTGAAAATCAGTATGCAGCATGGCGATTGCTGCTGTGGCCACAATGGCCAGGCTGCGTTGCCTTCGCCATACGTTCGGCATGTCTTGGGATTGTTCGCTGTCGATGCCGAACTGCGCAATCCGGTGCTTCCACCATCGTCTCCCCGCCGGCTCTGGCCACGTCTCAACCCCCGCGCCTCTCCTGTTGCCTGATCACTAAGTCCAGTCCTTCCAGACCGTATCTGGCAAGGCATTCATTGCCGGGCCTTGGGCGATTTCGCACCGCCCATTGGCACGATTGAGTTTTCTTGGTTATCAGGACGTATGCGTTATGCCTGCTCCATGTAGTTTGCCGCGTGTAAAACAACGCGTTGTTTCCCGCTCGTTTCTTGCCTTGCTCAGCGCCAGCCTGTCTGCATTTGATCCGCTTTCAATCGCCGTTGCAGCAACCTCCAGCAGCGAAGACTCCACACTCACCCTTGGCACTGTCACTGTTTCAGGTGCAGCAGCAGGCCCCTTGGCAACCAGCAGCGTAGTCAGCTCTGTCGATATTCTTGGGGGTGATATCCTCGAAAAAATGCCAGTCAACTACAGCTGGGAGCTGTTCAGCCGCGCACCGGGGGTGATGCTCACCGAGTTCAACCAAGGCACTACCTCGGGGAAAATTTCTTTCCGAGGCTTCAACGGTGAAGGCGAAGTGAATGCCGTCAAGTTGTTGATTGATGGCATTCCGAGCAACAGCAACGACGGCAACATGCCGTATATGGACATGATTTTCCCCCTCGAACTCGACAGCATCGAGGTGGTGCGCGGCACCAGTGATGCGCGTTACGGTCTGAACAACATCGCAGGCAATGTGAACATGTTGACCCGTACCAGCGGTGACTACACCAAGGCCAGGGTCCGCTATGGCAGCTTCAATACCCAAGAGACCCAATTGGCCAAGGGCATCGAAAGCAGCAACTGGACTCAAAACTACTTCATTGCCTACCAGAAAGCCGATGGCTACCGTGACCATGCCGAGGCTGACCGGTATTCCATGTCAGGCAAGTGGTTCTATACCCCGGACGACGACAGCTACCGTATAGGCCTGATTGCCCGTCACTATGAAACCGAAGCTCAGGAGCCCGGCTACCTGACAGAAGATGACGCCCGCCATCATCCCACTATGACCAACAGCTACAACGCGACGGACAAGGGCACGCGGCGGATGAACCAGGTCAGCCTGCATTTCGATACCGAGCTGACCGACAGCCTGGCCTGGTCGGCTAAAACCTACGTCAATACCTACGATGACCGTCGCTGGACACAGTACTGGCGCACCAGCTCCCAACAGGAGCGCGACACCTATGAAACCCAATACGGTGCCCTTACCTCCCTGACCTGGCGCCCTGAAGTCAACGGGTTGTATGACTTTGCGTTGGAAGGCGGTGCAGATGTGCAACAGCAACAGAACAAGAGTGAGCGTTACAAAACCAAGTCTCGTGTGCGCCAATCCCAGACGCGGGATCAAGCATTCGACTTTGACACGTACGGTGCTTATGTTCAGGCCGAGATCAAACCGTTCGAGTCGTTGAAAATCGTCCCTGCCTACCGGGTCGATAAAATCCAGGGTGATTTCACCAATGAAATGACCGGCACGGATTACGACATCAACGACTACGGGCTGATCAAACAGCCCAAGCTCAGCATTGTTTACTCACCCTGGGCAGTGGCCAGCGTTTATGCCAACTGGGGGCGTACATTTCAGGTGGGTACAGGCGCAGCCGCGTACAAGATTCCTCCGCGTACCACCGACCTGGAACCCTCGATCAATGAGGGCTGGGAAACCGGCGTCAAATTCACCCCGAGTGACTGGGTCGATGGACGTATCGCCTATTGGCAACAGGAGGCCACCGGTGAAGTCAGCCGCCGTCTCAACGACCCGAGCGGAGAATCGGACAACGTTGGTGAAACCCGGCGCTGGGGATACGACCTGCAGGTGAACATGTATCCCAACGAGCGTATCGATTTCTGGATGGCCTACGCCTGGCAATATTCAAAGATCCTGCAGCCCAGTGCGACCTTGCCTGACAGTAAAGGCCAGGAAATCGACCACGTACCGCATCATTTGTACAACGCCGGCGTCAGCTACCAGGCCACACCTGCCCTGCAGTTGACGGCATGGATGAATGGACAGACCAATTACTACCTGGAACGGCAGAACACCCAAGGTACCTACGGCGGTTATGTATTGATGAACCTTGGTGCTGTCTACAAGGTAACCGAGTCGGTCAGTGTCGACGTACAGCTCAAGAACCTGACAAACCGCTATTACGAATACGTCTGGTACGACCCGGATGGCGCCGATGCGTCACTGCACTCACCTGGCGACGGGCGTGCGCTCTACACCGGCATCACGTTTGATCTCTGAACACCCGTTTGCAGTGGGGGCACTCCGCCCCTGCTGCTGCCACCTCAAGCGGGCAGCAAAGTGAAAAACTATGGGGCTACAGTAGCGCTTGGCGATTAAAAACGCGCCGGTTGATTTGCTCAATTGCAGCGCACTTCTATATTGAGCTAGTGACAGCGGTTCCTCGCCCTTTGCTAGAGCACAGATCATGGTGAAAACTGATCGTCTGATCATTTGCGAACACTGTGACTGCGTGTACGAAAAAGTCACGCTTGCCAAACATCAGAAAGCCTTGTGTCAGCGTTGCGGCGCAGTGCTTCAACGCTACAACGGAATGACCTTGCAGCAACGTCTGGCGTTGAGCCTTACGGCGGCAGTGCTGTGGATTTTCGCCAACTTCTACCCGGTCATGAGTATCAGCCTGCAAGGCCTGAGCAACAGCGCAACCCTCTGGGATTCGGTGCGGGCCTTGAGTAACGGGCCTATCACTTTCATTGCACTCGTGGCAGCCATCGCCATCATCATCGCGCCGCTCTTTCAACTCGTGCTGTTGATCTGGGTGCTGACCTTTGCGATGGCCGCCAAACGCTCTCCGGCATTCAAGCTGTGCATGCGTTGGCTTGAGACCTTGAGGCCTTGGAGCATGCTTGAGGTGTGCCTGCTTGGCGCGATGGTCGCAGTTTTCAAACTGGCGGGCATGTTGGATGTGCTGCCCGGTATAGGCCTGATTGCCCTCGCTGTGTTGAGCTTGCTGATCATAAGGGTTGCCGGGCGCGATGTTCGCGAACTGTGGGAGATGTTGCCGTGAGCACGCCTGCACTCGCCGCCGAGCTGAACCTTGCCCTGTGCCATGCCTGCAACATGGCTTGCGACATGACCGATCACCCGCACACCTGTCCTCGCTGCGGCGCGGCGCTGCACGTACGCAAGCCTGATGCGTTGGCCCGCACCTGGGCCTATATGCTTGCCGCCTTGATCTTCTATATCCCTGCCAACCTTTTACCGGTGATGAACACGAGCCTGTTCGGCAGTGGTGCCGACAGCACGATCATGAGTGGTGTCATCGAGTTCTGGGGGCACGGCGCCTGGGACATTGCTTCGATTATCTTCATCGCCAGTATCGCCGTACCCGCGACCAAATTCGTCGCCTTGACCCTGCTATTGGTCACCGTACAACGCCAGAGTGACTGGGCCCGCAGAGAGCGAGCGCAGCTCTACCGCTTCGTCGAGGTCATTGGCTACTGGTCAATGCTCGACGTCATCGTGGTCGCCCTGGTGGCGGCACTGGTCAAGTTTCAGGCACTTGGCGACATTGAACCGCGCCCGGGCATTCTCTTCTTCGGCCTGGTGGTGGTGTTCACCATGCTTTCGGCGATGAGTTTCGACCCGCGTCTGATATGGGAACCCAAAAAAACCGAGGAGCGCATGGATGAAGCCAGCAACCCCTGATAGCCAAGCCATGCCCGGCCAGCCCAGCATCAAGACCCGCCGCGTCAGTGTTTCGGTGGTGTGGATTGTTCCGATCATTGCAGTCCTGGTGGGCATTTCCCTGGTGGTGCATAACTGGCTGCAACAAGGGCCTGTCATTACTGTCACCTTCAAGACCGGTGAGGGGCTGACCGCCAACAAAACGCCGGTGAAATACCGTAACGTCGTGATTGGCCAAGTCACTGACGTCCAGTTGAGCAGCGACCAGAAAAATGTGACTGCAACCCTGAAACTGGATAAACAGGCGGAACACTTTACCCGCACCGGTTCGCAGTTCTGGGTCGTGCGTCCACGCATAGGCGCCGGCGGTGTTTCTGGCATCGACACGCTGCTGTCCGGTGACTTCATCGGTGCCGATGTCGGTCAAGGTGAGGGGCGATCCAAGGCGTTCAAAGGCCTGGAGGTGCCTCCTCCCATCACCTACGGCGAGCCGGGAAAGCGTTTCATACTGCGCGCGCCTGACCTGGGTTCGCTTGGCATTGGCTCGCCTGTGTATTACCGCAAGATTCCCGTCGGCCAGGTGGTGTCCTACACCCTGGCGCCCGATGGCAAGGGCGTGGACATTGAAGTGTTTGTCCATGCGCCCAATGATGCCTTCGTCACCAATGACACCCGTTTCTGGAACGCCAGCGGCGTCGACGTCGAACTCAGCGCTAATGGGTTTGCGGTGAGCACTGAATCGTTGTCTTCCTTGTTGGTCGGCGGTATCGCCTTTCGTGCACCGGACTACAGCCCTGACGACCGGCCAGCACTTGAGGATTCTCCCTTTGAACTGTTTGCCGACCAGGAAACCGCCCTCGCCCCACCTAACGGCAAGGCGCAGTACCTGTCACTGCGTTTCGATGAAGCACTGCGCGGCCTGAAGGTCGGCGCTCCGGTGGAGTTTCTTGGCATCGACATCGGCAAGGTCGTCTCGGTCAACCTGGACTACGATGAGCAGCGCCACAGCTTCCCGGCGAACATTGGCATTGTGATCTATCCGCAACGCTTGGGGCCCGCTCACGCCAAGATGCTCAAGGCGCTCAAGCATGATCCCAGTGACGAACAGGCAAGCGTACGCCTGTTCGGCACCTTCATCGACAATGGCCTCAGGGCTCAGGCGCGCAGTGGCAATCTGCTGACCGGGCAGTTGTATATTGCGCTGGATTTTTACCCTGATGCGAAGAAGGTGGTCTTCGATCCAAACGCGCGCCCCGTCAGCTTGCCTACGGTGCCAGGAAGCCTGGAGCAACTGCAGGAAAAATTTCAGTCAATGCTCGACAAGCTGGACAAACTTCCACTGGAGCGCATCGCCAACAACCTGGACAGTAATCTGGTGGAACTGCGCAAGGGCCTGCAACAGTTCAACAGCAACACGCTGCCGGGTGTTCACGGCACATTGCAAGAAATCAGCAAAACCCTGCAATCGGCAAATACGACCCTGGCCGACGACTCGCCACAACGAGAACAGCTCAAGCAAACCCTGGATGACGTGGGGCGTATGTCGCGCTCCCTGCGGGAGCTGTCGGACTATTTCGGGCGTCATCCCGAGTCGCTGTTGCGCGGCAGACCCAAGGATGCACCCGCAGAAAACCTGGAACCCTCGCGTAACTGATTGCAGGAGTTTGCACCATGCGGCTACCGCTCAAACCATTGTCGATCGCTTTGGCACTGTTGCTCACAGCGTGCCGCAGCGATCCGATTCACTATCACACCCTGATGCCAACCCAGGCCCCCGCCGTATCGGGCTCCAGCCACCTCGATATCCAGATTGAACGGCTCAGTCTGCCGCCGCAGGTCGACCGCCCGCAAATTGTCGTTCGCCAAGGCAACAGTGGCCTGGCCGTTCTGGAGACAGAATGGTGGGGCGCGAGCCTCGCCGACGAACTGCAAAGTGCGCTTGTCGATTTGCTCCCCAGCAATGGTGCCTCGCACAAGATCGGCTTGAGGCTGGATGTTCAGCGATTCGACTCGGTGCCTGGGCAATACGCCTTGCTCGAGACCAAATGGCGGCTTCGCGCGTTGACCACAGGGGACAACACGCCCTCCTTGAGTTGTCGGAGCGTATTCAGAACGGCCTCGGGGGTAACGATTGAGGACTTGGTTGCCGCGCACCAGCATAACGTTCAAGCGCTGGCAACGTTGATTACACAAGCAGCCAGTGACGGGCGCAGTACCTGTCCATCGCCACAGTAACCGCACATGTACCAGAACCTTGCGCTATTCACAGCCTTCCTGCTGGTTTACAGCATTTTCGCCGGGCGTTTCGAGAAGCGGCTGTTCAATGGCCCCCTGGTGTTCATGCTCGTGGGGATCGTACTCGGCCCTGCGCTCTTGGGCATTCTGCAGCCGCGGATAGACAAGGATGGCCTCAGGGCATTGGCAGAATTGACCTTGGCCATTGTATTGTTCAGCGATGCTGCCAATGCAAACCTCAAGGTACTGCGCGCCCATGAGGGGTTGCCGTTACGCCTGCTGTTGATCGGTCTGCCGCTGACCATCGTACTGGGCTGGTTGGTGGGGCTCTGGGTCTTCCCGCAGGTACGGCTGATAGAGCTTGCAATCCTGGCAACCCTACTCGCGCCTACCGACGCGGCGCTGGGAAAAGCCGTCGTCACCAATCCGAAGGTCGCCGAACCCGTGCGCGAGGGGCTTAACGTAGAAAGCGGCCTTAACGATGGGATTTGCGTACCGGTACTTTTGCTTTTTCTGGCGTTACTGGTTGAGGAACAAGCGCAGCATCCGGTTCTACTTGCCCTGGAACTGGTCGCCGAAGAGCTGGGCATTGGTGCGCTCAGCGGGGTACTTCTCACGCTCATCGCCTGGCAACTACAAAAGCTCTCCTGGAAACATCAGTGGCAAATGCAGGTATGGTCGCAACTCACCCTGCCGGGGCTTGCGGTGCTGTGCTTTGCCACGGCGCAAGTGCTGGGTGGCAGCGGCTTTATTGCCGCATTCGTCGGCGGCCTGCTTGCCGGGTACCTGTTCAAGGATCAGAAGCATCACCTGCTTCAGGCCAGCGAAGAGTTTGCCAGCCTGCTCTCGGTGCTCACCTGGGGCGTATTTGGTGCGGTGGTAATACCGAAAGCGTGGAGCAGCCTGACCTGGGATATTTGGCTATACGCCCTGCTCAGCTTGACCCTCGTCCGTATGCTTCCCGTGTTACTGTGCCTGCTGGGAACGCGCTTCGACCTTGAGACGCGCCTGTTCATGGCGTGGTTCGGCCCGCGAGGGCTGGCGACAATTGTCTTCGCGGTGATGATCATTGACTACCCACTGGCGTCCACCAGCACCTTGGTCGCCACCGCCATTTGTACCGTTCTGCTGAGTGTGCTGTTGCATGGTCTGAGCGCCAACCCGTGGGTGGCCCGCCTGGTCCGTCGTACACCCTGAGTGAAGTGAGCACACATACCGTTCAGGCGCCGACTATCGGCAACGCATATCGGATGGCAGTGGCTACGCTTCACTCCAATAGAGCTGTGTAGCGCAAAGGAGCAACGATGAAAAACGAGAAAACTACAGCGCGCAATCCTGCCAAGCCATCGCAAAAAAAGCTCGACCGCAAGACCTATGAAAAGCAACTGAAGGCATTGCATGTTGAGCTGGTCAAGCTACAGCAGTGGGTCGTGGAGACCGGTGCAAAGGTTCTGGTGGTTTTTGAAGGGCGCGACGGCGCAGGCAAAGGCGGCACCATCAAGGCATTGACAGAGCGTGTCAGCCCGCGGGTCTTTCGGGTTATCGCACTACCCTCACCTACCGAGCGGGAGAAAAGCCAGCTCTACTCGCAGCGCTATATGCCGCATTTCCCGGCCAGTGGTGAAGTGGTGATTTTCGACCGCAGTTGGTACAACCGGGCGGGTGTCGAACGTGTCATGGGGTTTGCGGACGAGGACCAGGTGCGCACGTTTCTTGAGCTGACGCCAATGTTTGAACGGCACATCGTGCGCTCGGGCATCATCTTGCTCAAATACTGGCTGGAGGTGAGCCCCAAAGAACAGGAGCGTCGCCTCAGAGCACGAATTACCGATGGCCGAAAAACCTGGAAGTTGTCGCCGATGGATGTGTTGTCTTTCAATCGCTGGGACGACTACACACGTGCCCGGGACGAGATGTTCAAAGCAACGGACACTCAATGGGCCCCGTGGTTCGTTGCCCCGTCGGAGGACAAGAAGCGGGTTCGGCTTAACCTGCTGACACACCTTCTTGCGCAAATCCCCTACAAGGAAATCAAACAGCCGAAGGTCAAATTGCCAAAACGCAGAATCGGCCGGTACAAGGACATCGACTACCCCTTCAAATACATCGGCGAACCGTTCTGAAGCACCGGGACGACGCGGACTCGTCCCGGTTGGAACAGGATTACTCCATGTGCATGTGACCCGACATGTGGCCATGGTCTGGCATGTTCAGTGCGCGTGCCGGCGCGCTGACGTTGATGCGTTGCAGCTGGCCCTTGGCATCTTTCACCACCAGCGTCAGCGGTACCGCGTCACCTTCCTTGATCTGCTTGACCAGGTCGATCAGCATCACATGGTAGCCAGCAGGCTCCAGCGTAACGGCTGTTCCTGCCGGCAGCGCCACCGACGTCACGGGCTGCATGCTCATGACGTCGTGTTTCATCTGCGACTGATGGATCTGCACGGTCTTGGCCACCGGGGACTCAACGCTGAGCAACGTGCTGTCACTGTCGGCAGTCACTTTCATGAATGCTCCGGTTGCTGCCTGATGAGGAACCGTGGCCCGTACCCAGGCGTCATCAACGACGGTTTGCGCTACCGCAGGCAATGTTGCGCCCAGCAGCATGAACAGCGCCACAGCGCGGTTGAGTGGCTTGACTACCATTGCGCTAGCGAATGTGGAACGCATCAACATACCTCCATAACAGTAAGCAGGTCTTCTGCACATTCCTTTGCCGTAAGGGAATGCGACAGGCCAAGACGTAGCACGCCTCGGGAGTCATAAACAAAACTGGTTGCCGTATGGGACAACGTGTAGGTCTCGCCGCTAGGGACTTTCTCGTAGAACACGCCAAACTCCTTGGCGGTCTGTGCAGTCTCTTCCAGCGTGCCGGACAATGCGACGAACGAAGGGTCGAAGGCTTTTACATAAGCATCGAGCACCTGCGGCGTGTCGCGCTCGGGGTCGAGCGTAATGAAGATCACCTGAAGAAAATCGGCATCCTTGCCCATCAGTTTCTTGATCTGCACCGCACGTGCCAGCGTCGTCGGGCAAATCGCCGGGCATTGGGTAAAGCCGAAGAACACCATGGGCATCGAGCCACGGAAACTCGACAGGGTTGTTTCATTGCCTTGAGGGTCTTTCAGCTTGAATGAGCGCCCGAGGATCTGATTGCTCATGTCTTTACCGTGCTTGAACGACAAGCCACCAGAGCTATCACAACCTACGAGAGCACCCAGGCCCAGCAGGCTGATCCCGGCGACAACCTGGCGTCGGGTCAGTAAATCAGTCATGTATTACCATCCTTTCGGGAAGGTACCAGTCCTGGGAGTGGAGCCTTCAGCAAACGTTATGCAGTCACATATTCTGTCATGCGAACGGCCAGCGGTTCCAGCAATCCGTCGCTCGACCTCTGTCGTAGGCCCTCTTCAAACCACCATTTCCCTCCCCCCCTGGTATTTCTGTCAGTAGACGACCTCTTCGCGCAGCGCCTACTTTGACCCCATTCGTGAACAAGGAAGGAGTGGCGAAATGGCGCGACGTTTGAAATCGGTCATCGTGATTGTGTCTCTAGGCATGAGCCTGCTCGCTCATGCGGCTGAGCGGCCATTGAAGCCACTGGCCGAGGAGCCATTACAACAACTGCGCGGCAGCGCCAATCCTGTTCTGCGACACCTTGCCGACGATAAGACGACCCTGTCGATATCGCTGGTTCAGGTACAGGGCGAATTAATCGCTGCAACCAGCCGGGACTTGCAACTGGACCTTGAGGCCGGAGTCTCCAGGGTATTCCACAAGGCCCGAATCAGTACTCAGCCTGATGGCATTGTTACTTGGCAGGGTACCGTCAGCGCCAGGCAAGGCCCGACAGATGACCAGAATACGGCCTACCTGACACGGCATGGCGCGCATCTGGTGGGGGTGGTCAAGGTTGATGGCCAACTGTATCGCATCGAGCCGTTGGGTGACGGGCGACATGCGGTCGTCAAAGTCGACGCGTCAAAATTCCCCGAGGGCAATGACGAGGTCAACGAGGAGCCTGCGGGCATGCCTGCAACAACGCCGGCAGCGCCCGCCAAACCCGCGGCACACGCGGCCCCCGTTGTGATTCGCGTACTGACACTGGTTTCCAATAAAGCATTCGAGCTGATGCCCGACATGGACGCCAGCGTCGCCAATGCGCTGGCCATGGCCAATAGCGGCCTGGAAAACAGTCAGATCAATGTGCAGTTTGAAAATGCCGGTGTGCAGCGCATCGACTGGACGGAATCGGGCACTGCAACCGGCAAAGAGGTGCTCTCCCGGTTGTGGAATGTCAACGATGCACAATTGGGACAACCCGCACGGTATCAACGAGATGCCAGTCGGGCCGACCTGCTTAGCCTGCTCACCGTGATACCCGATGTGTGTGGCTTGGCCTACACCGCCTTGAACAAGAATGCCGGCGTCAGCATCGCCGACCCGAAGTGCCTCAGCAACCATACCTTCGCCCATGAGTTGGGCCACAATTTGGCTGCCCGGCATGATCCGGACCAGTACGACGCACCTGTCACGCCTGTTTATGCCCATGGTATTCGCTGGCCCGGCCATTGGCGTACCGTCATGGCCTATGAGTGCCCGGGTAGCACCAGCCAGCGCTGCAGCCGTATCAACTATTGGTCGAATGCCCAGATGAGTTACCAGGGCTTGCCTCTGGGGTCGAAAGACAAGCATGACAACGCCCGTGTATTGCGCGATGCGGCGCCCACTGTAGCGGCCTACTACCCTGCGCCAGACCCAAGCCCCAAGCCCCCCGAAGTCAGCGTATCCGTCGCTGGCGGAACCGTAGAGCCTGCGACGGTTCAACTGAGCGCTAACGCCACTGCCAGTGGCAACGCGACAATTCACCTCGTGGAGTTTCTTCGTGGCACCGACGTGATCGGGCAAGACAGCACGTCACCTTACACCTTTACCTGGAACAACGTGGGCGCAGGCGTCTATCGCGTAAGCGCCCGCGCCAGCGACAGTGCGGGGCACCGTGTGACCTCTGCCGAACAGACCGTGACGATCACTGCGGCACCGTCAGGGTGCGACTATCGAGACCCCGAGGCCGAGCAGGTAACGCCGTGGGAGGCCAAGGATTACGCCTCGGGTATCAAAGTCAGCGCCGAGCACGCGGTGTGGATCTCATCTTGGTCGACAGGCACCGCTCCGCCTTCCAGCAACGACGCCTGGAGCCTGCTTAGCACCATCCCGGTGCCCTGGAGTGCCCAGCGCTATTACACCGCGCCCAATGAAGTGCATTACCACGGGCAACGCTATGCGGCAAAACAGTGGGTCAAGGGTACAGCCCCTGCCCCAGACAGCCAGGTCTGGCGCTTGCTGGGCCCTTGCTCGGCAGTCAAAGGCTAAGTCATTTCCTCTTGGTATGAGTGCAACGAGGTTACTACTATGGCGACTCCCCGCGTACCTGCGCAGCATCGTCTGCGTGCGCCTTACCTGTTTATTACACTGACCGTTCTGTGCAGTAGCGCTGTTTCGACGCAGGCTCACGCACAGAACAAGACCGCCACCGATGGCAAGGTCATGCAGCGCCCCTCTTCCAGCCAGTTCGAGCCGGGTAAGCAGGCAAGTGCCGAGGCCTGCAAAGCCGAGCAATACGCGCTTGATGCCGTGAAGGGGCAAGGCAAGCCAGGCAACGCCAACGCCAACGCCAACGCCAGCAAAACCCTGAAGTACCAACAAGGGGCCTGGGTAACGAATGTCGGTCACGCATTTGAGTGCTGGAAGGACAGTGAGGCCCCCTATGGCGTGGGAAGTTGGGCCTGGTGTAACCAACCGGCTTATGCGCCTGGCCAGACGGCGAACTGGGGGGATGCCTGGAAAGACCTCGGCGAATGTAACGCCGCGCCGAGCAGCAACAAACTTGAGCTGAGCTTTTCCACCGTTACGGGCGATGTTCCGTACAAGGCCACCACCCAGGGGGTGGGCCCCGGTGGCGATGTTACCGTCACCGGCGTGCTGCGTTGCAAAGGTGAAACAATCCCGATATCCGGCAAATCCAATACGACCATCACCGTAGAAGGCCTGAAAGCCTGCAACTACGACATCATTATGGACCCGGCGCAGGGTTATCTGCCGTTGACGACCCCCAACCAGGTCAAGTTCACCCAGGAAAACGGTGAGAAACACCAGTTTGCGGTCAAGTACCGCCGTCCGCTCGATATCAGCCAGCTACACGGGCTTCCTGGAATCAAGGTTGAGGTGTTTGCCGAAGGCTTGTCCCAGCCCCGCCAGATGGCGATGGGGAACAAGGTCTTGTACGTCGGCTCCAGTGCGATCCCCAGCTACGTCTACGAAGGGCGCATAGCCAACTTCATTTACGCACTGCCATTGAACGCGGAAGGCAAGCCAACGGGTATCTACATCGTTGCTTCGGGGCTCGAAGAACCTCACGGCGTGGTGTACCGCGATGGTGACCTGTTCTACTCCACCACGGGTGGGCTCTATCGGGTACGCAATATTGACAGCACGTACGCCGACCCTAAACCTGAGCGAGTGCTTACCTTCCCCGCAGATGACACAAAAGCGCCGTTAGGCGCAGGGGTGTACCGCTATTGGCACCAAAAACACCCTCTCAAGTTCAACCCTTCAGACCCTTCAGATAAATGGCTTTACACCGCTGTCGGCATCCCCTGCAACCTGTGCATGATTCCCACGGATGAACGCTATGGGACGCTGTTGCGCTACAACATTGAAACCGGTGAATCAGAAATCCTCGCCAAGGGTGTCCGCAACTCGGTCGGTTTCGACTGGAACCCCAGCGATGGCAAAATCTGGTTCAGCGATAACAATCGCCAGGGCTTCCCCAACGCTGATGAAGTCAACCGGATTGCCACTTCGGGTCAGCACTTTGGCGTGCCGTACGTATTTGGCCGCAGTACGCCCGGTTTTACCGCCGATGAGTTCAACAGACCGGAGTTGATCACACCGCAACTGACAACGGGTGCGATTGTTTCCGACAAGCCTCTCTCAGCGATCAAACCGAGCGATTACAGCCCGCCGGCCTATGAAATGGGGACCAACACCGCACCGCTGGGCTTGAAGTTCTGGAAGTCCTATCCAGCACTCATGCCTGACGTACAGCACCTGCTGGTTGCCGTGCATGGGACGGGTTCGATGAGCGAGCCCGGTATGGAAATTCGCATGCTGGGCATCCAGAACGGTGAAAAGGTCATCAACCAAATCCCGTTGATCAATGGCTGGGGCAAATCCGCCGACAGCATTGATGTCTACTGCCTGACCGACAAATGCGTCGGTCGTCCTGCCGACTTCCTCGAGCTTGCAGACAAGAGCTTGCTGGTTTCAGACGATGTGACCGGTGTCATCTACCGCGTCAGTTTCGACGCCAAGGAGTGGGGGCAGGCCGGTACGGTGTTGCACCTTCAACCTACCGTTGTACCGGATGCGCACCTGGCCGATCAGATGGTCAGTGGGCATTTGATCGACCCCGATGGGCGGAGTCGACTGTTCCAGGTGGCCTGGGGCAGCCCTGACTTGCAGATTTTCGGCTTGAAACCCGGCACCTACGAGGTACGTTTGAACGACGTCGCAGACTGGATTCCGGTAACGCGCAAGACACAAGTCACGTTCGCCAGTAACACACAGGCCGGAACCAAGATCGATACCCAGACCCGGGCCGTGAAACTGGAATACCGTAAACGGCCAACACATGTGGAGGTTGAAGCCACACTCAAGGCGCCCGCCAAACCTGCCTCCGTCAATGACGCATTCTGGAAGGTCACCGTGCTCAGCAAGAGCGCAGGCGCCGCACCTCGTGAGGTCCAGGTGCCCTGGGGCGGTCAGGCCAAGGAAATCCTGAACTATGGCGAATATGACTTCATCTACCCCTACTATCCAAAGGAGCTTCCAGAACCTACGAAAACAACGGTATCCATCAACGAAGACAGCAACAACATTGAACTGACGCCGATTACCTACCGCGCCGTCACTGACTTGGGGCAAGAGGTATTGGCAAAAACCTGCAGCACCTGCCACTCCATCGACTACTTCAACGATCAGAACAAGGCGATCACCTGGAACGTTGCCGGTAGTGATGCGCTGGTCAAACAGATCATGAGCATGCCCGTGAGCGGGCACTGTGATGTGACGTGTGCGTCGGAAATTTCCCGGCACCTGTTTGATGTGGTCTGGGCGCCCTACCTGAACCCGGCAGAGTCTTACGGTAAGCGCCAACTGCGGCTGCTGACCCCGTCAGAGTATGCCAACAGTGTTCAGGATCTGTTTGGCGTCACGATAAACACTGAAAAACTACCGGCGGATAAATCACCGAAAACCTTCAAGTACCCGGGCGATGCAGACCATGGCCTGCTGCAGGCCGATGACGTGAAATCGCTCTACGACATGGCCTGGTTCGTTGCCAACGCGGCGTCTGCAAACACCGAGACGCTCGCAGACCTGGGGCATAAGGTGTTCCGCCGGCCGCTGTCGAATGAGGAACGCACACGTTATCAGCGCTTGAAGGATGAACATGGCCAGACATCGCTGATTGCCGCGCTGCTGCTGTCGCCGAACTTCCTCTACCGTTCGGAACTGGGTGTTGCCGATGCGCAGCGCTCAGGCACCTACACACTGACACCGGGTGAAACAGCGACCGCGCTGTCGTTCGCGATCCTCGGGACCACGCCGGACATTGCCCTGTTACGCAAAGCTGAGCAGGGGCTGCTGAACACACCAGCGCAGATCAGTGCGCAGGTCGATGAAATGTTGCGGTCTGATCGTGGTGTGGAGCAGTTCAATCGCTTCATCAGCTATTACATCAAGACCAATCGCGGGGCTCAGGAAAAACCCGGCTTGAGTGCCAGTCTTGTTCAAGACATGGCCGCCGAGCAGTACCGCCTGGTACGCGAGGTAATGACCAACGGCAATGGCAGCTTCAACGCCTTGTTCAACCCGGGGTATACCTTCCTGAACCAGGCGCTGGCCGAGCACCATGGCATCTCCGGTGTCAGTGGCAACGAAATGCGCAAGGTGACGGTCGATGACCGTCGGGGTGGCCTGCTGCACCTGGGCCTGACTCAAGCTGCAACGTCAGACTATCAGGCCACCTCCTTGGTCAAACGCGGGATCATGGTCCGTGAACAGTTGTTCTGCCGCGAATTCGGCGCACCGGTCGATACGATGCCTGGAGAGCCAACGTTCCCGGCCAAGGCGGTGACCACCCGTGAACGCTGGGACCTGGTCAACGGCAAAGAGGCCTCGGAGGGCCGCTGCTGGCAATGCCACCAGTACATGAACGATACCGGTGCATCAATGGAGCACTACGACGCGACCGGGCGTTACCGTACCGAGGAGAATGCCTACAACTATGGCCAGTACCCGGTAAAACTGCCGATCAATGCCGCAGGCCCCTTCGTCGACAACACTGGGCTCATCGAATGGGCGCATGTTCAGGACGTTCGTGACATCGCCCGGCTCATCCCCACCAACAACGCAGCCCAATCCTGCATGGCCAATAGCTACATCCGCTTTGCGTTCGGCAACGAGCCTGATGCGGGTACCGCCGGCACCTTGAACGCGTTGGCAGAGGGGTTGAAAACCTCGGGGTCGCTGACCGACATGATACGTAACCTGGCTACCTCCAATGCCTTTCTCCATAAAAAAGGACGGGAATAATCATGGACATGCTCAAAAGTCGCCGTCGCTTCCTGATGCAACTGGCTGCCACCGGTGCGTTGCTGCCCTTAAGCCGTGTCGGTTTGGCGAAGATGGCCCTGCTGGGGGAGTCTCAGCAAGCCAAACTCAAGGTGGTGTTCTTTATTGTCCCCGATGGATTGGCCGTCGACGCGTTGGTTGGCCCGCAACATAACGGCAATGGTTTGTGGTTCCCTACAGCTGCGGGTAACCCCAGCCGTGGCCTTGCCCCGGATAAGCGTGATTTCGCGCTGGACACCAGTGACTTTACGCTGAATGCGGTCAGCCAGGAGTTGGCCGCTTACCGAGATCAGTCACTGTATTTGCGCGGTATAATCTCCGGCCCAGGCAATGGTGGTCACAATGGCTGGCAATATATCCTGCGCGACAACCTGGCAAGCAAGCCCTCGATTGATATGCTTTTGGGTGACGCCATGCCCGGCACCCAGCCCTCGCACCGTAGCCTGTTCGCCGGGCCACACGCGGGTACCGATGGCACCCCCTGGTATGTGTCGTGGTCTGCACAGGGGATCAGAGCGCCCTACCAGAACCCGGTACGCATGTACGAGGCGGTGTTCGGCGCGGTCAGTCAAGACGCGCGAGACACTCAGGCGCGTGGGGCGCATGTGTTTGACCCCGTGCTGGCAGACATACAGGAGGTCCAGTCGCGCCTCTCCGGTTCGCAACTGCAAAAGCTCAAAGATCACCTCGATGCGGTCGAGCAAGTCAAGACCGATATGGACGGTGCCATCCCCTCGGTGTGTGAGCCGCTCAGTATCGAGGACCATCCGATCAGTTCAGCAGCCTTCCGTAACCAGGTTCAGGCCAGCCATCACCAGGTCGTTGCGACGGCCCTCTCCTGCGGTGTGACCCGGGTCGCTACCATACAGGTGGGTCGTTCTGCCGAGTCGCTGAACATACTCGACGTCAGCGCAACAACCAACCCGCACGATTGCGCACACGGCTACGCAGGTGAAGAAGTCTGGAGGGGCTCGCGGCAGTGGTACGTGCGCCAAGCCAAGCTGTTCATGGACGAGTTGGCAAGACGCGCAGACCCCGATGTACCGGGCGACAACCTGCTCCAACACACCCTGGTCGTGCTTACCAGTGAAATGGCCGACGGCGCGCCGGAGCACATGGTCAACATGCCGTTGGTATTGATGGGCGGCGCATCGGGGTTGCTGAAGAGTGGCGACGGCAAAGGTCGGTTTTTAGACGTGCACAATCAAGGTGACTTCAAGTTTTGGGATCAAAGATATTATGTGATGATGCAGCGGGTATGGGCCAGCATCGCCCTGGCAGCCGGCACCACGGTGCCGTATGGGGGCAATGTGTCACCGATCAACGGTATCTTCACCACGGTTGGAAGTTGAGGCGTCGCGCAGTGACAGGCCGTTGTGCGGCCGATCTTCGATAGGCTGACCGGCTGCATGTAGCTGCCTCAGTGCGGCTTCACGCTCGCGTAAAGCCGCTTCCAGGTACTCGCTGCGCTGTACCAGCAGCACCTGTTGCAAGCGGCTTTCTTCCAACTGCTGGGCCTGTGCCTGGGCCTGTCGGAGCAACTCTTCACGCGCCCCTTGTGACTGCGCGAGGCTGGCATTAAGCGCCTGGAGCTGCTGTTGCTGCTGTTCATGCTGATCCTGCAATGCCATACATTCGCGCTGTAGTTGCCTAGCTTCAACGAGCAGGCGCTCATTGTCGCGATTCAGGCGTGTCAACTCGTCCTGTTTGACGATCAGGCTCTGTTGCAACTGGCGAATCTCCATCTGCACCTGCTGCAGTTGGCCCTCATGACGGCGTTGGTCCTGCTCGCGCTGTTCACGGCTCGCCGTGCGGTAGTGCTCCAAGGCATCACGGGCATGCCGATGTTTATCTTCGAGCGACTGGATCTGCTCGTCTTTGTCCGCCAAACGCACCTGCAGTTCACCTACGGCCTGATTCAGTGTGGCATTACGGGTCTGCTCGGTCTGCAAGGCACTGCGGGTGGTCGCCAGTTCGGCGGATTCGCTGGCCAGCGCGGCAGCCTGAATCTGCTGCTGTTGCTGCAGCGCCGCAAGGGCCTGCTGGCTGAGCTGCAACTGCGCCAGCAATGTCTGTTTCTCTTCCTCGAACACGGCGCAGGCATCGCCTACCCGGCAGTCAGCCTCTTCGCGCAACTGTTCAGCCAGTTGGCCCACCAAATGGCTCAGTGCGTCGCTTAGCGTGTGCGTGCTGGCGACCGTGGCCGGTTGCTGCGCCTCGAGCTCTTTCAGGTAGCGGTGAATTGTGGTTTTCGAACCGGTGTTGCCCAGCTCGATACGTACCGCATCGATACTTGGATGCTCGCCCCTGGCCAGCAGTGCTTGCCTGGCTTTCTGAACGACTGCCTTGTTGATCCCGCCTCGGGCCATGGGTGCTCCTACGATTTCGTATTGTGGTACGTACCATGTAATTACATATCAGATACTACCTCGGAAATTACTTAAAAACCAAAATTCTAAGATTAAATAATCAAGGCTTATCGCATCTTAGACGCTAGAATGCGTACCTGAAGCTCGTCAGGCAGTACGCATTCGCAAGGAAAGGGCAATGAACAACGTCGATCGCTATCTACAGGCCGCCGTGCGCGAGAACACACGGCGTAGCTATCGTGCTGCGGTAGAACACTTCGAAGTGACCTGGGGCGGCTTTCTCCCGGCGACCGCCGAAAGCATTGCCCGCTATCTGGCCGACTACGCAGGCGAGCACTCCATCAACACACTCAAGCAACGCCTTGCCGCGCTGGGGCAATGGCATGCCAGCCAGGGCTTTGCCGACCCGACCAAAGCGCCGCTGGTGCGCCAAATGATCAAAGGCATCCGCAGCCTGCACCCCGCGCAGCCCAGGCAGGCAGCTCCCCTGCTGCTGCAACACCTGCAAGGTGCGGTCGCGCACCTGGAGCGCGAGGCCACGCACGCGCAACACAGCCAGGACATGCCCGGGCTGTTACGCGCTCGGCGCGACAGCGCACTGCTGCTGCTCGGCTTCTGGAAAGGTTTTCGAGGGGACGAACTGGCACGTTTGCGCATCGAACACATTCAGGCGCAAGCAGGTGCCGGCCTGTCGATCTACTTGCCGCAAAGCAAAGCCGACCGCCTGGCCTTGGGTGTTCACCATAAAGCGCCGGCACTGAAGGTGCTCTGCCCGGTTCAAGCCTATCTGCGCTGGCTGGAGGTTGCGGGGATTGCCTACGGCCCGGTGTTCCGCAAACTTGACCGGTGGGGAAACCTCGGCGAGGACGCGCTCAACAGCAACAGCCTGATTGGCCTGTTACGTCGTATTTTCGAGCGCAGCGGTGTTCCCGCGGCGCTTTACACCGGCCACTCGCTGCGTCGCGGCTTCGCCACCTGGGCGACCGCCAGCGGCTGGGACCTGAAGGCATTGATGAGTCATGTCGGCTGGAAGGACGCCAAGTCCGCGATGCGTTACATCGATGCCTCGGCGTCGTTCGGAGAACTGGCAATGCTCAGTGGCGATCCGTCAGCGAATCTGATGCTTGTGCAACAGCCGATAGAAGGTGGGGCGTGAAACGCCAAGCACGCGCGCAGCAACACTCAGGTTATCGCTGTGACGATTGAGCACGTCGCACAGCGCCTGACGCTCCGCACGGTGCTTGTAGTCCTCCAGCGTGCCTATCGGAACCACCTCAAGGGCAAGCCCGTGCAGGCCCAGGTCCTGCGCTTCAATCTGCCGCCCTTCGGCCAGCACCAGGCCTCGACGCACACGGTTGGCTAACTCGCGCACATTTCCCGGCCAATCGTGCCTGCCCATGGCCGCCAAGGCATCCTCGCTGAACGAGCGCGGGCGACGGCCGGTTTCCTGGCTATAAAAATGGGAAAAATGATTGGCCAGCATCGACAGATCGCCATGCCGGTCACGCAGGGGCGCAGTGACCACCTGCAGCACATTGAGCCGATAGTACAGGTCCTCCCGGAACCGTCCACGGGTGATCGCCGATTCCAGATCCACGTGGGTCGCCGCCAAAACCCTTACATCAACGGGAATAGGCTGACTGCCGCCGACCCGCTCGATATGCTTTTCCTGTAGAAAGCGCAGCAGATTGGCCTGCAGCTCCAACGGCAGGTCGCCGATCTCGTCGAGAAACAGCGTCCCGGTATTAGCCGCCTCAATCCGGCCGACCTTACGCTGATGGGCGCCGGTAAATGCGCCTTTCTCGTGACCGAACAGCTCTGACTGGATCAGGTGCTCCGGGATCGCTCCGCAATTGATCGCCACAAAGGGATTGTCTCGGCGCAGCGATTGGCGATGAAGCGTGCGTGCAACCAACTCCTTGCCCGTGCCGCTTTCGCCGCGGATCAATACCGGCGACTCCGTGGGCGCAAGCTTGCTGAGTAACTTGCGCAACTCACGAATCGGCAGGCTGTCGCCAAGCAACTCGTGCTCAGGCTCGCCCACATGCACCGCGCCTTTGCCACGTAAGCGCGCCATGCCGAAGGCGCGCCCCAGCGTGACCTGTACCCGGGAGACATCGAATGGCAGGGTGTGAAAGTCAAAAAACCATTCACAGACAAAATCGCCCACATTCTGCGTACGCAACTCCTCGGCACTGAGCACGGCGATCCATTCCGTACCGCTGCGGCTGATCAAGTCCTTGACGGCATCCGGGTGCTGCAGGTGCGACGCCTGCAAGCGCAACAAGCCCACATCGCAGCGCTGCTCGGAGGCCGCCGCCAACGTACAGCTATCGACCTCCCAGCCTACACTTCGCAACCCGGGCAGCAGGCGATGGCAGTCGTCGCAGGGATCAACAATCAGCAGGCGGCGACTCAGAGCGGGCTCGAACATGAACGATCCTTGACGCCAATTATTGGGAAAGTCAGTGAAAACAGCATGTTGGCAGGTCCGTTTGTAACAGTAGCAACGAACCGTCAAGTTCCCACTACCGTTTGTCTATCAGCTGCCGGCAATAAAGCGATGCTTGGAATTTTTTATGCCGCCGAATATCCAAGGACACACGCAAAACAACACGTTAGCGTGATGCGCTGATTTTTTTAATAAGCCATGTGACTCGAACAAGCCTTGCGCGCATCAGTACAAGTAACTCACCGCTGTAGCGGTTTCCATAAATGTTTGGGTATTACGAGAGGACCTGACCCGATGAACGCCTCGCTGCGTGTCAACGAAGCACTGCTAATCACCACTCACGCGTTTGAACCCTTCCAATGCGTAACGTGGGATTCACCTAACGGTACAGGCGAGCTGAGCCTGGCGGTGATCGACCGGACCAGCACCCGTATCGGCAGCAAGCAAGTCTCGAGCAGCACCTATTCCGACCCGGCGCAACTGGCGCATTTCATTGAAGAAGTGCGGGCCGAATTGAGCGAAAAAGGCTACGACCTACAACCGTGGTCGATGCCTGAATAAGCAGTAGGGCCAATGTGGAAGTGCGTCACTCTGACGCACTTCCACGCGGAAACTTATCACGCGCCTATATAACAGTGATATCAAACCGCATTATCAGTGCCATCACTTAATTGGCCAACCTATAACGGTTTGAACTGCTCGATATGTTGATAGTCGGCCTGTAGTTGTTCGGCCATCAGACGAGCGCGCCCCAGGCGTATTGGCGCCATTTCCATATCAATCAACAGACTGGTGCAGGGTAATGCCTGCAATGCTGGCCAGGCACTGAGCCGCCCGTCGGTTAGAATCAGGCAACGTCGCTGTTCGTCCGGGTAACGCTTGGCCCGGTGCAGCAACCACTGCCTGGCCTGTTCCAGCGCCGCCAGCAAGGGTGTACCACCGCCAGCGCCCAGCGCTTCCAGCCAGGGGCCAAGCGCCCTCGACGCTTTTAACCCCTGACGTTGCCACCGTGGCTCTTTGCCGCTGGCCGTCAACAGTGCCAGGCGTGCCCGTTGCCGATAGGCCTGATCGAAGAACTCGGCCAACAAGCCTTTGGCATGGCTCAACGCCTTGTAACGGCGAGTTGAAGCCGAGGCATCGACGATCACCACCCACAGTTCATGGGGTGAGGCGCTACGCTGAACCCAGCATAGGTCCAGGCGCTGACGTGGACGCCCTTTGAGCAGCGTGGCAGGCCAGGCAACGCGTCCCTGCCTGCTGGCAACGGCTGCGCCCCGCTCACCTCGCTTCAATCGACCGGCATGTGGCCTTGCATCCGCCACAATGTGCTTGGGCGGGCGGATGCTCAGGGCTTTTTTGGCCAGCTGGGCGCCTCGCGTCGAACGCCAGTCGCGGTTGCCTGCGGTGGCAACTCCCCCCACTGACCCTCTGACTGCGCTTGTGCCTGGCTGCTGCCTGTCGACTTGGGCGATTGTGGCTGCGGCGAATCGGTCGCATGATCACGACGGCGATGACGCAAAGCGAATTCCGCCACCGCATCGATATCCTGTTCGCTGATGTGCTGAGCGCCGCGCCACGCTGCATGGGCGCGCGCGGCACGTAACCAGACCAGATCGGCACGCAGGCCATCGACGCCCGCGGCAAAGCAGCGCTCGGTAATGTTCACCAAGGCTTGATCGTCCAGGGCAATGGCGGACAAGCGTTCACGTGCTTCATGGCAGCGCAGCCGTAACGCGGCTTGCGCCTCCTCCCACTGCGCGCAGAACGCAACGGGGTCGCTGTCGAACGCCAGGCGCCGGCGAATGATATGCCCACGCGCTTGTGGCAGTGGCTGGCCCTCCAGGGCGACATTCAACCCGAAACGGTCAAGCAACTGTGGCCGTAGCTCGCCCTCTTCCGGGTTCATGGTGCCAATCAACACGAAACGGGCACTGTGGCGGTGAGAAATACCGTCACGCTCGATACGGTTGGTGCCACTGGCGGCGACATCCAGCAACAGGTCGACCAGATGGTCGGCCAGCAGGTTGACTTCATCGACATAGAGCACGCCACCGTCGGCCTTGGCCAGAACACCCGGTGAAAACTGCGCGCGTCCTTGGCCGAGTACGGCATCCAGATCGAGCGTACCGACCAGTCGCTCCTCTGTCGCGCCCAAGGGCAAGGTCACGAATGGTCCTTCGCCGAGCAGGTCCGCCAGGCCACGGGCCAGCGTACTTTTGGCCATGCCGCGCGGACCTTCGATCAGGACACCACCGATCTTCGGATCGATTGCAGTCAGGCACAATGCCAGTTTCAGGTCATCGGCACCGACCACCGCAGCCAGAGGAAAATGTGCAGCTTCAGTCATTTCAGTTCTCTTCTTCACCGTCCAGCAACTGTTCTTCAAGCGCCTCTTTATAGGCGCCTGGTGTTTGCCAGAGGCCCCGCTGCTGGGCTTCCAGCAAGCGTTCGGTCATATCGCGCAAGGCATCGGGGTTGTGCTGACGGATAAAGTCCCGTGTCTCGCCATCCAGTACATAGGCGTCGGCCAGCGCCTGATAATGATGATCGTCGATCAGGTGCGTAGTGGCATCAAAGGCAAACAGGTTATCGACGGTCGCCGCCAACTCGAAGGCACCCTTGTAGCCATGACGCTTGACCCCGTCAATCCACTTGGGGTTCAACGCCCTGGCACGGATGACGCGGTTCAACTCTTCTTTGAGGGTACGGATGCGTGGCCGTTCCGGCTGGCTGTGATCGCCATGATAGCTGGCCACCGATGCGCCACCGAGGCTTTCCACGGCGGCCAGCATGCCGCCCTGGAACTGGTAGTAATCATTGGAGTCGAGTAAGTCGTGCTCGTGGTTGTCCTGGTTCTGCAGTACGGCCTGAACCTGGCTCAGGCGGCGGGCAAAATGACCACGAGCAGGCGTACCTTCGTCTGCGCCACCATAGGCATAACCGCCGTAGTTCAGATAAACCTCGGCCAGGTCCTCGCGACGACTCCACTGCCGGCCGTCGATCGCGTTTTGTACACCCGCACCATATGAGCCGGGCTTGGCCCCGAACACCCGCCACCCTGCCTGACGCCGCGCCTGCTCCGGTTCGACGCCGGTTGCCAGCAACTCCGCCTGTTCGGCCCGTACGCGCGCGGCCAACGGGTTGAGGTCGTCCGGTTCGTCCAGCGCTGCAACCGCTTGTACGGCGGCATCGAACAGTTTGATCAGGTTGCCGAAAGCATCGCGAAAGAAGCCCGAAACCCGCAAGGTCACATCAACCCGAG
The DNA here is from genome assembly GCF_036348395.1 of Pseudomonas sp. AL 58. Taxonomy (NCBI): domain Bacteria; kingdom Pseudomonadati; phylum Pseudomonadota; class Gammaproteobacteria; order Pseudomonadales; family Pseudomonadaceae; genus Pseudomonas; species Pseudomonas sp. AL 58. Next base: position 135,146 of record NZ_JAZBQR010000005.1, read on the forward strand.
GTCTATCGAGCAGGCTCAACGGCAAAATCTCGAAGTCATCGACGCGCTGACTGCCACTGGCCCATACCGGGCGTACGCCCATCAGCGCCATGGCTTGGGCAATGTCGTCCCCGCCCGTGCGCATGGTTGCTGTGCCCCACACCGACAACCCGAGTTGACGCAAGTGGTCGCCGTGGTCCTGCAGGTGGCGCTCCAGTATCAGGTTGGCCGAGGCAAAGCCCAGGCGCCAGGCAGTCGTGGTCGGCAGGTTGCGCACGTCCACGGTATAGAAGTTACGGCCGGTCGGCAGTACGTCGAGCCGCCCCCGGCTCGGTGCGCCGCTCGGGCCGGCCGGCACGAATCGCCCATCGAGTGCATCGAGCAGGCCCTGCATTTCTGCCGGCCCACAGGCATCCAGCTGCGGTGCGACGGTTTGTACCAGCGCCTCGAGAATCGCCCGGACATCGTTCCAGGAGGGTTCTTCCGGCAAGCTCATGACGCCGTCCAACGCCTGCTCGATCAAGCGCAGTGCGTACAGTTCCAGTCGCTCACGGGTGTCACCCGCCGTACGCCAAGGGTCGGCACTTACCTCGTTCAGCCGGTGCGGACACGGGCCTTGCCAGGCGGCCCCCAAATCGCAATCCAGCGGATCGACGCCAAGGGCAAATGCCTTGGCCAGTGCCCTTGGCAAGCTGGCATGCTGACCACGGCCATCGCCCCGCTCTACCCGCAGCAATGCCTGCAAGGTGTCTAGGCGCAGGCGGCCCTGGGGCGATTCTCCGAACACATGCAGGCCGTCACGAATCTGCGACTCCTTGAGGTCGCACAGGTAGGTGTCCAGCCTTGGCAACCAGACGGCGGCGTCATCCAGGCTGTTTTCCAACTGCAGTTCGCGATCGATATGGTTGTCACGGACCAGCGCGAGGATATCGCGCTGCAACTCAGTGGCTCGGCGTGGGTCGAGCAGTTGAGCTTCGTAATACTCGTCAGCGAGCAATTCCAGGTCGCGCAACGGGCCGTAGGTTTCGGCACGGGTCAAGGGCGGCATCAGGTGATCGATGATCACCGCCTGAGTCCGGCGCTTAGCCTGGGCGCCTTCACCCGGGTCATTGACGATGAACGGATAGATGTTTGGCAACGGGCCCAGCAGTGCATCAGGCCAGCACTGCGCTGAAAGACCGACACCCTTGCCTGGCAACCACTCCAGATTGCCGTGCTTGCCGACATGAATCAGTGCATCGGCGGCAAAGCCATGACGCAACCAGAAGTAGAAGGCCAGATAGCCATGGGGCGGTACCAGATCGGGGTCGTGGTAAACCGCACTGGCGTCCAGCTGGTAACCACGCGCAGGCTGAATACCGACGAAGGTCAGGCCAAAACGCAGGCCGGCGATCATCATCCGCCCACTGCGGAACATCGGGTCCTGCTCAGGTTCACCCCAGCGCTCCCGCACGGCAGCCTGGTTGGCCGCCGGTAACGCGGCGAATGCGGCGCGGTAGTCCTCCAAAGCCATGCTTTGTGCACAAGGGCGCTGATCGAGGCTTTCCAGGTCGTTACTGACACCGCCGAGCAGGGCCTGGATCAATGCCGTGCCGGTGTCCGGCAAGGCGCCAACCGGATAACCCTGCCCCTGAAGTGCCCGTAGAATGTTCAGCGCTGCAGCCGGGGTGTCCAGCCCTACCCCGTTGCCAATTCGCCCGTCACGGGTCGGGTAGTTGGCAAGCACCAGGGCTACACGCTTCTGGGCATTGGGCAGTTGCGCCAGTTCACACCAGCGGCGTGCGAGCTCTGCAACGAAGTCCATACGCTCCGGCTGTGCACGGTAACAGACAACATCCGACTGGCTGCGCTCACTGCGCCACGCCAGGTCCTTGAAACTGATCGGGCGGGTGATGATGCGCCCATCGAGCTCCGGCAAGGCAATGTGCATCGCCAGATCACGTGCGCCCAAGCCCTGCTCGCTGGCCTGCCAACCGGGTTCGTTGTCTTGGGCGCAAATGGCCTGAAGCACCGGAATATTGCGGCGAAATGGCCGAAGGTGAGGCTTCTGCGGGCTGGACTGGGCAAACCCGGTTGTATTGATGACCAGCGCGGCCTCGACCTGATCCAGCCAGGCTTCCACTTGGGCCAGGCACTCGGCTTCCTTGAGGCTCGCCACCGCGATGGGCAGCGGGTTGAGCCCTGCGGCGCGGATGCGCTCGCAGAACACATCGATGAAGGCTGTATTGGCCGCTTGCAGATGCGAGCGGTAGAACAGGACAGGAACCACAGGCTGACTGGCTACCCAGTCAGCGAACCAGTCGTCCAGTACCGCCGCCTCGCGCTGCGGGTGATACACCAGCGTGCGCGGCAGTTGCTGGGGCACATCCCAGGTGTAGTCACGTCCGAGCCATTGATTGGCCATGCATTTGAAGAGGTTCAGCGCGTTGGCCTTGCCGCCCTGCCGCAGAAAGTGCCAGAGCCGCTCCGCGTCTGCCGCCGGCACGTTGCCAAGGCTGCTCAACTCCGGATCCGGACGGTCATCACCCGGCACCAGGATCAACTGCACGCCTTGGGCAGCCAATGCCACCAACTGCTCGACGCCATAACGCCAATACCCAATGCCACCGTGCAGCGACAGCAAAATGACCTTGGCATGGCGCAGCACCTGATCAACATACAGGTCTACCGACGCATGGTTCTGCACCTGCATCGGGTTGGCCAGACGCAGGCTGGGATAATCCTCCGGCAGTTGCCGGGCTGTTTCGGCCAGCAGTGCCAGGTGCGAATCACCGCTGCAGAGAATAACCAGCTCGGCGGGTGTCTGGCCCAAGTCGGCAATACTGTCATCCGGCACAAAGCCGCCGGGCTGGGTCCGCAGCAGGTGCATGGGTCAGGCGCCCAGCGCTGTACGCAGTTCAGCTTCCAGTGTCGCGCCATCCAGCGCCTGGCCGATCAGTACCAGACGGGTACTGCGCGGCTCGTCTGCGCGCCAGGCACGATCGAAGTGCTTGTCGAAACGCGTACCGACACCCTGGATCAGCAGGCGCATCGGCTTGCCCGGAATGGCTGCAAAGCCTTTGGCGCGGAGGATGCCGTGACGTACGACCAGTTGGGTCAAGGCATCAAGCAGCAAGCTCTCGTCGGATTCGGGCAGTTCAATCGAAATGGAGTCGAAAGCGTCGTGGTCATGATCATCATGGTCTTCGCCGTCGTGATGGCTGTCATGGTGAGTGCGACGACCGTCAATGTGCGCTTCCGATTCCGCTGCCAATCCGAGCAAGACTTCAAGCGGTAGACGGCCACTGCTGGCCTCGACAACTTTGACCGCGGGTGGCAGCTCTTCGGCCACTTCGGCGCGTACCGCTGCCAAGGCATGCGCCTCGATCAGGTCGGCCTTGTTCAGTACCACCAGATCGGCACTGGCCAGTTGGTCGGCAAACAGTTCATGCAGCGGGGACTCGTGGTCCAGGTTCGGGTCGAGTTTACGCTGGGCATCCACCTGGTCCGGATACGCCGCAAACGTACCGGCAGCCACGGCCGGGCTGTCGACCACGGTAATGACCGCATCGACCGTGCAGGCGTTACGGATTTCCGGCCACTGGAAGGCTTGTACCAGAGGCTTTGGCAGGGCCAGGCCACTGGTTTCGATGAGGATATGGTCCAGGTCGCCACGACGTGCCACCAGCTCGCGCATGACCGGGAAGAACTCTTCCTGCACGGTGCAGCACAGGCAGCCGTTGGCAAGCTCGTACACCCGACCGCTGGCCTCTTCTTCCGTACAGCCGATGCTGCATTGCTTGAGGATTTCACCGTCGATGCCCAGCTCGCCAAACTCATTGACGATGACTGCAATACGGCGCCCCTGCGCATTGTCGAGCATATGCCGCAACAGCGTGGTTTTGCCCGAGCCGAGAAAGCCGGTGACGATGGTAACGGGGAGTTTTGCCAGTGTTTTCATGTCGTTGCCCTTGGCAGCAATGGCGGGCGGGCACGACGAAAACCACGGGGGTCATGTGCCCGTGCGCGTTCGCTACCGGATCACCCCGCCCGGTTGAATGTCGGAAACTGTCCGAGGCAGGTCTCCTGGCTTGCGTCGTGCTGGCGAACATACCAGCGGCACCGGCGCCTTCCCGCAAAACTACGCAGTGGCAATGCCAGGCTTTGCAACGCTTACAGTTGCGGGGGCAGCCGCGGCTTAAACCGCGTTCCCGTCTTAGCTCCGGGCTGACCGGAGAACCTCGAAACGGCAAGGCTACGCAGTCGTTCAGGGTCGGTCAACCGTCGTTGTGATTGACGCGCACCTGCGCCCGTGATTTGCTACCGCCTTCGTTTGGGTGCCTTTAACGAGGTGAAACGGGAAACCGGTGCGTCGCGGCCTGAGTTACGCGCGACAATTCCGGTGCTGCCCCCGCAACGGTAAGCGAGGAAAGCGTCTAGACCACTGTGCCAGCAACGCGGCATGGGAAGGTGACGCTCCAGGCTGAGCACAGTGTCAGCCCTCGCAAGCCCGGAGACCGGCCCAGTACAGAATTGACAAACCCGCGGTGGGCGGGCGCTGTTGCAACCTCTGGGTGAGTCCGCCCATGGGTTTCTTGCGCATGCCTGCTGCTGATAACCCCTCAGAGGAAAGCACCATGCCCGTCACAACCGCCCACAGCCACTCCGCCGCCATCAGTACCACTCGCAGCCAGCGTCTGGTCGTCGCTATAGGCGCATCGCTGCTGGGCTTGTGCCTGGTTTACTTCGCGGGTTTTTCGCACATCGAGGCGGTTCACAACGCTGCCCATGACACCCGTCACAGCGCCGCGTTTCCTTGCCACTAAGGGACAGCGCCATGATCAAGCACATTGCCCGCACGGCCGGCTTCACCGGCCTGCTCGCTGCCCTGCTGCTGACCTTGCTGCAAAGCCTGTGGGTCACCCCGCTGATTATCAAGGCGGAAGCCTACGAGAGTGCAGCGCCTGCAGTCGAAACCCACAGCCATGATGCGGGTACCGCCGAACATCATCACGATGCGCAAGCCTGGGCCCCCGAAGACGGCTGGCAACGGCTGCTGTCCACGACCGGTAGCAACCTGGTAGTGGCCTTCGGTTTTGCCCTGGTACTGGCGGGGCTGTATACCTTGCGTGCGCCTGGAGGTTGGGTCGCAGGCGTACTGTGGGGCCTGGCAGGCTTTGCGGTGTTCTGCCTGGCGCCCACGCTGGGCTTGCCAGCGGAGTTGCCAGGAACGGCCGCGGCCGATCTGGCGCAACGCCAATTCTGGTGGATCGGTACTGCAGCGGCCACCGCCATTGGCTTGGGGCTTATTGCATTCGCCAACAACGGTTTGCTCAAGTTACTGGGCGCCGTACTGCTGGTCATCCCTCATGTAATCGGTGCACCACAGCCAGACGCGCATGAGGCCTTGGCTCCGGAAGCACTGGAGGCCGAATTCAAACTCGCCTCACTGCTGACCAACGCTGCCTTCTGGCTGGCATTGGGCTTGATCAGCAGTTGGCTCTACCGTCGCCAGAGCCAGGCGTAATGCCTGAACGGCCCAATCCGTTGCGAGTATTCGCCGGGTTGGGCTGTCGCCGAGGCTGTTCGGTGGCAGCCTTGAGCGATCTACTGGATCAAACCCTGCAGGCCCATGGCCTCAGCCACGATAACCTGCTTGGCCTTGCCAGTATCGAACTGAAAAGCGAGGAGGCCGGCCTGCATGCCCTCGCCGCTCAACTCGGCATTCCACTGCTGTTTTTCAGCGCTGCCCAGTTAGCTACCTTTGAATCACGCCTGACCCACCGTTCGCTCCCCGCCTTCGCCCACAGCGGCTGTTACGGCGTCGCTGAAAGTGCTGCACTTGCATTGGCCGAGCACTACGGCTCAATGCCTGCACAGCTCCTTGTTCCACGCCATGCCAGCCTTAATGCCACCCTGGCATTGGCCTGCGGCGCGTCCTTTGACGGATAATCTGCGCCTCGCATCGACCTTACCTTCAGGATTCACCCCATGACCGTCTATTTCATCGGTGCCGGCCCCGGCGACCCGGAGCTGATTACCGTCAAGGGCCAGCGCCTGATTCATCGCTGCCCGGTCATTATCTATGCTGGCTCTCTGGTGCCCGCTGCCGTGCTCGAAGGGCACAGTGCCGAAACCGTGATCAACAGCGCTGAGCTTCATCTGGCGCAAATTGTCGAGGCCATGCGTGAAGCCCATGCCAAAGGCCAGGATGTAGCCCGGGTACACAGTGGCGACCCGAGCCTGTATGGGGCCATTGGTGAGCAGATTCGCCATTTGCGCGAACTGGCGATTCCCTTCGAGATCATTCCCGGTGTCACCGCTGCTGCCGCCAGTGCCGCCTTGCTCGGTTGCGAGCTGACCCTGCCAGAGGTTTCGCAGAGCGTCATCCTCACGCGCTATGCCGACAAATCGCCTATGCCCGCTGGCGAGGAACTGGCCAGCCTGGCCGCACACAAGGCCACGCTTGCCATACACTTGGGGGTGCAGCACCTGGCAAAGATCGTCGAAGAATTGCGCCCCCACTATGGCGGGGACTGCCCAATCGCGGTCGTGCACCGTGCGACCTGGCCGGACCAGGACTGGGTCAAAGGCACGCTGGACGATATCCTGACGCAAGTCCAGGCTAAAGGCTTCCGGCGTACTGCATTGATTCTGGTAGGACGGGTACTGGCAGCAGATGCCTTTGCCGAATCGGCGCTGTACCGTGCCGGCCACGCACACCTCTACCGGCCTTAGACGGCCTGTGTGCGACAGCGCACTCACTAAGTATGAAGGAGTCGACCATGCTTGAACTGCGTCCCAACTGTGAATGCTGTGGTACCGATCTGCCTGGCGACAGCCAGGATGCGTTTATCTGCTCCTTCGAATGCACTTATTGTCGAGACTGCAACAACAATGAATTGAAGGGCCTCTGCCCAAACTGTGGCGGTCAACTAACGGCCCGTCCGCCACGAGTTGGTGCAGCATTAGTGCGCAACCCTGCTTCGAAACAACGCATCGTCAAGGAAAACGGCTGTCCAACCCGCTCGAGCAAGTAGCCTCTCAACTGCAGGACACCGAAACGCGTCTTCATATGAGGCCGCGATTTCGGTTTTTCCAATCGTAGTTAGGCTTGCTTTACTTTGGCCGTAGGATTTTTCACTTAAACAACCTATATTTTTCTACGCTCCTATACTCTCCATACTCATTGGCTATTATTCTGCGTATCGTACGCTGCTTGCCGACAACGGCCTGGCGCGCCTTCCTGAGAGAATCAAGAAAAGGCCCACATTCACGACAAGGAGTTGCGCATGGCGAAGGTCTTAATCGTCGACGATCACCCCACTATTCGTATTGGCTTGAAGATGCTGCTGGAACAGCAGCGGCACCAGGTCCTGGGCGAGTGCGGCGACGGCGCAGAATCTATTCAGTTGGTTGAAAAGCTCAAACCCGACGTGGTCATTCTTGACCTTGGGCTGCCACGCCGTGATGGCCTGAGTGTGATCCAGCGTCTGCTGAAAGCGGATCAGCCGCCGCGCATTGTGGTGTACACCGGACAGGCAGCAGAGCTGTATGCCCGAAGGTGCCTGGATGCAGGTGCTTCCGCCTTTGTTCAAAAGGAAGAGACGGCCGACTCCCTGATGGCGGCCTTGAAAGCGGTTGTGTCCGGTTACTCTTACTTCCCTGACATGTCCTTGCGCGGCCCGATGACCACTGAGAAGCAGCGCCTGGAAGAGTTGTCCGCTCAAGAAATGGTCGTGTTGCGCTTGCTCGCCAAAGGCCGCTCCAACAAAGACATCGCTGACGACATTCAGCTCAGCCCAAAGACCATCAGTACCTACAAAACCCGAATCATGGAGAAGCTACAGGTCAATTCGCTGGTCGAAATGGTCGATCTGGCCAACCGTAATATGCTATGAAGCGCCCAAGGCTGGCCTTTCTGGCCTGCTGTCTGGTATTGCTGACAGCCAGTCACTCTTTCGCTGACAGTCAGGGCGAACCGCGTACGCTGCTCGCCCGCTCCTTGAGCAGCAGTAAACCCTTGTCGCTGTCGGAGGATGACCGTCAGTGGTTGAAAGACAAGCGCACGCTGGTATTGGGCACCTCGGCGCCGGACTACCCTCCGTTCGACATCAACCTCAGCCAGAACGACTATGAGGGCCTGACTGCCGATTACGCAGGCCTGCTCGGCGAGCAGTTGAAAATTCCGATTGAAGTGCAACGTTTCTCAAGCCGTCACGAGGCCATCGCCGCCCTGGATGCAGGCCGCATCGACCTGCTGGGCAGCGCCAACGGCTATGAGGCGGCAGACACTACGCTGATCCTGAGCCAGCCGTATGCCGACGACCAGCCCATCATTGTCACCCCACTGGGCAAACCCCGCAGTGCAGAGGACCCACTGGCAAACGTGACATTGGCCATGGTGGACCACTACCTGCCAGAGGCCGAGGTTCGCCAGCTTTACCCTGCTGCCCGCTTGCAACTCTATAACTCGACCCTGAGCGCCCTTTCTGCCGTGGCCTTGGGCCAGGCCGAGGCCTATTTCGGTGATGTCGTCAGTTCTGACTATCTGATTGGCCGGTACTTTCAAGACAGCTTGCGGATCTCGCATTTTGTCAAAAATGATCGAAGCAGCTTTTCCTTCGCGCTGTCACGCGACAATCAGACCTTGCTACGCCTGGTCAACCAGGCCCTGGGTAATATCGCTGACAGCGACCGCCTGAACGTACTACGCCGCTGGAGCAGCGGTAATGCGAGCATTCTGCTGAACCGAGAAGCGTCATCGCTGAATGCGACTGAGCGTGCCTGGATTGAACAACACCCCATCGCACGGGTTGCAGTGAACAGCACCTACGCGCCGCTTACGTTCATGGATGACAACCAGCACTTTCGCGGTATCACCGTTGACTTGCTGGAGCAGATCACATTACGCACCGGCTTGAGGTTCGAATTTGTAGAGGCCCCCTCGGTATCGGCAATCATCGAGCAGGTTGAACATGGCCAGGCTGACATAGCAGGGGCGCTGATGTATGGCCCGTCCCGGCAAGCCCGGCTCAATTTTACCCGCCCCTACCTGGCCAACCCCCAAGTGATTGTCACCAGCCTGCGCGAGGATGCACCGCAGAGCCTTGAGCAGCTCAAGGACCGACGCCTGGCGGTCGTGCGCGACTATGCGTTCAAGGACCAGTTGTTGAAGCAGCACCCGGATATTCAGTTGGTCGAGGCGCCCAATGCCATGGCGCTAATGGAGTACGTGGCTCAAGGCCGGGCAGATGCCGCCATCAGCACTCACCTGAATGCCGTCTACTTCACTCGCAGGTTGTTCAAGGACAGTCTACGGATCTGTGCAACGCTGGGTGATACACCGGTTACCGCCGCTTTCGCCACCGCGCCCGATGCCACGGTTCTGCATTCGATTCTTAACAAGGCGCTGCTGAGCATCCCCCCGGACGAGATGGTCCAGTTGACCAACCGCTGGCGAACCAATGCACTGATCAGCAATGACCGTTGGCAGAACTACCGTGCACTGATCCTGCAGATTCTGATCGGCGCCGGTCTGGTCATTGGGGCCATCTTTTTCTGGAACCACTACCTGCGCAAACTGATTCGACAACGTACCGAGGCCGAACAGGCACTTCAGGAACAGTTGGGTTTCAGCAAGCGCTTGCTTGAAGAGTTACGCGAAGCCAAAGAACAGGCCGATTCAGCCAACAAGGCCAAAAGTACCTTCCTGGCAACCATGAGCCATGAGATCCGAACCCCGATGAACGCAGTCATCGGCCTGTTGGAGCTGGCCGTCATCGATGCCGAACAGGATCGCGCAGACCCCGCTTCACTGAAGGTTGCCTCTGATGCTGCCAATGGCCTGTTGGAACTGATCGGCGATATTCTTGACATCGCCCGGATCGAGTCAGGGCACATGACCCTGACACCTCAGCCCACCGACCTGCTGGCCGTGATTGACGCGACCGTGCGCATGCATGAAGGCAGTGCAAGGCTCAAGGGGCTGACGTTGCGATCCGACTTGCAAAGGCCCTTGCCCGGCCTGGTATTGATCGATCCCCTGCGTTTCCGGCAGGTACTGTCGAACCTGTTGAGCAATGCCATCAAGTTCACCGAACACGGCCATGTCACCGTCAGCCTGCGCGCTGACAGCACCTCTTCAGACCCGCACATGGACCTGCAGCTTGACGTGGAAGACACCGGTGTCGGCATCAGTCTCGAAGACCAGGCCCGCTTGTTCAGCCCCTTTGTGCAAGCCAGTCATCAGCGCTCCCAGCAAGGTACCGGCCTGGGGCTGGTGATCAGCCGCACACTGTGCGAACTCATGGGTGGGCGCCTGACGTTGCGCAGCACACTTGGTCAAGGCACCCGGATCTGTATTGAGCTCTACCTGCCACGAATAGACCCCAGTAGCGTGGCAACCCTGCCAACCGAGGATGCTCCGCAGAACGGCATCAGTCCGAAGCTGAGCATTCTGGTCGTCGACGACTACCCCGCCAACCTGATGCTGCTTGAAAAGCAACTGAGCGTGCTGGGGCATGATGTCACCCTGGCGGATGATGGCAGCCGTGCGTTGCAAGCCTGGCAGAATCAGCGTTTCGATGTGGTTATCAGCGACTGCAACATGCCCATCATGGACGGGCATGAACTGACCCGGCGTATTCGCAGTGCAGAAGCCGAGAACAACCTGCCCCCCTGCTTGATCCTTGGCCTGACCGCCAATGCCCAAGCTGAAGAGCGAGAACGCTGCCTGGCCTCCGGCATGAATGACTGTCTGTTCAAACCCATCGGTCTGAACGAGTTGCGCCGCCAGTTGCAGACAGCCGGGGCCGGCCCTCAAGCCGATCCTGCACCTGCAAGCGGCCTTGGCCCTGTAGACAGCGCATCCAGCGCAGACAGCAGCGGCTTCGATATCGACAACCTGCGCTACCTGACGCTGGGCGATCCGAAACTGATCACACGCCTGTTGGGTGAACTGGCAGAGAGCAACGCCAAAGACCTTGAGGCACTGCAGTCACTTGGCGCTTCTCCCACGCATCAGGATGTGCGTGCACTGGCGCATCGGATCAAAGGGGGGGCCAAAATGCTCAAGGCCCGCGGCGTCGTGCAGTGTTGTGAAGCCGTAGAGCAGGCCTGTGCCGGAAAACCCTCGCAACAGGAACTGCACGCCCTGATCCTGAAACTGGAAAAGAGCATGACCGACCTGGATGCGCATTTGAATCAACGCACCCCAACCCACTAGGCTCACTTCAGCATGAGTGTCGAGTTGATCTGACTGATTGCATCGACCACGTGCTGCGAGCCTTGCTGGATCTCCAGAATCACCTCACCCGCCTCGTTTGCCAGCTCAACACCACGCCCTGTGCGAGACAGGCTCGACTGCATGCTCGCCACCGCGTTCAGCGACAGGTCTTGATTCTGCTGTACGACATCGACGATCTCCAACGTGGCCTTGCTGGTTCGTGAAGCCAGGCTACGCACCTCGTCGGCAACTACCGCGAATCCACGGCCATGATCGCCTGCACGCGCGGCTTCGATGGCCGCATTGAGTGCCAGCAGGTTGGTCTGGTCGGCGATACTGCCAATGGTCTGGACGATCTGCGCAATCAGCTTGGATTGCTGGCTGACGGCATCAAGGCTGCGCGCAGCCGCGTTGAGCTCTTCGGAGATCTCTTCGATCACGTGAACCGCCTGCTGGACGACCTGTGAGCCTTTTCGCGCACAGGCGTCGTTTTGCAATGAAGTCGCATGAGCAGCCTCCGCGGCAGACTGCTGGGTACTGACCTGAGCCGTGATGTCGCGGGCGAACTTGACCACTTTGTACAACCGTCCCTTGGTATCGAAGATCGGATTGTAGGACGCCTCCAGGTACACAACCTGCCCCCGTTTGTTGACCCGTTCAAAACGGTGCGAATGGTATTCGCCACGGTTCAACGAGGCCCAGAACTCCCGGTAAGTTGCCGACTCGCGCTCACGTGGCAGGCAAAACAGGCCATGGTGCCGACCGACCACTTCGTCCAGACGATAACCCATGGTCGTGAGGAAGTTTTCGTTGGCATGGATCACCCTGCCTTCGGGGGTAAACTCGATGACCGCCATGGAGCGGCTGATAGCATTTATCAGGCTCTTGGCCTCGTGCTCCTGGGTCACCCGTTGGGTGACGTTCGAGGCCACCTTGATGATACGGGTCAGCTGGTGGTCAGCGTCGAAGACCGGCATATAGCTGGCTTCAAGCCAAACCTCCTGCCCGGCCTTGGTCAAACGCGCAAATGTGCCGCTCAAGGGGTTGCCATGGGCCAGGTCACGCCAGAACTGGCGATAGGCTTCACTCTTGGCGAACGTTTCTTCGCAGAAGATACGGTGATGCTTGCCGTGTATTTCCTCAAGGGTGTAGCCCATAGTGAGGCAAAAGTTGTCGTTGGCCTCGAGTATCACCCCGTCCGGGCTGAACTCGATGATCGCCATGGATTGGCTGATAGCGGTCAACTTCCCGTTTGCATCAGCCAATGCCCGATTACACCGCTCGATTTCTGCAAGATCGGCCTTACGATGAGAATCAAACATGCCATTCAGCTCCTTGCCGTTTTTTGCCGAGCATAGATCACCCTTAGCCACTCGCAAGCAAAAAGCCATCACCCTGCATTCGTTCAGCACAGGCTCAGGTGCTTTCGCGAACAACCAGCTCGAAGCCCAGGTCCTGTGCCGGTTGCAGGCCTTTCTTGCCGTCCAGCACCGCCAGCAGTGCTTGCGCCGCACAACGCCCTACAGCGGCGCGTGGCGTTCGTATCGAGGTCAACCGGGGCACCAGATGAGCCGATGATGGCAAGTCGTTGAACCCCACCATCGCGACACGCTCTGGCACTGCAATCCCCTGGCGCAACGCTTGAAATATCGCGCCCTGCGCCAGGTCGTCGTTACAGAAGAAAATACCGTCGAGGTCAGGGTGTTGGGCAATCAACTGGCTGAACAGCTCACTGCCCAGGCCAATGGATGAGGGTTGTGGTGCCAGCAATTCCAACTCCGGCGCTTGCAGCCCCGCTTCGGCCAGCGCCTCTCGAAAACCTTCAGCCCGCTGCATGACACGAGGATCCAGCTGTGCGGCGATAAAGCCCAGCCGGCGTCGCCCCCGGGCCAACAGGTGTTGCGCGGCTGCGCGGCCAGCGTCGCGCTGGGAGAACCCTACCGAGATCACCCCTTCTGCGTTGCCAAGTTCCATCATGTGTACGCAGGGCACAGCACTGGCGCTCAACATCCGCTGCGCTGCCTCGGTGCGATCGAAGCCTGTAAGCAGAATGCCGCAGGGCTGATAGGCCAGGTAGTTGCGGATCAGGTTCTCCTCTTCGGCAAGGTCGTAGTGGTAGTTACCGATCAATACCTCCAACCCGCGCGGGCGCATGACCTCATGGATCGCTTCGAGCGTGTCGATGAACAAGTGGTTGGACAAGGACGGAATCAGCACGACCACCGACTGGCTTTGCGCCGAAGCCAATGCACGCGCAGCCGGGTTGGCGACATAGCCCAGTGTCGCCGCGGCCACCTGGACTTTTTCTACCAGCTCCGGGGCAACCGTACTGACACCGCGCAATGCGCGGGACGCTGTGATCGGGGAAACCCCGGAAAGCCTGGCCACTTCTGCCAGGGTGGGACGACCGGTAGTGCGGGAGCCGATTCGGGTCATGGGCCTGATATTTTTGTCTTGCAAAGAATGGGGAACGAGCACTAAGGTAGCGCTGTCTCATGCGTCAGGCAATGCAAAACTGCGTGCGTGCTGCAAGGAACACCCAGACTGCTAATACAAAATCAATAACATCTGGGCAGGTAGCGTCCGAGCCAATCTTTCTACCGGCCAAAGACAGCGCTATCTTGCTCTGCAGGAGGTACCGATGAACACTTCCCAGGCCGCGATAGTGGTAATGGGTGTAGCTGGATGCGGCAAGAGCCGCATTGGTTCAGCTATTGCCGAACGCAGTGGTGGGCACTTGATCGAAGGCGATGCCTTTCATCCAGCCGCCAACATCGAAAAAATGAGCGCCGGCATTCCACTCGACGACCACGACCGCGCCGGTTGGTTGATACGCCTGGCTGAAGAGTTGCAGGCTACGATCGCCGCAGGTGAACGCCCTATTCTCACCTGCTCGGCCCTCAAGCAACGTTACCGGCAGACCTTGCGTGATGCCGTGCCGGCGTTGTGTTTCGTCTTTCTCGAATTGTCCCCAGAAGAAGCCACCCGACGCGTCCGCGCCCGTCCGGGGCATTTCATGCCCGCCAGCCTGATCGACAGCCAGTTCGCAGCACTTGAAGCCCCCCATGACGAGCCGCTGACATTGGTGCTGGATGCCACCTTGCCGGTCGATCAGTTGGCAACCAGGGTGGACCAATGGCTAAAGCCCTGCGGTGAGTCGGTACTGGCGCAAACAGCCTGACCAAAGCTGATTTTCCGGCTCACCAAAGATAGCGCTATCTCACACATTTAAAGCACCACCCATACTGCCCAAAATAAAGACAATATGAGGCTCTGAACCATGTTCGGACTGGCAACTGACACGTACCTGCTATTGGACGCCCTGCTCACCATCATCGGCCTGGTGCTGCTGATTACCTACTTTAAAGTCCACCCCTTCGTCGCCCTGACACTGGCTGCCGGTTTCCTCGGCCTGACCTCTGGAATGCCGGTGGCCAAGGTGATGAAGTCATTTCAAGACGGTTTCGGCGGTGTGCTCGGTTTCGTCGGTATTGTCCTGGCACTGGGTACCATGCTCGGCAAACTGATGGCCGACTCTGGCGGGGCCGACCAGATCGCACAGACACTTATCCGTGCGTTCGGCAAACGTTACGTCCATTGGGCCATGATGTTCGCGGCCTTTCTGGTGGGCATTCCGCTATTCTTCGAGATCGGTTTCGTCTTGCTCATCCCGCTGGTGTTCATCGTTGCCCGACGCTCCGGTGTGTCGCTGATCAAGATCGGCATCCCGCTGCTCGCCGGCCTGTCAGTGGTACATGGGCTGGTGCCGCCGCATCCAGGTCCGCTGCTGGCGATTGGCATTTTCAATGCTGATATTGGCAAGACGATTTTCTACGGACTGATCGTTGCCCTACCGACGGCCATCATTGCCGGCCCGCTGTATGGCAACTTCATCTCGCGTTATATCCCAGGCTCACCCTCACAGGCATTGATGGAGCAGATTGCGCGTGAGTCCGACCAGCAGAACCTGCCGAGCTTCAGCGTGACGCTGATGACCGTGCTGTTGCCAGTGTTCCTGATGCTGCTGAAAACCTTCGCTGACGTTGTGCTGCCCGCCGAGCACATCTTCCGCCAGTGGATGGACCTGATCGGACACCCGATCACCGCCCTGCTCGCCGCGCTGTTGCTGGCGTTCTATACCTTTGGCTCAGCCCGCGGGTTCAACCGCCAGCAGATCATGAAACTGCTGGACCAAAGCCTGGCCCCTACTGCCGCCATCGTGCTGATCGTTGGCGCCGGCGGTGGCTTCAAGCAAATGCTGGTCGATACCGGTGTCGGCAATGTCATCGGGCAGATGGCCGTCCAGGCGCAGATTTCGCCCATCATGCTCGCCTGGCTGGTAGCGGCGGTGATTCGCATCGCCACAGGATCAGCGACGGTCGCAACCATCACGGGCGCGGGAATCGTTGCGCCGGTGATCGGGATGATTCCCGGGGTGAACCGCGAATTGCTGGTACTGGCCACCGGGGCTGGCTCGTTGATCCTGTCTCACGTCAACGATGCGGGGTTCTGGCTGGTGAAGCAGTACTTCAACATGACCGTAGCGCAGACGTTCAAGACCTGGAGCATGATGGAGACCATCCTCTCCGTGGTCGGCATCATCTTCATCATGCTGCTGTCGTGGGTGGTTTGATCAACGTGGCGCCGGGCTGACCGGCGCCAGCGTTACATCAGAACGCAGCCTTGAAGATGGCCTCAATCTCGGCCTGGTTCGCCGGGCGTGGGTTGGTCAGGCCACAGGCGTCTTTCAGCGCATTGGCCGCCAGCGTCGGGATATCCTCTTCGCGGGCACCGAGCACCGCCAAGCCAACCGGAATGTCGATAGCCCGTGCCAGGCTGACGATCCCGGCGATGGCCGCATCACTACCCTGCTCCGGGGTCAGGCCGTTGGTTTCGATACCCATGGCCGTGGCCACATCGCGCAAGCGCGTGGCACTGACGCTGGCGTTGAAGCGCTGCACATGAGGCAGCAGCACGGCATTACAGACGCCGTGCGGCAAGTCATAGAAGCCACCCAGCTGGTGAGCCATCGCATGCACGTACCCCAGCGAGGCATTGTTGAATGCCATGCCCGCCAGGAACTGCGCATAGGCCATGTTCTCGCGGGCCTTGAGGTCGGAGCCTTCGTTCACGGCCTGACGCAGGTTCTCGTTGATCAACGCTATCGCTTTCAGCGCGCAGGCATCGGTAATCGGCGTGGCTGCCGTCGACACATACGCCTCAATCGCATGGGTCAGCGCATCCATACCGGTTGCAGCGGTCAGTGACTTGGGCATGGCTACCATCAAGGCCGGGTCGTTGACCGACAACAGCGGTGTCACGTTACGGTCGACAATGGCCATTTTTACGTGGCGGGCCTCGTCGGTGATGATGCAGAAACGCGTCATTTCACTGGCAGTACCGGCCGTGGTGTTGATCGCAATCAGTGGCAATTGCGGCTTGGCCGAACGGTCGACACCTTCATAGTCACGGATATGCCCGCCGTTGGTGGCACACAGCGCGATGCCCTTGGCACAGTCATGGGGCGAACCGCCGCCCAATGAAATGACAAAGTCACAGCGCTCACGCTGCAGCAGGGCCAGCCCTTGCTCGACGTTGGCGATGCTGGGGTTGGGTTTGGCACCGTCAAAAATGGCGGCATCGATGTCGCGCACCGCCAACTGCTCGGAAATCCTCTCGGCAACACCGGCCTTGGCCAGGCCGCTATCGGTGACGATCAAGGCCTTGCGAAAACCGTAGCCGGCAATAGCATCCATTGCCTCTGCCAGGCAATCGATGCCCATGATGTTGACCGCTGGAATGAAAAACGTACTGCTCATGGTCCGATCCCTCATGCAATGTGCGATTGCACTCAGGATCTACCTGTAGGCTGAACGGCGTGTTGATCTGCGGCAACGCTGGGCTTAACCCAGAAACAACTGGTAGGCCGGATTATCCGTTTCGTCCCAGTAGCGATAGCCTATGGCGTCCAGCATCGCGGGTAACTCGGCACGTTCCTCTTCTGGCACCTCGAGAGCGGTAAATACCCGGGCCTCAGCCGCACCGTGGTTACGGTAGTGAAACAGGCTGATGTTCCAGCGCTTGCCCAGCCGTTCAAGGAACGCCAGCAAGGCGCCTGGGCGCTCTGGAAACTCAAAGCGCAAGACCCGTTCGTTGGCATTGGGGCCAGCATGGCCGCCAACCGTGTGACGAATGTGTAGCTTGGCCAGTTCGTTATCCGTCAGGTCGAGCACGCTGTAGCCCTGATCACGCAGGCTCGCCAACAACTGCGCACGAGGATCCCGCTGGGGGTGGGTTTGTACGCCCACGAACAGGCGAGCCTCCTTGCCGGGGTAGTAGCGGTAATTGAACTCGGTGATCTGACGCTTTCCCAGCGCCTGGCAGAACGCCCTGAAGCTGCCGGGTTGTTCCGGGATGGTCACCGCGATGATCGCTTCACGTTGCTCCCCCAGTTCTGCGCGTTCGGCTACGTGACGCAGTCGGTCGAAGTTGACGTTGGCCCCCGAGTCGATGGCCACCAGCGTCTGCCCCGTCACACCGCGCGACGCCACATACCGCTTGATGCCGGCGACAGCCAATGCGCCCGATGGTTCAGTGATCGAACGGGTGTCGTCGTAGATATCCTTGATCGCCGCGCAGATTTCATCGTTGCCAACCGTGATCACCTCATCCACGAAGTGACGGCACACGTCAAAACAATGCGCACCGATCTGCGCCACGGCCACACCGTCAGCGAAACTGCCGACCTGTGACAGTACCACCCGCTCCCCGGCCGCCATGGCCGCTTGCAGGCAGTTGGAGTCCGCCGGTTCTACACCAATGACCTTGACCTGCGGACGCAGGTACTTCACATACGCCGCGATCCCCGCGATCAACCCACCACCACCGACCGGCACGAAGATCGCATCCAGGTTGCCAGGCTGCTGACGAAGGATTTCCATGGCGACAGTGCCCTGCCCGGCAATGACGTCCGGGTCATCGAAGGGCGGCACAAAGGTCATGCCCTCGGTGTCGGCCAACGTCAGCGCATGAGCCAGGGCTTGAGGGAAGCTGTCACCGTGCAACACCACGTGGCCACCACGGGAACGCACACCTTCGACCTTCAGTTCAGGGGTGGTGGTTGGCATTACGATAGTGGCGGTCATGGCCAACTCGCGGGCGGCCAAGGCAACGCCTTGAGCATGATTGCCTGCCGACGCGGTGACCACGCCAGAGGCGCGCTGGGCGGCAGTCAAGGCACTCAATCGGGTATACGCGCCACGGATCTTGAAGGAAAAGGTGGGCTGCAGGTCTTCACGCTTGAGCAACACCTCGTTGCCCAAGGCAGCCGATAGTGCACGGGCCGATTGCAGTGGTGTTTCAATGGCCAGGTCATACACCGGTGCGGCAAGAATCCTGCGCACATAGTCCGACAGCATCGTGGTCAAGACGGTGGGTACGCTGGGGCAAGCGGTAAGGCTGGTCATCGGTGACTCCTGGTTTTTTTCAAAGTGCCCAGGAGAGAGAGAAAGAACCCGCCTCCAGGGCGGGTTCGGTGCAAGTGCCAGCTAGCCCGCCAAAACGATAATGGCGGTAATAATGCTGTGCTGAGGCAAATGCGGGAGTAAAGTCATGAGAAGGAAACTAGCTCAGGTCTCCCCCTCACGTCAACGACTTGTGCCAGGCCTGCTGCCCCGCTGGGCCTCAAGCGTCCGACCAAGCGATTGGACAAGCTTTCGGGCAACTGCTTGTATCTAACTTTTACAGGACATGATTACCGTACAACTTTTAGCACGCGCAAGGAGGCTATGAGGAGCACGAACATGCCCTATAAAGTCATGATGGTTTTCGGCACACGCCCCGAAGCGATCAAGATGGCGCCGCTGGCGAGGGTATTGCGCCAATGGCCCAACATAGCGCTGAACATCTGCTCCAGCGGGCAACACCGGGAAATGCTCAATCACGTTCTGAAGGACTTCGGCCTGACCGTCGATATCGACCTTCAGGTCATGACCGACAACCAGAGCCTCAACGGATTATCCCAACAGTTGCTGGGTAAGCTCGACCTTTACTACGAGCGGGTGAACCCGGATATCGTCCTTGTTCACGGCGACACCACCACCAGCTTCATCGCTGCACTCTGCGCCTTCAACCGCCATATCCCCATCGCCCATGTCGAGGCCGGCCTGCGTACCGGAAACCTCAAGGCGCCCTGGCCCGAGGAAGCCAATCGTCGTCTGACCACGATCATCGCCAACCTGCATTTCCCCCCCACCAAGAAGGCCCGCGATAACCTGCTGCGCGAAGGGGTCGTGCTGGAGCAGATCGAAGTGACCGGCAATACGGTCATCGATGCCCTGCTGTGGATGCGCGAACACCTCAAGAGCAGCCACTGGAAACCGGCAATCGGCTCGCCGCTGTCGGCTTTGCGCGATGACCAGCGCATGGTGCTGATCACCGGCCATCGCCGGGAAAACTTCGGGCATGGCTTTGAGCGTATCTGCCTGGCCATCGCCGAGCTGGCCCTGCGCTACCCCGAGGTTCAGTTCGTCTACCCGGTGCATCTTAATCCGCACGTCCAGAAGGCCGTCTACTCGGTGCTTTCGCATCAGCCAAACATTCTGTTGGTCGCCCCTCAGGACTATCGACATTTTGTCTGGCTGATGGACCGCGCCTACTTGATCCTGAGCGATTCCGGAGGAATCCAGGAAGAGGCACCGGCATTGGGCAAGCCACTGCTGGTGCTGCGCAAGGTAACAGAGCGCCCCTCGGTGCTGGAGGGTGGCACGGTATTGCTGGTGGGCACCCAGACCGAACGGATCGTCAAGGAAACCAGCCGCCTGCTTGAAGAGCCCGACCTCTACCAGCACATGAGCCGGGTGCTCAGCCCTTACGGTGACGGGCATGCCAGCGAGCGCATTGCCGAACGACTGAGCCGCTGGCTCGAGGACAACGCCAACGGGCGAGAGATGTCATGAGCCTGGGCCTGGTCGACGCCGTGACCTACGTGCTGTTCGGCCTCAAGTTGCTGGCCATCGTACTGGCCAGCCTGATGTTCCTGCTCGGGCTCGACGATCTGTTCATCGACCTGATTTATTGGTTGCGCAAACTCATACGGCGCTTTCGCATCTATGACAAATATGCGCGCGCCGACGAACGCCGCCTGTTCGAGGTACCGGAAAAACCGCTGGCAATCATGGTGCCTGCCTGGCACGAAGTGGGCGTCGTTGGCGAGATGGCCCGCCTGGCGGCCTCCACCCTGGATTACGAGAACTACCAGATTTTTGTCGGCACCTACCCCAACGACCCGCAAACCCAGTCTGATGTCGACGCGGTGTGCCTGCATTATCCCAACGTTCACAAAGTCATCTGTGCCCGCCCCGGCCCCACCAGCAAGGCCGACTGCCTGAACAACATCATCGATGCGATCCTGCGCTTCCAGCGCGATGCGAGGATCGAGTTCGCCGGTTTCATCCTGCATGACGCCGAGGATGTCATCTCGCCGATGGAGTTGCGGCTGTTCAACTACTTGCTGCCCGACAAGGACATGATTCAGATACCGGTCTACCCCTTCGCCCCCCAATGGCACGGGTTCACGGCAGGTCATTACGTCGATGAGTTCGCCGAAAACCATGGCAAGGATGTGATTGTCCGCGAAGCGCTCAGCGGCCAGGTTCCCAGCGCAGGTGTCGGCACCTGCTTCAGCCGCCGGGCTATCACGGCACTGCTTGAAGACGGTGACGGTATCGCATTCGATGTACAGAGCCTGACCGAAGACTACGACATCGGCTTCAGGCTCAAGCACAAAGGCATGAAGTGCATCTTTGCCCGCTATTCGATAAGCGACCCGCAACTGGCGCTCAAGCGCGAATGGCACTGGGGCATGAGCCGTGAATTTGCCCAGGTTATCTGCGTGCGCGAACACTTCCCGCGTGACTGGCGAAACGCGATCCGCCAGAAGTCGCGCTGGATCGTGGGGATTGTCTTTCAGGGCACCAGCAACCTGGGCTGGAGCCGCATCGGGGCACTCAACTACTTCCTCTGGCGCGATCGCCGCGGGCTGTTTGCCTACCTGCTGAGTTTTCTGGTTAACCTGTTGTTCCTGGTGTTGCTGGCCATGTGGCTGGTGACGGTGATCGCGCCCGACGCCTGGCGCTTCCCGTCCATCCTGTCCGACAGCGCCCTGTTGTCGACGCTGCTCTGGCTCAACGGCCTGCTGTTGATCAATCGTTTGCTTCAGCGCGGTTATTTCGTCACCCGTTACTACGGCATCATTGAGGGCCTGCTTTCGGCACCCCGAATGATGTGGAGCAATTTCGTCAATTTTTTCGCCAACCTGCGTGCCCTGCGCCAAGTCCTGGAGATGGGCGACTCGCGACGGGTCGCCTGGGACAAGACCACTCACGAGTTTCCGGCGCTGACCACCCCCATGCGCGAACCGTTGGGGCAGCGTTTGGTCGCCAAGGGGCTGATCAGCGAAGCACAATTGCAGGATGCCCTGACCAGCCCGGTACGCCGGCGCCTGGGGCGTGAGCTGCTATTGCGAGGGTTGATCGACAGCGAGCAGTTGGTCCAGGCACTTGCCGAGCAATTTGACATGGCGTGGGCGCCGCTCAACCCGTTCAACATTACCCCGGCGCTGATTGCCCAGTTGCCTCGTCGGCTGGCTATTCTTTATGCGGTGCTGCCGGTCGCTGAAGACGGCCCGACGCTGGTTCTGGCCAGCGAGGGGCCTGTCAGCCAGGTAGCGCTGGGTGTGATCAGTCGCCAGTTGAAACGTCCCGTACGCTGCCAACTGGCCCCCCAGGGGCGAGTCACCCTGGGATTGAGTTATCACTACCCCAGCCCTTGGCAACCGGAGGACACGCGGCAAATGCTCGCAGTGCTGGCCAAGCATCAGGACGACGCTGCGCTCCTTGAGCGGGTCAGCCATCACCAGGTCATGCTTGGCGCACTGCTGCAGGTGCGTGGCATCTTGCCAACCAGCTTGTTCAATCAGGTACTCATTGACTACAACCCGGAGCAGATGTCCATCGGCGAGCACCTGGTGGCGCGCGGTTTGATTACCGCCGAGGTTCTTAAGGAAACGCTGGCCGAGCAGGCCGCCGAGCTGCGGATCGCCTATCAGATGGCGCAGGAAGTGGCATGAAACGACGTCCACTGCTGATTGCTGCCAGCCTGCTGGTGGCGTGTATCAGTTCACAGACGCTCGCCGCGCCGCTCAGTAGTTTTGAGCGATTCCGCAGCTTCCCCTATATGGACCGCAGCTACCGCGAGGCGCGCAACAACAACTGGCAAGAGGTCGAGCGGTTGACCCGGTACCTGCTGGAGAAAGTGCCCAACAACGATGATGCACGCGCCCTGCTGATCGAGGCGCTTACCCGGCAACGACGCTACCGCGAGGCTGAACAGGTGGCCGAAGCCTTTGGCGCCAGCGCAGATCACGCCGACGCCCTGCTGCAACTGCGCCTGACCTGGATTGAGCAAGACCCGCCCGGTAAAAGCCAGGTCGAGCGGTGGATCGCGGACAGTGAGCTCACGCAACGCATACGCTTATGGCAAGCCTATAGCCTGAGCCTGGCCAAATTCGGGGGCGCCCAACGGGCATTGGACTGGCTCGACCAACTGCCAGGCAAAGGTGATGATCGTCTGCTGCGCATGGCGCGCGCCAACTGGGCCGAGCAACTGCACAACAGTGAGCAAACCATCGCACAGCTCGCGCCTTTGGCCGCGCGCGGGCCGTTGCCTGAAGAACCGTGGCGGCGCCTGGCCAATGCCTACGTCCAGCGCCTGGACGAAACAGCACTGAGCGCACTGTTGGCCAAGCCGCCGTCTGCCGAAGCGGCACGCCAAATGCGCCTGGCGATGATCGACCGAGCCATCGCGCTGGATCAAAAAAACCTGGCGCTGCGCTGGCTGCAAGCATTACCCAAGCAGGAACTTGAGCAACCGCAACGGCGTCAGCAACTGAGGGAACTCGTCCAGCAAAGCGACCGCAGGGCCTTGGCCCAACGCCTGCCGGTCGAAGCCATGGCGCATCCTCTCGATCGCCCGGGTGAAGCCATTGATGCCTGGGAGCGCCTTTACCACCTCAACGGCAGCCTGGAGGCGCTGGATCAGGCGACCTACCTGCAACTCACACACCATCAGGATGACCGTGCGCAACAGTTGCTCGAACAGGCCTACGACCGTCGCCAAGGCCCCTGGCCACCGGTGTTACTGCAACGGTTAGGTGGTTTGTACAGCCGCGTCGACAGACCACTGGATGCAGGCCGTGCGAAAACCCTGATCCCGCAACTCGACAGCGCCAGCCGCGAGCAACTGCTGGCACGCTTGGCACAGAGTGGTCACTGCGAGGTCGTTCGCGCTGCGACCCCGCCAATACCTCGTGAAATCGGTGAGCTGCGTGCGCTGGGCCGCTGCGCGATGCCAGAACGCCCCGGAGTGGCCGTCGCCTATTACCAGGCAGCCGTACGACATGGCGACCCGGCCAGCCAAGTGCCATTGGCCTATGCACTGGACGCGGCGGGCGACGCCGAAGCCGCCTACAGGATCTGGCAGCAACTACCCTCCGAGCAGTGGACGGCCAATGCCCGACTCACCGCTGCCCGTAGCGCCTTGAACAGCAACCACACTCAAGAGGCCTGGGAGCATTGGCGTGCTGCGCCACACAGCAGCGCCGACGACTGGGCATTGGGCGCGGCCATTGCGCAACGCCGTGGCTCTTTCGCCGAAGCCATGGCCCTGCAACGCGAAGCCCTGCGCCATCAGCCGCGCGCCGATCACTACTATGCAGCCTCCGTGACCGCACAACACGCCAACGACCCGCAGCAGAGCAATGAATGGCTGGCAGAAGCGGCACGGCTCGCCCCCGAAAACCCGCGCTATCGCGCCGACTACGGCGTGCGCCTGGCCGCCGCCGATACACCACAACTGCGCAGGCAATCGCTGCCCTACCTGATACAGGCCAGCCACGACTTTCCGGAAGACTACCGCATTGGCGAAACCCTGGCCTGGCGCTACGACGAGGTTGAAAACAGCGCAGCAGCCCGCCAGGAACTGCGCCGTATCATCGACCTGGAACAGAACATGGTGGACGACGGTACCGATGACACCCACCTCGCCGCCCGTGTGTACCGGCAACGCCGCGCCCATCAGAGCCTTTCGCAACGCGACAGCATCAGCGTGGCCAGCACCTGGTCGCCGGCGGGCGTCTCGACCAACGACACCCTGCGCAGCAACAACCCGCAACGCCGTGCTGCCTCGCAGAACGTTCAGCTAGCCCTGTGGGACCATGCCCTGGGTGATGAGCCGAGCCGCAACGGCAGCACACTGTCGGTGTATGGCCGAGTGCTGTTCGGCGGCCAGGACCGCAGCCACTATGCCCAAAGCATGGGGACCGGGCTCGGCCTGCGCTACAAGCCCTTGGGCACCACCAACCTGAACCTGTACGCCGAGTTGTACCACCAACGCCAGATCGACGATCAGCACTACAGCGGCCTCAGCCTCGGCCAACTGCTCAGCCCCGGCAAGGTCGCTGACACCTATGGCGACCTGCGCGGCAATGCCCAGAGCAGCAATGACCTGCTGCTACGCGCG
Source organism: Pseudomonas sp. AL 58 (assembly GCF_036348395.1). Classification (NCBI taxonomy): domain Bacteria; kingdom Pseudomonadati; phylum Pseudomonadota; class Gammaproteobacteria; order Pseudomonadales; family Pseudomonadaceae; genus Pseudomonas; species Pseudomonas sp. AL 58. Next base: position 159,909 of record NZ_JAZBQR010000005.1, read on the forward strand.
ACTGCTTCGTTCCTCGATCAAGGCGACTACCGCAATGACTGGCGTGTCGAGGAGAACCACTGGAATGAACGGTTTCTCTATCTGGACGCTGCCTGGTGGACGCACGCTGGTGAACACCAGTGGACATCACGCTTCCAGCAGGGGCATACCTGGAAACTGCCAGCTACCCGCCCGCAAACACTGATGCCCTATGGTTTTCTGGCGTTTTCCAGCCAGGATCCCGGCAACGACTGGCGTCAGGACCTGCGCACCGGCCTCGGCCTGCGCTGGCAATGGTGGTTCGATGACGACCGCTACAACGCCTACCGCGGCCATCTGACAGTTCGCACCGAATACCAGCAGGCGCTGGGCGGCAATCTATATGAGCAGGCCAACGGCGTGCTCCTGGGCGTGGAGTTGAACTTCTGATGGGGCGATACGTACTGGGCGTGCTACTGCTGATACTGAGTGTTCTGGTCAATGCTGACGAGCGTCTGTTTTACCAGCCGCTCAGCCGCGATGCGGCGCTGAGCCCGGCACAGTGGCGCACCCTCTGGCGCGAAACCGCAAACCAGGGCGTCCAGACCCTGATCGTGCAATGGAGCCGCTACGGCAGCGAGGACTTTGGCGGCGCCCAGGGTTGGCTCGCCAACAGCCTGCGCCTGGCCCATGAACAGGGCCTGCAATTGGTACTCGGGCTGCACATGGACGACGCCTACTACAGGCGTATCGACGAACTGGACGGCGCGGGCCTGATCGCCTACTGGAAAGCACAACTGGGCCAATCGCTGGCTCAGCAGCAACGGCTAAAGGACACCTGGGCGCTTCCGGTCAGCGGTTGGTACCTGCCCATGGAACTGGATGACCTGCACTTCCAACAGGCCGACCGCCGTGAGGCGCTGCACACGCTGCTGCAAGTCTTCCTGCGCGAAGCAGGTGGCCCCATGCACCTTAGTGTTTTCAGCACTGGCAAGCTGTCACCGAACGGACAGGCACAGTGGCTGGAGGCATTGGCCCGTCTCGGCCTGACGGTATGGTGGCAGGACGGCGCGGGGACCGGGCGCCTGCCTGAGTTCGTCCGCCAGCAGTACGCGGCAGCGCTCGCCTGCGAGATTGGCATCATCCGTGAAGCGTTTCGCCAAACCAGCACGGAAGGTCAACCGTTCAAGGCCAGCCCCGCACCACCGCAAACCACTACAAGCTGCCATCCGCAGGCCGTGTTTGAATTGCATTACCGGCCGTGGGCCAAGCACCTCCTGCCCGCGCCAGACGGTACCTGAGCCAGCTTCTGCTAGTCCGCCGTATCGGCTTCGCCGCCAGGCCCGGCGCCGACCGGCAAGCCACCAAAGCGCTTGTAGAACCCTGCGCTGGCATCCGGCAACGGCCCGTCGGCGGTCTCCATCGCCGACTCCAGCCACTGCTCGGCTGCCGCATAGATCAACCGATAGATATTCCGGCACAACTGCCGCGCTGCACGCCCTTCCCAATCGCCAGGGAGCAATTCGTCAGGCAACTGCGGGTCACGCAGCAGCAGCTTGCGGTACTCATGAATCAGCAGGATGCGCGCCAGGAAGCATTCCTGTGGGTCAAGTTGCTCCTGCTCGCGCAGGCTTTGCCACAGTGGCCGGAACAACTGGATGAACTCGCTGTAATGCGCCGCCAACTCATCGATGTTCCAACTCTCGCGAACCTGCATGCGCAGTGCTTTTGAAGCCATCACATCCTGTGCGGTGGTCTCGAACAGCAGTGTGTCTTCCTGTGCGCCGAGGTCCAGAAGCGTGGCGTTCACATCGGCCCGGTCGCAACGTGGACACGCCAGCACCACCGGAGAAATCGCACCAAAGCCTTGCCACTCCAGCTCTTCGCGCACCTGCTTGCGCTTGTCGGCCGGCAGTTGAGTCAACATTGCCAGGCACCACGAGCCGTCCCAGGCCGGTAAAGTGCTGGCGTAGACCCGCTTGAAGGCCTTGTCGAAACGACGCCGTCCCGTGCCGGTCAAGCTGTAATAGCTGCGCCGCCCGACTTTTTCAGCCGTTAGCCAGTTCTCCTTGGTCAAGCGAAAAATGGATGTGCGAATCAAGCGCTCGTTGATCCCAACGGGTTCGAGCAGCTGGATCAGGCTTCCCAGCCACACGGTACCGCCATGTGGCTCAATGGCATCACCGTAGAGCGTGATGATCAACGAACTGGCGCGAATGGGCGTTTGCTGCTGGAAACGGTCGATCAGTTGAGTGAGCGGAGCTAGGGACGACATGGGCGTTCCGGTCGAAAAATAAGAAATATACCCCTGGCAGTCAGCAATGACCATTCAGGGCACAGCCGGGGCGCTGTTCAGGCGCTGCCCGACGACTTGGGGCGCAACCCGCTGTCATGGATACGGCGGCGGTCGGCCTCGACGACGCTCAGTGGCGTGCATTCCTGCAGCGAGGCCATGCAGCGTTGCGCCAACACTTGATACTCGCGCGTACCGGCCTGCTTCCAGGCCACTTCCTCATCGCTGAGCCGGCGCTTGACCTGCGCAGGTGAACCCAGCACCAACGATTGCTCTGGGCAACTGAAACCAGCCTTGACCAGCGCACCGGCCGAAACGAATGAACGCGCGGCGATATGCGCGTTATCCATCACTACTGCATTCATACCAATCAAGGCATCTGCACCGACCCGGCATCCGTGCAGTACCGCGCCGTGACCGACGTGGCCATTGCGTTCAACTACCGTGTCGCTGTCCGGAAAACCATGCATCACACAGGTGTCCTGAACGTTCGCGCCCTCCTCCAGCACGATCCGACCGAAGTCACCGCGCAAGCTGGCCAGTGGGCCGACATAGCAACGCGGGCCGATGATCACATCACCGATCAACACGGCGGATGGGTGAACGTAAGCCGTTGGATCAACCACTGGCGTCAGTCCATCGAGGCTGTAACACGTCATAGGCACGCTCCTCGCGTCTAAAGCTGGAATTTTGTTCGCTGCGAAATCGTCTTTCTTGTATCACATTGCAACAGCGCCAAACATCCAGAAATCACTAATTCCACAACAAAAATCGGCAAAAATAGTACGCGGCGCGAGTAAGAGACCCGCGAATTTAAGACACGCTATTTTATTTTAGTATTGTATTTGCGTATCACGTTGTGGCTATACTCTGGAAAAACGGCCCTGGGGCCCGTCCAAAAAACCAGTCCGGCCAAAGGCCGCGTCCGCCTTGCGAGAGTCCTTGCCATGCCGCAAACACTTGCCGTGCAATCCCACCAGGCGGTGTGCCTGATCACCCTGCAGCGCCCTCAGGCGCTGAACGCACTCAGCACCGAACTGCTCGCCGAACTGGCGAACGAACTGGAACGCTGCAACCACGACGACACCATCCGCGCCGTGGTGCTGACCGGTAGCCGCAAGGCGTTTGCGGCAGGCGCCGACCTCAATGAAATGGCTGAGCGCGACCTCGTCGGCATGCTCAACGACCCCCGCCAGGCGCACTGGCAGCGCATCACCGGCTTCGCCAAACCCTTGATCGCTGCAGTCAACGGCTATGCCCTGGGGGGCGGCTGCGAGCTGGCCATGCACGCGGACATCCTGATCGCTGGCGAAGATGCTCAGTTCGGTCAACCCGAAATCAATCTGGGGATCATGCCGGGCGCAGGCGGCACCCAACGGTTACTGCGCGCAGTTGGCAAATCGCTGGCCATGCAGATGGTCCTGAGCGGCGAGCCCATCAGTGCGCGCCGTGCACTGGAGGCCGGGTTGGTGAGTGAAATCACACCACCAGAGCTGACGGTCGAACGCGCCCTGCAGATCGCTAGCACCATCGCCAACAAGGCGCCGCTGGCGGTACGCCTGGCCAAGGAAGCGCTGTTGAAGGCGCAGGACCTCGACCTGGCCAGCGGCCTGCGCTTTGAACGCCACGCCTTTACCTTGCTCGCCGGCACCGCCGACCGAAACGAGGGTATTCGCGCCTTCCAGGAAAAACGCCCAGCCCGCTTCAACGGCCAGTAAGCCCCTGCGTCCGTTTCGCGACATTGACAGACCTGCAACCAAAGGCAGCCACCATGACGTTTGAACACATTCTGTTTTCCATTGAAGACGGCGTTGCACGCCTCAGCCTCAATCGACCCGAGCAACTGAACAGTTTCAATACCCAGATGCATGAAGAGGTTCGCCAGGCACTCAAGACGGTGCGTCAGAGCGGCGAGGCGCGGGTACTGTTACTCACTGCCGAGGGGCGTGGCTTCTGCGCAGGTCAGGACCTGGGCGACCGCAATGTCGCGCCAGGTGCAGCGGTGCCAGACCTGGGCGAATCCATCGAGCGTTTCTACAACCCGTTGATCCGCACGCTGCGTGAGCTGCCAATGCCGGTTATCTGTGCGGTCAACGGCGTGGCCGCCGGTGCCGGCGCCAACATTCCGCTGGCCTGCGACCTGGTGCTGGCCGCCCGCTCCGCAAGCTTCATCCAGGCATTCTGCAAGATTGGCCTGATTCCCGACTCTGCCGGCACCTGGGCCCTGCCTCGATTGGTCGGTATGGCTCGGGCCAAGGCCCTGGCCCTGTTGGGTGATCGTTTGAGCGCCGAGCAGGCCGTGGAGTGGGGCTTGATCTACCGCTGTGTCGATGATGCCGACTTGCGTGATGAAGCACTGAAATTGGCCCGACACCTGGCGACTCAGCCGACCTATGGCCTGGCCCTGATCAAACGCAGTCTGCACGCCAGCCTGGACAACAGCTTCGAGCAGCAACTGACACTCGAGCGCGACCTCCAGCGCCTGGCCGGGCGTAGCGAAGACTACCGTGAAGGGGTGAGCGCCTTCATGGCCAAGCGCACCCCAGTGTTCAAGGGGTGCTGAACATGCCCGCCTTGAACCCGCACACCCTGATCGCAGTGATCGGCGCAGGCGCCATGGGGGCCGGCATCGCACAAGTGGCCGCCCAGGCCGGGCACCCGGTACGGCTGTACGACAATCGTCCGGGCGCGGCCGCGCAGGCGATCGCCAACATCGACCAGCAGCTGGCCAAACGCGTTGCCAGCGGCAAGCTGGCGGCCACCGCCAAGGCCGATTGCATCGCCCGGCTGCAGCCAGCCGACAGCCTTGAGGCCCTGGCTGATACCGGGCTGGTGATCGAGGCCATTGTCGAGAACCTGGAGGTCAAGCAGGCACTGTTCAGCGAACTGGAACGCCTGTGCCGCAGTGACTGCATCCTGGCCAGCAACACCTCGTCACTGTCCATCACCCGCCTGGCGGCAGGCCTTCAACGCCCGGCCCAGGTTGTCGGCATGCACTTTTTCAACCCGGCACCGTTAATGGCACTGGTTGAAGTGATCAGCGGCCTTGCCACCGATCCAGAGGTTGCAGCCTGCATCCTGGCCACCGCCCGTGCCTGGGGCAAAACACCGGTGCTGGCCCGCTCGACGCCGGGCTTTATCGTCAACCGCGTGGCTCGCCCGTTCTATGCCGAAAGCCTGCGTCTGCTGCAGGAGGGAGTGGCCGATTGCGCCAGCCTCGATGCACTGTTGTGCGAAGCCGGTGGTTTTCGCATGGGCGCCTTCGAGCTGACAGACCTGATCGGACACGACGTCAACTATGCCGTCACCTGCTCAGTGTTCGACGCCTACTACCAGGACATGCGCTTTCAGCCTTCATTGATCCAGAAAGAGTTGGTCGACGCTGGCCACTTGGGTCGCAAGCGTGGACTTGGCTTTTATGACTACCGTGAAGGTGCTGTGCGTCCCCAGCCGAGCAACCTGCACAGCACCGCCGTGGTCGAGCAACTGATCGTGGAAGGCGAAAGCGGCCTGCTTGAGCCGCTGGTCACGCGACTGGCAGCCAGCGGCATCAGCGTGGTACGCCGTGCAGGCCGCGGCGTGCTGCGGGTCGGCGATGCCACCGTGGCGCTGAGTGATGGTCGAATGGCCAGCCAACGGGCCCGTGAGGAGGGTCTGGATAATCTGGTCCTGCTCGACCTCGCCCTTGATTACCAACAAGCCTCTCGGTTGGCCATCAGCACTGCGGCAGACACCACTACGCTGGCCCGCGACCAGGTCGTCGCACTGCTCAACCGTGCCGGTATCGCCGTCAGCGCCCTGCGGGACAGCCCGGGCCTGTGTGTACTGCGTACCGTCGCCATGCTGGCCAATGAAGCAGCTGACGCCCTGTTGCAAGGCGTTGCCAGCGCTCAGGACCTGGATCTGGCCATGTGCGCCGGGGTCAACTATCCCTGCGGCCCTCTGGCCTGGGCGGATGCCATCGGTATCGAGCGGGTTGTCCAGGTGCTGGGCAACCTGCAGGCCGCTTACGGCGAAGAACGTTACCGTCCTTCTTTGCAACTGCGTCGGCTACTGGCCGAAGGAGCCCTGTTCCATGAATGACTGTCTTGATCTGGCCAGCCGCTGCGCCCAGGCCCTGTTCCAACGCGACCAGGCCAGCCAGGGCATGGGCATGCGCCTGCTCGCCACCGGCCCTGGCAGTGCGCGGGTCGGCATGAGCGTGCGCGAGGACATGCTCCAGGGCCACGGCACCTGCCACGGCGGTTACCTGTTCGCCCTGGCGGATTCGGCCTTCGCTTTTGCCTGCAACAGCTACAACGATGCCACCGTGGCGATTGGATGCAGCATCGACTACATCGCCCCGGCACGACTCGGCGACACGTTGACGGCGGTGTGTACCGAGCAAAGCCGCAGCGGCCGTACCGGCAACTACGACGTACGCATTGAAAACCAGCAGGGCGAACTGATCGCCCTGTTTCACGGCAAGTCCTACAAAGTGCGCGGCAGCGTGCTGAACACGGAGACCCCGGCATGAACGACGCATTGATCATTGATGCCCTGCGCACCCCCATTGGCCGTTACGCCGGGGCGCTCAGTGGCGTGCGGGCTGACGACCTCGGTGCGGTTCCGCTGCGTGCACTGATGCAGCGCCACCCACAACTGGACTGGAGCGCCATTGACGATGTGTACTACGGCTGCGCCAACCAGGCGGGCGAAGACAATCGCAACGTCGCGCGCATGTCAGCCCTGTTGGCCGGTTTGCCGCTGAGCGTGCCCGGCACCACCCTGAACCGCCTGTGCGGCTCGGGCCTGGATGCCATCGGCAGTGCGGCCCGGGCCATTCGCAGTGGCGAAGCCGGATTGATGCTGGCCGGAGGCGTCGAGTCGATGTCCCGTGCACCACTGGTCATGGGCAAGGCCGAGCAGGCTTTTTCGCGCCAGGCGGAGCTGTTCGACACCACCATTGGCTGGCGTTTCGTCAACCCGCTGATGCAACAGCAGTACGGCATCGATTCCATGCCGGAAACGGCAGAGAACGTCGCCGAACAGTTCAACATTTCCCGTGCCGATCAGGACGCGTTTGCCTTGCGTAGCCAGCAGCGCACCGCCGCGGCGCAGGCCCGTGGCCGACTGGCCAAGGAAATCATCCCCGTCCAGATCGCCCAGCGCAAAGGCCCACCCAAGGTGGTCGAACACGACGAGCACCCGCGTGCCGAAACCACGCTGGAACAATTGCAGAAACTCGGCACCCCGTTCCGCGCCAATGGCACGGTCACCGCAGGCAATGCCTCCGGCGTCAACGACGGCGCTTGCGCTCTGCTCCTGGCTAGCCGCGCCGAAGCCCAGCGCTATGGCCTTAAAGCTCGCGCCCGGGTCGTGGCGATGGCCACCGCCGGGGTTGAACCACGGATCATGGGCATTGGCCCGGTGCCGGCTACCCGCAAGGTTCTGGAGCGGTCGGGCCTGAGCCTGGCCGACATGGATATCATTGAGCTCAATGAAGCCTTCGCAGCACAAGGGTTGGCAGTACTGCGCGAACTGGGCATCGCCGACGATGATCCACGGGTCAACCCCAATGGTGGCGCGATCGCGCTGGGGCACCCGCTGGGCATGAGCGGCGCCCGCCTGGTGACCACCGCGTTGATCGAGTTGGAGGAACGTAAGGCGCGCTATGCCCTGTGCACCATGTGCATCGGTGTAGGCCAGGGCATTGCGCTGATCATCGAGCGCCTTGACGGCTGAACGTACACCCCAGGCCATGGCGCCCAAGGTATTCTTGGCGTCATGCACTCAGGCCGGTAGCCCCGGCCCTTACAAAAACAATTTGAGTGAACCCATGAACATGCAGATCAGCAATGCCGCCGTGCTCGACCCGATGGAAACCGCCAGCATCGACCAACTGCGCCAGCATCAGCTGGAGCGCTTGCGCTGGAGCCTCGGTCACGCCTACCAGAATGTCCCCATGTACCGTCAGCGCTTCGACGAAGTGGGCGTACACCCCGACGACATCCGCAGCCTCGATGACCTGGCAAAACTCCCGTTTACCTACAAGGCCGATCTGCGCGACAACTACCCCTACGGCATGTTCGCTGTGCCCATGCACGATGTCGTCAGGCTGCATGCGTCCAGCGGCACCACCGGCAAGCCGACCGTGGTCGGCTACACCCAGAACGACATTGACACCTGGGCCAATGTGGTCGCCCGCTCGATCCGTGCCGCCGGTGGGCGCAAAGGCGACAAGGTTCACGTGTCTTACGGCTATGGCTTGTTCACAGGCGGCCTTGGCGCCCACTACGGTGCCGAACGCCTCGGCTGTACAGTGATTCCGATGTCCGGCGGTCAGACCGAGAAGCAGGTGCAACTGATCCGTGACTTCCAGCCCGACATCATCATGGTCACGCCATCCTACATGCTGAACATTGCCGATGAAATCGAGCGCCAAGGCATCGACCCGCACCAACTGGCCCTGCGCCTGGGTATTTTCGGCGCCGAGCCCTGGACACCTGAGCTACGCAGCGCCCTTGAGTCGCGCCTGGGCATCACGGCCCTGGACATTTATGGCCTTTCGGAAATCATGGGGCCGGGCGTCGCCATGGAGTGTGCGGAAAGCAAGGACGGGCCTACCGTCTGGGAAGACCATTTCTACCCCGAGATCATCGACCCGGTGACCGGGGCGGTACTCCCTGATGGTGAGTTGGGCGAACTGGTGTTCACCTCCTTGAGCAAAGAGGCGCTGCCGATGATTCGCTATCGCACCCGCGACCTCACTCGCCTGTTGCCAGGCACTGCCCGACCGATGCGACGCATCGACAAGATCACCGGACGTAGCGACGACATGTTGATCATCCGGGGTGTCAACGTGTTCCCGACACAGATCGAGGAACAGGTCCTGAAAATAAAACAGCTTTCCGAGTGCTACGAGATGCATCTGTATCGCAATGGCAATCTCGACAGCCTCGATGTACACGTTGAGCTCAGGCCCGACCAACAGCACCTTGGCGAGGATCAGCAGAAAGCCCTGTGCGGCGATCTGAGCCGACACATCAAAACCCACATCGGCATCAGTGCACGTATCGTGCTGCAGCCCGTGTTTTCGATTAAACGCTCCGAGGGCAAGGCCTGCCGGGTGTTCGACAAGCGCACGTAACCCGCCCCATAAGGGCTATTCCAGCAGCACGAAAAGAGCCTCGCTTCGGCGGGGCTTTTTTTCGCCCGCTGTTCGGGTAAAAGCGATACAAAAATTTTATACGACACGTATTTTTGTGTTTGATATTTGATTATGTATCACTTATAACTACTGCCAGGCCCAAGCCCACCCCTCAAGGCTGGAGACACAGCATGTACGCACAACTGGTTGAGACCGGCGTAAAACGCCTCAAGACGCTGGAGGAGATGTCCGAGCAGGAGCGCGCGTTCCAGGAAAAGATCGATGCGGAAATCAAGATCGAACCGAAGAACTGGATGCCCGATGCCTACCGGCAAACCCTGATTCGACAGATTTCCCAGCACGCCCACTCGGAAATCGTCGGCATGCTGCCCGAAGGCAACTGGGTCACCCGCGCCCCTAGCCTGAAACGCAAACTGCAACTGATGGCCAAGATCCAGGACGAAGCGGGCCATGGCCTGTACCTGTACAGCGCCATGGAAACCCTGGGTGCCGACCGTGACGAAGAAGTCGCCAAGCTGCACAGCGGCAAAGCCAAGTACTCCAGCATCTTCAACTACCCGACCCTGAACTGGGCGGACATGGGTGCCGTAGGCTGGCTGGTCGACGGCGCCGCGATCGTCAACCAGGTCGTGCTGCAGCGCACCAGTTACGGCCCCTACTCGCGGGCAATGATCCGTATCTGCAAGGAAGAGAGCTTTCACCAGCGCCAGGGCTACGAAATCCTCCTGACCATGATGCGTCACGGTACCCAGGCACAGAAGGACATGGTTCAGGACGCCATCAATCGCCTGTGGTGGCCTGCCCTGATGATGTTCGGCCCAAGCGACGAACACTCACCCAACAGCGCGCAATCGATGGCCTGGAAGATCAAGCGCCAGAGCAACGATGAACTGCGCCAGCGCTTCATCGACCAGACCGTACCGCAACTGGAACTGTTGGGCTGCACCGCACCCGACCCGGAGCTGAAATGGAACGCTGAACGCGGCCACTACGACTTCGGTGCGATTCAGTGGGAAGAGTTCTACGAGGTGCTCAAGGGCAACGGCCCCTGCAACCAGGAACGCCTCGCTACCCGTCGCAAGGCCATCGAAGACGGTGCCTGGGTACGTGCCGCCGCCGTTGCTCACGCCCGTAAAAAACACAACAAGAACGCCGCCTGATCTGGAGTAGCCGAGATGTCCGAGTGGACCCTTTTCGAAGTTTTCGTGCGTAGCAAGCACGGTTTGAACCACAAGCATGTCGGCAGCGTACATGCCGCCGACGCCGCCATGGCCATCGAAAATGCCCGTGAGCTGTACACCCGCCGCAACGAAGGGGTGAGCCTCTGGGTAGTGCCCTCGGCACTGATCACCGCCTCGTCGCCAGACGAAAAAGACCCGTTGTTCGACCCCGCCGAAGACAAGGTCTACCGCCATGCCAGCTTCTATGAGCTGCCGGCTGAAGTGGGGCATATGTAAGATGAACCAGGACCTGATCCAATACCTGCTACGCCTGGGCGACAGCGCCCTGATCCAGGGCCAGCGCCTGTGTGAATGGTGCGGTCGGGCGCCCGCACTGGAAGAAGAACTGGCCTTGATGAACGTTGGCCTGGACCTGGTTGGCCAGGCCCGCAACTGGCTGGAGTACGCCGCCGAGCTGGCCAATGACGGTCGCGATGCCGATCACCTGGCCTTCCGCCGCGACGAACGTGCCTACCGCAACCTGTTGCTGGTCGAGCAACCCAATGGCGATTATGCCGTCACCGTGCTCAAGCAGTTCTTCTATGACGCCTGGCACCTGGCGGTACTGGAAGGCCTGACCCACTCCAGCGACAACCGCCTGCAAGGCATCGCCGCCAAGGCCGTGAAAGAAGTGACCTATCACCTGCGCCGCTCCAGCGAGTGGGTCGAGCGCCTGGGCGACGGCACCGAGGAAAGCCACCAGCGCATGCTCGCAGCCATCCCGCAGCTGTGGCGCTTCACCGTCGAGCTGAGCGACAGCGATGCCGTCGAGCAGCGCCTGCACGCGGCGGGCCTTATCGGCGACCCGCAGCAGATAGCCGCCGCCTGGCAACAGCAGGTCGAGCGAACGTTCGACAGCGCCACCCTGCCCTTGCCGGCACCGGCCTGCCACTTCTACCTCAGCGGTCGTCAGGGCCTGCACAGCGAGCATCTGGGCTTGCTGCTGGCTGAAATGCAGTTCTTGCCACGAGCCTACCCCGATGCAACCTGGTGAGCTGATTGCCAGCGACCTCGGCGCCCGCGCCGCGGCGCCCGGCGACCTCGACCAGGCCTGGCGGGTGCTGGGCCGGGTCATGGACCCGGAAGTGCCCGTGATCAGCGTGGTAGAGCTGGGGATTGTTCGTGCACTGGCCTGGAATGCCGGGCATTTGCATGTCGTGGTCACCCCGACCTATTCCGGTTGCCCCGCCACTGAAGTCATCGAAGCCGATATTCGTCAGGCCCTGGAAGACGCAGGGTTTAGCGCGCCGCAGCTCGAACGACAGTTGCACCCGGCCTGGACCACCGACTGGATCACCAGCACCGGCCGCGAGCGCTTGCTGGCCTATGGCATCGCGCCCCCGCTGGGCAGTGCCAACAAACGCAGCCTGCTCGGCGATGACGGCACCGTGAACTGCCCGCAATGTGGCAGCGCACACACCGAACTGCTCAGCCAGTTTGGCTCGACCGCCTGCAAAGCCCTGTACCGCTGCTGCGATTGCCGCGAACCCTTCGATTACTTCAAGTGCATCTAAGCGCGTGATGGAGAGCCACCATGAGCCAATTTCACAGACTGACCGTCAAGCAAGTGCGCACAGAAACCCGCGATGCGGTGTCGATTCTGTTCGACGTGCCGGCGACGCTCAGCCAGCAGTTTCGTTTTACCCAGGGCCAATACCTGGTCATGCGCACCCAGCTGGACGGTGAGGAAGTACGCCGTTCCTATTCAATCTGCACCGGGGTCAACGACGGCGAGTTGCGCGTGGCCGTCAAGCGGGTACCGGGTGGTCGCTTCTCGGCCTTCGCCAACGACGTGCTGAGCGCAGGCGATGTGCTCGAGGTCATGCCGCCAGCCGGCAGCTTCAACATAGCCCTCGCCCCTGAACGACAGGGCCGCTACCTGGCGGTTGCCGCTGGCAGCGGTATTACCCCGATCCTGTCGATCATCAAGACCACCCTGGAAACCGAGCCCAACAGCCACTTCACCCTGCTCTATGGCAACCGCGCCAGCAGCAGTGCGCTGTTCCGCGAACAGCTTGAAGACCTGAAAAACCGTTACCTGCAGCGCTTGAACCTGATTTTTGTCTTCAGCCGCGAACAACAGGACATCGACCTCTATAACGGCCGTATTGATGCGGACAAGTGTGGGCAACTGTTCAGCCGTTGGCTTGATGTGCCGCGTCTTGATGCTGCGTTCATCTGCGGACCACAGGCCATGACCGAGATCGTCCGCGACCGCCTCAAGGACAGCGGCATGGCGGCCGAACGCATCCATTTCGAGCTGTTCGCCGCAGCCGGCAACGAGCAGCGTCGCGAAGCTCGCGAAGCGGCCCGCCAGGCGGATTCGGCGGTCAGCCAGATCACCGTGATCAGCGACGGCCGCGCCCTGGCCTTCGACCTGCCGCGCAACAGCCAGAGCATCCTCGACGCCGGCAATGCCATCGGCGCCGAACTGCCCTACTCGTGCAAGGCAGGCGTGTGCTCGACCTGCAAGTGCAAGGTCGTCGAAGGTGAAGTGGAGATGGACAGCAACCACGCCCTTGAAGACTACGAAGTGGCCGCCGGCTACGTGCTCTCGTGCCAGAGCTACCCGGTCAGCGACAAGGTCGTCCTGGATTTCGACCAGCTTTGATCCACCCGCAGGGGCAGGCAATGCCTACCCCTGCCGCAAGCCGGCAATACCCCCAAAACAACTACAAAAAAGATCAAGAGAGCGCCATGACACCCAACGATATCGAAAGCATCTGCAAGCACCCGGACTTTCAACAGCTGGTCAAGCGTAAACAGCGCCTGAACTGGTCGCTGACCTTGGCCATGCTTGTCATCTACTACGGCTTCGTCCTGCTGGTTGCCTTCTCACCCAGCACCCTGGGTCAATCCCTGAGTGGCGGGGTCACCTCGGTCGGCATGCTGGTCGGGGTCGTGATCGTGCTGTTGTCCTTTGCCTTGACCGGCATCTACGTCTACCGCGCCAACAACGTACTCGACCCGCTCAACGACAAAGTCCGGCAGGAGTGCGCCCAATGAAACCCGTATTTACCTTACTGCTGCCGGGCCTGATGATCAGCGACCTGGCGCTCGCCGCCGATGCTGCCCGCCCGTTGAACTGGAACGCCATCGGCATGTTCCTGATGTTCGTCCTGTTCACCCTGGGGATTACCCGTTGGGCTGCACGGCGCACCCGCTCAGCCAGCGACTTCTATACCGCTGGTGGTGGCCTGACCGGTTTCCAGAACGGCCTGGCGATTGCTGGCGACATGATCAGCGCGGCGTCGTTCCTCGGCATTTCCGCCATGATGTTCCTCAATGGCTATGACGGCTTGCTCTATGCGCTGGGTGTCCTGGCCGGGTGGCCGATCATCCTGTTCCTGATTGCCGAGCGCTTGCGCAACCTGGGCAAGTACACCTTCGCCGACGTGGTCTCCTATCGTCTGGCACAGACACCCGTGCGCCTGACCTCGGCGTTTGGCACCCTGACCGTGGCCCTGATGTACCTGGTGGCGCAAATGGTCGGTGCCGGCAAGCTGATCGAGTTGTTGTTTGGCATCAGCTACCTGTATGCGGTCATTCTGGTGGGCGTACTGATGGTGTTCTATGTCACCTTCGGCGGCATGCTGGCCACGACCTGGGTGCAGATCATCAAGGCCGTGCTGTTGCTGTCGGGCACCACCTTCATGGCGCTCATGGTACTGCGTCACTTTGGCTACAGCACTGAAGCGATGTTTGCCGGCGCAGCGGCGGTACACACCAAGGGGCAAGCGATCATGGCGCCCGGCGGGCTGTTGTCCAACCCGATCGACGCGATTTCGCTGGGCCTGGGCATGATGTTCGGGACCGCCGGCCTGCCGCACATCCTGATGCGTTTCTTCACCGTCAGCGACGCCAAGGAAGCACGCAAGAGCGTGTTCTACGCGACCGGTTTCATCGGCTACTTCTACCTGCTGCTGATTGTCGTCGGCTTTGGCGCCATCGTCATGGTGGGCACCGAACCAGCCTACCGCGATGCCAGCGGCGCGATCATCGGCGGCGGCAACATGATCGCCGTGCACCTGGCCCAGGCGGTTGGCGGCAACCTGTTCCTCGGTTTCATTTCGGCAGTGGCCTTTGCCACCATTCTGGCGGTGGTCGCCGGCCTGGCGCTGTCCGGTGCTTCGGCGGTCTCCCATGACCTTTATGCCTGCGTCGTGCGCAAGGGCAAAGCCACCGAGCAGGAAGAAATGCGCGTGTCGCGTATTGCCACCCTGGCGATCGGCGTTCTGGCGATCATCCTTGGCCTGCTCTTCGAGTCGCAGAACATCGCCTTCCTCTCCGGCCTGGTATTGGCCATTGCGGCCTCGGTGAACTTCCCGGTGCTGTTCCTCTCGATGTTCTGGAAAGGCCTGACCACCCGCGGCGCAGTCGCCGGCAGCATGGCTGGCCTGGTCTCGGCCATCGCCCTGCTGGTGCTCAGCCCGGCGGTCTGGGTCAACGTCCTGCACTTCGACAAGGCACTGTTCCCCTACAACAACCCGGCCCTGTTCTCCATGAGCCTGGCGTTCCTTGGCGCCTGGGTGTTCTCAGTGACCGACAGCTCACCACAAGCAGCGCAAGAACGCGGCCGCTACCTGGCCCAGTTCATTCGTTCGATGACCGGAATCGGCGCCGCCGGTGCCAGTAAACACTGACCATTACGTAACGCTGTCACAGGACTGTTGGGTATAAAAATAATGAACCACAAACGTACTGCTTCCGCTCCACAGCTTGCCGCCATGCTGGCTGGCCTCACCCTGCCGATGGCCGCCGCACCGGCCTTGGCTGACTTTATCGAGGACAGCCACGCCAAGATCGAACTGCGTAACCACTACCTGAATCGTGATTTTCGTCAAAGCAACGCGCCACAGGCCAAGGCCGACGAGTGGGCACAGGGGTTTACCACGAAAATCGAATCGGGTTTCACCGAAGGCACGGTGGGCTTCGGTGTCGACGCAATGGGCCAACTGGGTATCAAACTGGACTCAAGCCGCGATCGTCGCGGTACGGGCCTGCTGCCTTACGGCCGTAACAGCCTGGAGCCGGACGATGATTACAGCGAGCTGGGTTTGACGGCCAAGCTGCGCGCGTCAAAGAGTGTCCTGCGCCTGGGCACCCTGCAGCCGCTGCTGCCGGTGGTGGTCTACAACGACACCCGCCTGCTCGCCTCGACCTTTCAGGGTGGTTTGCTGACCAGCCAGGAACTCGACGGGCTGACCTTCAACGGCGGGCGGCTGACCAAAACCAATCTGCGCGACTCCTCCAGCCGTGACGACATCGGGTATGGCGCAGCCACAAGTGACGCCTTCGACTTTGCCGGCGGCAGTTGGGCAATCAACCCGCAACTGGCACTGAGCTACTACTACGGCAAGCTGGAGGATATCTACCGCCAGCAGTTCGTCGGCCTGGTGCATACCTGGCCATTGGCCGAAGGCTTGAGCCTGCGCAGCGATATCCGCTACTTCGACAGCCGTGAAGACGGCGCCGAACGCGCCGGGCGCATCGATAACCGCAACTTCAACGGCATGTTCACCCTGGGTGTCGGTGCCCACAAGTTCAGCACCAACTTCCAGCAGCAGTCCGGCGACAGTGCGTTCCCGTTCCTCAACGGTGGCGACCCCTATGTGGTCAACCTGGTGACCTACAACACCTTCACCCGCGCTGGCCTGGACTCCTGGCAAGTGCGCTATGACTACGACTTCGCCGCCCTCGGCGTACCGGGCCTGAGCTTCATGACCCGTTACACCGACGGTCGTCACGCCAAGACGGCCAGCGTGGACAACGGTCGTGAGTGGGAACGCGATACCGATATCGCCTATGTGGTGCAGAGCGGGCCACTGAAAAACGTCAGCCTGCGCTGGCGCAACGTCACCTTCCGCTCCGGCAATGGCCTGACCAACGCCGTGGACGAGAACCGCCTCATTGTCGGCTACACCCTGGCGCTCTGGTAAGCACCCTCCCGCTGCGCCAGCGCTGGCGCAGCGGCCTTATTCACGTAGGAGAACACCTGATGTCTCACGCCCCAACCTTGCAAAGCTTCATCGGCGGCCGCTGGATCGGCCAGCACGGCGCTCAACCCCTGCGCAGCGCTTTGGACGGCCATGTCCTGGCCTACAGCCACGAAGAGCGCCCAGACTTCGCCGAAGCCATTGAACACGCACGGGCCCGTGGGCTGGCCGAGCTCATGGCCATGGACTTCCAGCAGCGTGCCGCCCGGCTGAAGGCCCTGGCGCTGTACCTGAGCGAACGCAAGGAGCAGCTGTATGCCCTGTCGCACCACAGCGGCGCCACCCGTGCCGACAGCTGGATCGACATCGAAGGCGGCAACGCCACCCTGTTCGCCTACTCGGGTATCGGTACCCGTGAACTGCCTTCGGGCAATATCGTCCATGAAGGCCCGGCCATGCCGCTGGGCAAGCAAGGCCACTTCGCCGGTAGCCATATCCTGGTGCCGCGCGCGGGCCTGGCCGTGCACATCAACGCCTTCAACTTCCCGATCTGGGGCATGCTGGAAAAGTTTGCGCCGACTTTCCTTGCGGGCATGCCGTGTATCGTCAAGCCGGCCACCTCCACCAGCTACCTGACCGAGGCAGTCGTGCGCCTGATGGATCAGTCCGGCCTGTTGCCGGTCGGCAGCCTGCAATTGGTGATCGGCGGCACCGGCGACTTGCTCGACCGCTTGCAGGGCCAGGACGTGGTCACGTTTACCGGTTCTGCCGACACTGCCGCCAAACTGCGCGTCACGCCGAACCTGATCCGCAATTCGGTACCTTTCACGGCCGAGGCCGATTCGCTGAACTGCGCGATTCTGGGCCCGGACGTAACCCCGGACGACCCGGAGTTTGACCTGTACATCAAGGAAGTGGTCCGCGAGATGACCACCAAGGCCGGGCAGAAATGTACCGCCATCCGCCGCGCCATCGTCCCGGCCAAGCACATCGACGCGGTCGCTACCCGCCTGCGCGAGCGCCTGAGCAAGGTGGTGGTCGGCGACCCATCGGTTGAAGGCGTACGCATGGGCGCACTCGCCTCCCACAGCCAACAGGCCGATGTGGCTGAACGTGTGCAGAGCCTGCTGCAAAGCTGCGACCTGCTGTTCGGCGAGCGCGATGGTTTCGCCCCGGTTGGCGAAGGCGTCGCGGAGGGTGCGTTCTTCGCCCCGACCCTGCTCCAGGCGCGCAATCCACATGCCGAGGGCGGTGCTCACGATATCGAAGCCTTCGGCCCGGTCAGTACACTGATGGCCTACGACGATCTGGACGAAGCCCTGGCACTGGCAGCTCGTGGCAAAGGCAGCCTGGTCGCAACGCTGGTCACCCATGATCGCCAGGTTGCCGCCAAGGCGATACCCGCCGCTGCCGCCTGGCACGGGCGCCTTCTGGTGCTGGACCGCGAAGCGGCAGTGGAGTCCACAGGGCACGGCTCGCCACTGCCACAGCTCAAGCACGGCGGCCCCGGTCGAGCCGGCGGCGGTGAGGAACTGGGCGGCCTGCGCGCGGTCAAGCACTACCTGCAGCGCGCCGCGGTGCAAGGCTCACCGAGCATGCTGATGGCCGTTACCGGTGAATACGTACGTGGCGCCGAGGTGATAGAAACCGAGGTACACCCGTTCCGCCGTCACTTTGAAGACCTGCAGATTGGTGAGTCACTGCTGACCCATCGACGTACCGTGACCGAAGCCGATCTGGTCAACTTCGGCTGCCTGTCGGGCGACCATTTCTACATGCACTTCGATGACATCGCCGCCAAGGAATCGCAGTTCGGCAAACGCATCGCCCATGGTTACTTTGTGCTGTCGGCGGCGGCAGGGCTGTTCGTCAGCGCCGCACCCGGCCCGGTGCTGGCCAACTATGGCCTGGACACCCTGCGGTTTATCAATCCGGTGGGCATCGGCGACACCATCCAGGCGCGCCTGACCTGCAAGCGCAAGATCGACCAGGGCAAAAAGAGCCCACAGGGTATCCCGCAAGGGGTCGTGGCCTGGGATGTCGAAGTCACCAACCAGCTCGGCGAGCTGGTGGCCAGCTACGACATCTTGACGCTGGTGGTAAAACGCCAAGGCTGATTCACGCAGCAAGCGTGCGCCGCTAGACCGCAGGAACGCCAGCACCCATGCAATCAGTGTGGGTGCTGGCCTGCCGGCAGAGTTGACGATCACACCCTGACGGTTACGATGGTCGCCCACCCCTTGCCCGCAGAAACCTCACTTATGACCGTGCACATTCGCCCCGCCCGCCTTGAAGACGCAGGGCGCATTCTCGAGCTGATCATCGAGCTCGCCGACTACGAACGCGCCCGCCATGAAGTGGTCGCCAACCTCGCCGATATCGAGCGCAGCCTGTTCAGCCCTGAGGCGACGGCCAAAGCGCTGATCTGCGAGCGCGATGGCCAGGTCATCGGCTACGCGGTGTACTTTTTCAGCTACTCCACCTGGCTGGGCAGCAACGGCATCTACCTCGAAGACCTGTACATCACCCCCGACCA
The DNA here is from genome assembly GCF_036348395.1 of Pseudomonas sp. AL 58. Lineage (NCBI taxonomy): Bacteria > Pseudomonadati > Pseudomonadota > Gammaproteobacteria > Pseudomonadales > Pseudomonadaceae > Pseudomonas > Pseudomonas sp. AL 58. The sequence continues at coordinate 179,002 of NZ_JAZBQR010000005.1, forward strand.
ACGCGGTAGCGGCGCAGGCAAGCAGTTGCTGCGCCATATCGCCCGAGAAGCCTGCGACAAGGGGTGCGGCCGCCTGGAGTGGAGCGTACTGGACTGGAACGAACCCGCCATTCAGTTCTACCGCTCGATTGGCGCACAGCCTCAGGATGAGTGGGTGCGCTACCGGATGGAAGGCCAGACCTTGCACGCGTTTGCGCGCGGCGACCGCTAAAGCGGATCGGGCATTACTGAATCGGGCAGTTGGCATCGGCAGGCACACCCAGGTGCGCGCAAAGGCAGGGCTCAACGTGAATGCCCAGGCTCACGCTGCCCACCTGTTGCTGAACACCTCCGCGAATACGACGATTGCGCCGCTGATGGGTTTCGCGGACCTGTTGCCAGCCCGCGGCGCTGTGGGCCAGTCGTGCAGCATGCGTTGGATGGTGGTACCTGGCGCCGTGTGAATAAACCAGCTTGCTCCAGCGATCCAGTGGCGCAGGCGGCGCACTGTTGATGTTGCCACCATGATGACTGGCGACCAGCCCTCGATAGCCGCACGCCCGAACTTGCGGGTAATGAAGGTACAACGATGAGTAGTCGGCATCGCCCACCGTTAACAGGTACTGTGGCTCACGCCTTGAAGCACCGGCATTGATCAGCAGGGCCAGGCCCGTGTTGTTATTGTCATTGTGGCCACCCTGTGGCTGACACTTGATGATGCGATGGCCCTGACGGCTGAAAACGCCATTGAGCTGACTCGGCCAGATGTGGAGGTTACCACGCCGCGCCAAGGCGAGCGCCAGTCGCCAGCCCATGCTGGAAACACGCTGACCGCTCTGCGCACGGCCTTGATTGGGTACGATCCAGGGGCGATCAAGCGCCCGTGGATCCCACGCGATGCGAATACCACGGCCACCGAAAAGCGGCTGCCCGGCAGCAGCGCCAGCCCAGTGGTCCATGTCCCAGTGCGACAGGATGACCGGTGCCTCGGCTGACGCGTTGGCAAAGGGGTCCAACGGCGGGCTGGGCAAGGTGGCATAGTTGAACCCTGTCGGGACACCGCAGTCGTAGAACAGCACGGCGTGTTTGCCTCGGCACGGGCATATCGCACCGGGATACAGTGAATTCCAGTTAGCCTGGCCGACATCATGCACGACCAACATCGGCCAATCACAATCATCGGCAGCCTGCTGGAGCAACTCGGCAATACTCGCCTTGGAGGAAACCGGCAGGCCGCGCAATTGGCTAAAGCGCACCAGTTTGCGAAGCGTCTCGCCTTTGTCCAGCACCTGCACATCGAGGATTTCCAAAGGCGTTCGCGCATCGTCAAGCGCCCTGAAGGCGTACAGCGACGCTTGTGCATCCGGTGATGACGACAGGCGGAAGTCGACCTTGAACCAGTTCAGGCCGGGCTGCCGTTCCCCTGGCCAGCCCGCCATGGCCAACGGGCTCAGGCGCAGCAACCAGGACTCGGGCTCCCACTCACTGTTCAGCGCCAAGCCGAGGGATTGCGGGGCGGCCTCAAACGAGCGGACCTCAACCCCATCCAACACCGTGTCTTCACCCTCACCCGCCTGAGACGGGTCGATCAGCGCATAGACGGAAACACACCTTTCAAGCCTTGCCTGCAGTTGCTGCCTGTCCTTGAGATCCTGCCCGTTCATTCCCTGATTCCGGTGTTACCAAAGCCAGCAAGCATGCCACAGTAGGCGTTGCCAGTGGGTGGCCGCTCAGGGTTCCAGCCCGATACCTCGCAAGATGACGCAGGTGACGGTCTGCACGGCGCGCTCAAACTGCAGGTCATCAAGGGGCTTATGCGCGTTCAGCAGGCTGACCTGATGGCTGAAATCGGCGTAGTGCTGGGTCGAGGCCCAGATCATGTACAGCAACCCTGAGGGCTCGACCGGCAGAATGCGTCCGTCTTCGACCCATTGACGAATTTTCGCCTCCTTCAGTTTCGCCCAGCCGCACAGGCTGTCATCCAGGGCAGTGCCGAGGTTGGGTGCACCATGGATAATTTCATCGGCCCAGACCTTGGAGCCATGGGGGCGGCTGCGCGAATGGTTCATCTTGGCGCGTATGTAGCTGCTGAGCACGATCCGCGGATCGTCATACAGTTCGAAACATAGCGCATCCTGCTTCCACACCTCAAGCAAGCCGAGCACCACAGCCTGATACAACTCTGCCTTGGTACTGAAGTAATAGTGCACATTGCTACGCGGCAGTTCGGCGGCCTCGGCAATGTCGGCCATGGCGGTGCCGGCAAAGCCTTTTTCGGCAAATACCTTTTCCGCAGCGAGGAGAATACTGTCGATATTGCGTTGGCGAATGCTGGGTTTGCGCGGGGCCATGGGCGAATCCATTGCGGCTGACACGGCAAGGCTACGCCGATTCACTCACCTCAGGCAAAAGCCTTGTGTGCGGTCATGGTCATTCAACGACGTTCAGCAGCACCTAGCCACACCATGACTGCACTCAGGCCATAACATCAAGGACGGCGGATCAACCGCCATGGTTGCAGGCTTGCGCCAGTTTCAGGTAGTCCAGGCGACGCACTTGCCCGGCCGAATCCTTGTAGACCATACGTGCCTTTACCACCTCACACAGCATCGACTCCGGCTCACTCAGGTTGACCACCTTGGCCACATCAAGCGGCATGCCATAGTGATACAACGGTACTGCGTCTTGTGCCTGCACAGCAGCACAGGCCAGCAAAGCCGATGCCAACACCCAACGAGCTTTCATGAGGGTTGCCCTCCAAATGGAAATGGCTGACACCCTTGAGTGTGGCGTCGCACAGACGACACGTAGGTTTTGCGGATCAACGGCACGCCTTCAGTTACACGGGTGAAACACCTGTCACCCATCATCTGGCCACAGGGCTCACCTGACGCTCACCCTCCTCGCTCATGGCGCCGGCATAACCGCCTGGAGAAAAACGCAAGGTCACCACGAGCATCAGTACCACGGTCAAGGTCAGCAACAGCCACGAGGCCTGGAAATCGCCGCTGATATCCCGCAGCCAGCCTGTCAGGTAGGGAATGATGCCGGTGATGATAAAACCGATACCTTGAACAAACGCCGCCAGTGCCCCTGCCTCGGCAGGCTTGCCGCGCAAGTGTTCAAGGGTGAGCGTGAGGCTCAGGCTGAAGCAGGCGCCCAGGCCGAAACCAATTAGCGCCACCCACAGCCCCGACCATAATGAAGGCTGCATCAGCAGGCCGATAAAGCCCAGCAACTGCGACAACAAGGCCACCAACAGCCCCGGGCGCCGATCAGCCAAACGCCGCAACAGCAACGGCAGGCCCAACGCACCCAACACCTGGAAAATGGTCATCAAGCCAATCAACTCGCCGCCGCCCTGGGCGCTGCCACCGATCTGCCGATAGTAGGCCGGCAACCAGGCAACCATGCTGGTGTAACCACCGTTGATCAGGCCAAAGTAGCCCGCCAGCAACCACGCACGGCGGCTGCCGAAAAAGTGTCGCCTGGCCTCTGCCCCACTACGCGCCTGCTCCGCGCTGGGGCGCGCCACGCACCACAAGACCAGGGCCAGCAGCGCCGGTAGCAGCCACACCCCAAGACCCGCCTGCCAGTGCCCGGCCGTTTCCGCGATCCGCGGGCCGAGCACGGCGGCGATTCCACCACCGCTCATCAACGCTGCCGAATACACGCCCATGGCCAACGCCAGGCGTGAGGGGAACCAACGATTGACCAGGCCTGGCATCAAGGCCTGAATAAAAGCCACACCCAGGCCAGCCAACGCGGCACTGGCAATCAGCGCCGTACCACTGTGCAGAAACAGGCGCCAGGTACACGCCAGGGCAATGGCTGCAAGCCCGGCAAGCATCCCGTGGTGCTCGCTCAGCCAGCGGCGTAGCCAGGGTTGCAGCAACGGTACCAGGCCCATGCACAACACCGGCAACGCGGTGAGCAGTGCCGCCTGCTGGTAACCCAGGCCGGTGCTGTTGCGAATCTCCTCCAGCAACGGGCCGATGCTGGTCAGGATCGGCCGCAGGTTAATCGCCACCGCCACCACCAACAGCCAGCCGAGCGCGCCGGTTCGACTCAGGTGCGCGTTCATTTCGCTGTTCATGCTTGCGCCTTTTCATGGGATTCAACAGATGCCGGTGATTATCCTGAGACGCCGGGGTAGTATGAAATTAATTGATTTCATGCATGCCAGTGGGATTTCGAATGCTTGACCCTTTACTGTTGCGCAGCTTCGTCACAGTCGTCGAAGCCGGCAGTTTCACCCGCGCTGGCGAGCGCCTGCACCTCACCCAATCAACCATCAGCCAACAGATCATCCGGTTGGAGCAACGCCTGGGCTGCCGTTTGCTGGACCGCAGCCAGCGGCAGGTCTGGCCGACCGAAGCAGGCGAACGGCTGCTGGGCTATGCCCGGCGCATCCTGCGCCTGGAAGAGGAAGCGCGCCACGCCCTGAGCCCCCAGCAACCGGAGGTGGCGTTGCGTCTTGGGGTACCGGATGACTTCGCCGGCGAGATTCTGACCACGCCATTGAGCCATCTGCTGGCCGAGCGCCCACGCATGCGCCTGGAGGTCGAGTGCGGCCTCAGCCTGCCGCTGCTGCACCTGTATCGTAATGGCGAACTGGACCTGCTGCTGGTCAAGCAATGGGGCGCTGACAGTGACCGTCATGCGTACTGGCCGGAACCGTTGGCCTGGGTCAGCAGTGCCAAACACCCGATAACCGACCCCGTGCCCTTAGTGGTGTTCCCGGTAGGTGCGCTGTATCGCCAGGAAATGATCCATGCGCTGGAAGCGGCCGGGCGCCCTTGGCGTATCAGTTACTCCAGCACCAGCCTGGCCAGCATCAGCGCGGCAGTGAATGCAGGCTTGGGGGTTAGCCTGATCCCGGCACGCAGTGTTGAACCCAGCCATCGCGTACTGGGTGTCAATGAAGGCTTCGCGCCTATCGACGGGTTGACACTGGCACTCTACGCTCGCCCGGCGCTGGACGACGATGGCGCGGCTCTGCGCGACAGTCTGGAGGCCTTGTGCGCTCGTCGCGCCGCACACTGACGGCCACAAGGCACCGTAACACCGCAGGGGCTCAAGATCGCTGGTCGCCTGCGTCGCTATTGGGTAAATTAGCCGCGCTCGCTCAAGGTGGGCTGTTCGTTCCCCTTACGCCAAGGAACCCACGTTGACTGCAAAGCCGCCCTCTTCATCCTGGATTCGCTCCCCCTTGCGCAGCTTGCGCCAGCGTATGCAACGCGGTTCTACCCTCAACGATGGTCCCGCTCAGCAGTTGCGTCTGTGGTTCCAGCACAAAGCCCACGAACAGGGCTATACCCTGAGCCACAGCCAGCAACAGGTGATCGGCTTCATGGCCGGGCAGGTCGAACAACTGGCGCGGGGCCAGGCACGCAGCCTGTACCTCTATGGCGGTGTCGGGCGCGGCAAAAGCTGGTTGCTGGAGGGATTCTTCCGGGCAATCACCCTGGAGCAGAAACGCCGCCTGCACTTTCACGACTTCTTCGCCCGGCTGCATGACGGCATGTTCCGTCATCGGCATGCCGACAATGCGCTGGCCTGCACCCTTGACGAGTTGCTCGAGGACTGCAAAGTCCTGTGCTTCGATGAGTTCCATGTCCATGACATCGGTGATGCCATGCTCATCACCCAACTGTTCAAGGCGTTGTTCGAGCGACGTATCCTGCTGCTGGTCACCTCCAACTACCCGCCCGAAGGGCTGCTGCCAAACCCGCTCTACCACCAGCGTTTCGAGCCGGTCATCCGCCTGATCAAACAGCACATGCACGTCGTCGAAGTGGGCGGCGAGGACTACCGGGGCCTGCCGGGCAGCGGCAGCCACCAGCGTTTTACCCAGGGTTGCTACCTGTGGCCAGGCAACGCCGAGCAACGCGCAGCCCTCGACCTGCCACCGGCGCAGCCCACCGCCCTTGCAGTGGGAAAACGTGATGTACAGGCCTGGCTAGTTGACGGCGAGCGTGTTGCGTTCGACTTCGCGGCCCTCTGCGAGCAACCCACCGCCGTCATCGACTACTTGCAATTGGCGCAGCGATTCGAGCATTGGGTCATCGATGGCCTGCCAAACCTGGCGGACTGTTCGATCGCCGCTCAGCAGCGTTTCATCAACTTGATTGACGTGCTCTACGACCAGGACAAGTACCTGGTGCTGATTGGCGAACAACCATTGGACGCCGCCCTGCAAGGGACAGCCAACGACCTGGCCCGCACCCGCAGCCGCCTCGGGCAGTTGCAGCAGATTGCGCAAGGGTGAAGCCTCGCGGTACGTGGGGTTTGGGACAACGGAACAGAAAGTGCAATCAGGGTCAGACCCCCTGGTTTCTCGACCTACCCACAACCTTATCAGGACATATTTTTCACGGCCCCGAAGTCGGCTCTTGGGGTCGAAATATTTTTATAGATTTTCAGAAATGCCCTACAGCACAGCTCTTACATTTGAAGCGGTAAGCGATAGCGTTACAGGTAGATCAATGTACCTGGAGCACAAAAAACAATGACAAGCACTATTATCGTTTCAGTTATATATCTCGCACTGTCCTTGATAACACTTTTTTCTTTATATTTTTTATCGAGATTTTTTTCTGGCGAAAACTTCAGGTGGAAATGGTTTTTTATACTATTGTCCCTAGCCATTTTCTTTGGATCTTTTCACATGAGCACCGTAAAGTACGGGTACGATGTCGTTTTCCCCACATTAAAACCTTTCATTCAAGGCAATGATGTCGTTGGATGGATTGCATTTGTAAGTATTTTTCTCCACACATGCTGTATTCCCACCCAATATGAGCCGAGACGCTGGTTTTCACGAAAGTAAAGTCACACTAAATCAATACCCATCCAGTTGCAGATTTATGAACTGACAGCACCCTATCGACGCGATGAAGAGCTGGATAAGACCCTATATGACTGGCTATCAGCCAGGAAGCCGAGATACGCAATTGCTTTATCGAGGCATATGCCTAGAAAGAAGGCGCTGGACACCTAAGTGCACTATCTATTCCGCTCCTGCGCAAACTCCAACATGGCCTGGAGCACAGGCCATGTTCCGTCAGCGCCTTAGCCTGCCCGAGCAAGGCTGGCGAGCACTGCCTCGATCTCATCCAGCACGGCGGGGTCATCGAGCGTCGATGGCGGCGTATAGGGCTGTTGATCGGCGATCTTGCGCAACACGGCCCGGAGAATTTTCCCTGAACGCGTCTTGGGCAGGCGCTTGACCACACGAACCTGATTGAAGCAGGCCAGTGCGCCGATCTGCTCGCGAACGCGGGCAACCAGCTCGCTCTGCAACTGCTGCTCACTGATTGGCGTCGCGTCCTTGAGCACTACCAGTGCCAGTGGCACCTGGCCCTTGATCTCGTCGTAGACACCGATCACCGCACATTCGGCCACGGCCGGATGCGCGGCCACCAGGTCTTCCATTTCACCGGTCGACAGGCGATGGCCTGATACGTTGATCACATCATCGGTGCGCCCCATGATGTAGACAAAGCCGTCATCATCCAGGTAACCGCCGTCTCCGGTATGGTAGTAACCCGGATACGTCTGCAGGTACGACTGCACGTAACGTGCATGGTCGCCCCACAAGGTCTGGCTGCAGCCGGGCGGCAACGGCAAGGCAATGACGATGGCACCTTGCTGATTCGGCCCCAGCAAATGCCCGTCGTCATCCAGTACCTGAACGTGGTACCCCGGTACCGCACGGTTGCTCGATCCCGCTCGCACGCCACTGCCATCAAGACCGACACAGGGCGCTGTCACCGGCCAGCCGGTTTCGGTCTGCCACCAGTGATCGTGGACCGCCTTGCCACTGGTTGCCTCAAGCCATTGGTGGGTGCTGGAGTCAAGTTTCTCGCCGGCCAGGAACAACTGACGCAACGAGCTCAGGTCATATTTACGCAGCAACAGGCCTTCCGGGTCCTCCTTGCGCACCGCCCGCATCGCTGTCGGCGCGCAGAACATCCCGTTAACCTTGTACTGCTCTACCACACGCCAGTAAGCACCGGCGTCTGGTGTACGAATCGGCTTGCCCTCATAGAACACACTGGTGCAGCCATTCATCAGCGGCCCGTAAACGATCAACGAGTGCCCGACCACCCAGCCCACATCGGAGATTCCCCACCAGACATCACCCGGCTGCATGCCATAGATGTGCTGCATGGCGAACTTCAGCGCCACGGCATTGCCGCCGTTTTCGCGCACGATACCTTTGGGTTTTCCGGTGGTGCCCGAGGTGTACATGATGTAGAGCGGGTCGGCAGCGCCCAGCTCGACCGGCGCGACCGGTTCAGCACTGGCGACGGCGGCCTGCCAATCCAGATCGCGTCCCTCGATCATCTCGGCACGGGCTTGCGGGCGCTGAAGCACCAATACCTGCCTGGGCTGATGTTGTGCCAGTTGCAGGGCCCGGTCGACCAAGGGTTTGTAGGCAATGACCCGGTCGAACTCCAACCCGCAGGAGGCAGTCAGCAGCAGTTTTGGCCGGGCATCATCGATACGCAGGGCCAACTCATTGGCGGCAAAGCCACCAAACACTACCGAATGCACCGCGCCAATGCGGGCACAGGCGAGCATGGCCATGGCGGCCTGGGGCACCATGGGCATGTAGATGATGACACCGTCACCCTTTTCCACACCCAACTGGCGCAGCAAGCCGGCCAGGCGTGCGACTTCGTCGCGCATTTGCAGGTAGGTAAAGGTTTGCTGGGTGTGGGTTACCGGGGAGTCATAGATCAGCGCGACTTGCTCGCCACGGCCTTGCTCGATTTGATAATCAAGGGCCAGGTAGCAGCTGTTCAAGCGGCCATCGCTGAACCACTGGTGCGTACCATCGGCGTTTTCGGTCAGCGTCTGTGTCGGTTTTCGGTACCAGGCCAAGTCATTGGCTTGCTCGGCCCAAAACGCAGCGGGGTCAGCAATGGAGCGATCATAGCAGTGCTGGTAAGTCATCGATGTCGAACCCTGAGCTTGTTGTTATTTAAGGGCGAACGATGAGTATGGACCGCTTCAATGAAGCCGCCATGGTACTAAGGTCTTATTTTTCGGCGCCGCTACGCGCCAATGAATCCTCGAACACCTTCCACAATGCGGCCAGCCGTCGGGCATAGGCCTCAGGCCCGGCGTAGATCAGCTCCACCGCCAAACTGTCGACAATTCCCATGTAGGCATCCCGGTAGAGTACGGCCTGCTCATCCTCGAACGTCGGCCGATAGGCCTTCATGCGTGCAACGAACAACGCCGCCAGCCGCGCCAGATAACCTTCGAACCCCGCGGAGATCCAGGCCCGCAGCTCCGTCGGCGGAAAAAACGCCGTGCGCAGCAAGAAACGTAAATGCGCCGACCCTAGATAGCGCTCACCCAGACGCTGGCAGTACAGCCCACCGGGAACATCGCCATGCGGATGAGCAAAACAGTCCTCGACATACAACCGCTCTGCTTCCACCGCACGCTCGAAGACGGCCTGGAACAGGTCGTCCTTGCTGCTGAAATGCGCATACAACGATGGCTTGCGCATACCCGCCGCCACCGCAATGTCATTGAGCGAACAGGCGTCATAGCCGCTGTTGGCAAAATGCTCGACGGCAATCACACATATCTTTTCTGCCGAAGGCGACAGGGTTCTCATGCAGCGTTCTCCAGAAAACAGTTACCCGGGCATCAGTGCCCGGCCAGGTGCGGCCGCTCGCCTGGCGCACAGCGCACACTGGCGCGTACCAGCACCGCTACCAACGCAGCCGACAGCGCCAGCAGCAACGCCCAATGCGATGCGCCCAAAGGCGCCATGATGCCTGACAACGGCGTGGCGAACGACGAAATGATCAACTGAAACGCCCCCAGCAACGCCGCCGTAGAGCCTAGTGCACGGGTTTGTGAAGCCATGGCCATCGACATCAGCGTGGCCTCGGCAACGCCCAGCCCAAACATGGCCAGGGCCATGCCTGCGACGATCCCAACCAGCCCGCTGGCGGTAACGGCGCCAATCAGTACCAGTAGCGACCCGAGCAGCATGCAGCCGGCGCCGACCAACGCCAACCGCCCAAGCCCTTTGCGTGCCACCAGCCGCCCCGCCGTGATCGCCCCCAGCAAAATCGCAATGCCGGTGGCACCAAATAGACTGCCAAACGCCTCGACCGACAGCCCATAGTGGTGCTGATAGACATACGCGGCGCCGCCAATGTAGGCGAACAGGAAGAAAAACACCGCCACCAGCGCCAACGCCGGGCGCAGGAACTGACGGTCACTGGCAATCCCTGCATAAGTGCGCAGACATGCCCTGGGTCGAAAGGCCATACGTTGGTCTGCAGGCAAGGTTTCCTTGAGCACCAGGCTGGCGTTCAGCAGCACGACGGCACCCAGCGTGGCCAACACCAGCATGACCATTCGCCAGCCATAGTGCGCACCAACAACGCCCCCCAAGGCCGGCGCAACAACCGGCGCCAGGCCTTCAATGGTCATCAGCAAGGCAAAGAGTTGCGCCGCCCGGGCGCCTTCGGCGACATCGCGCACCATGCTCATGATCACGACCAGTGTCAGGGCACTGCCCAAGCCCTGAACAAAGCGCGCCACAACCAACGCGTCGAGGGAATCTGCGCGGGCCGCCCATACCGAACTGAGGATGAACACCAGCAGCCCTGCCAACAATGGCCGACGTCGACCCAGCATATCGATCAGTGGGCCAAACAACAGTTGCCCGGCGCCCATGGCCAGCAGGAACACCGTCAAGGTCAACTGCACGGCGGCGTATGACGTTCGGAATTCGGCAGCAATCGCCGGCATGCTAGCCAGGTACATGTCGACTGCCGAAGGGCCCAGGGCGCCGATCAGCGCCAGCGCCACCGCAAACCGAACAGGCGGTGATGGCGTTTTCGTTACGGTATGCATGTGCTCGATTTCCAATTCGCCCCAGACAAAACCTAACGGTCGGTAGGCTTCTGAGTGACGCGAGCGTATACACCTCTTTTCAACGGGTCAAGTCATCAACACAGGCGGGCCGGAGCGACACCCCCGTTGCACGGCCAACAGGGCTGCCATTCCAAAGACGTACAACCTTAAGCGGGGGTGTGAGCCTGTTGGCGCAGGCGTTCGGTGTCTACACGAACAAACACCGAGTCGGCGGTCACGGTCAGGACATCACCAGCCCAGATTTCGCAGATCACCCGGCTCTTGCGCCCTACTTCGCCTTCAACGCGGGCCTTGAGCACCAACTCGACACCCATGGGGGTCGGCTTGAGGTAGGTCAGGCTCAGTTGCCCGGTCACGCAGTCGATACGTGGCAGGCTGCCCGGTTCACGGCCCTCGGCACGGTAGTGATAGGCCATTGCCGTCCAGTTGGAATGACAATCGACCAGCATCGCCAGCAGACCGCCGTAGACCAGCCCCGGCCAACCATGGAATTCACTTGCCGGGGTGTGCTTGCACAGCACATGCACGCCGTCTTCGGCCCAATGGCTTTCAACGTGCAGACCGGTAGGATGGGAGCAGCCGCAGCCGTAGCAGGAACCCTCAGGCGAGGCCAACTGCTGGATGGAAAGTACATGGGTGTTGTTCATAAACGTCCTGATTGTTGTTATGGGAACAATTACAGGACCGATGTTAACGCCATGCTGGCGTCTCGACCACCGGGCAGGCAACGAGGCTGCCCGGCAGTGTGACGGGAAGGTATTAGCTTGCCAGACCGACGTAGACGTTTTGGACGTCGTCGTGGTTGTCGATGGCCTCAAGGAAGGCTTCAACTTCAGCGAGCTTATCATCGTCGCCGAGGGTGACAGGGTTTTTCGGTACATAACCGATCTTCGCCGAAATGACGCTGAAACCGTGCTCAGGCAGCGCCTTCTGCACTGCATCCAGATCGGTGGTTTCGGTGATGAACAGGGTCGCGCCCTCTTCGGCAGGCTCGAAATCCTGGGCGCCGGCTTCGATGGCGGCCACTTCCGGGTCGGCGTCGGCGCTGTCCGGGCTGGCTTCGATCAGGCCAACGTGGTTGAAGTCCCAGGACACCGAACCCTCGGCACCCAACTGACCCTTGCGGAACAGTACGCGGATTTCAGCAACGGTGCGGTTGACGTTGTCGGTCAGGCACTCGACGATCAGTGGCACCTGATGCGGAGCAAAACCTTCGTACTTGACCAGGGTGTACTGCACGACGTCACCCGACAGGCCAGCACCTTTCTTGATCGCGCGCTCCAGGGTTTCGCGAGGCATCGAGGCCTTCTTGGCCTGCTCGACCACCAGACGCAGGCGGGAGTTCATGTCAGGGTCGGCACCACCGCGTGCGGCGATCTGGATTTCCTTGGCCAGCTTGCCGAAGATCTTGCCCTTGGCATTGGCTGCTGCTTCTTTATGTTTGGCTTTCCACTGTGCGCCCATGTCGACTCTCTTTCTGTGCTTCAAGCGCCGGTTCAGGTAGCGACCGGCAAAGTGGGTGCAGTTTATACGCCCTCTTTGCCGCAATCGACAAAAAATCGCCTCAACCCTTGTCGGCCTTGCCAGCCGCTGCAGCAAACCTGGCCAGGTGCACATCCAGGCGGCGGGGTCGGCGCCCATGGTCTTCGGCCTGCTCCTTGCGCCGGATCGCATTGCGCACCATCAACGACCCCAGGTAACGGATCGGTTCAGGTGGAAAATAGCCCAACGGGCCATTGACCAGCGGCGAGCGCGTCCAGGGGTTGTCGAGCCCCAAAACCAATGAGGACAGAATCTGCCCGCCCATATGGCAAGGCCCCACCCCACTCCCGGAGTAGCCAAAGCCATAGAACACCTGGCCCTCGCCCTGCAACCGGCCAAAAAACGGCAAGCCGGTGACCGAGCGGTCAGAAGGGCCATTCCAGGTCGCCGCGATCCGTGCGTCGGCCAATGCCGGGAAAAACTCGCCAAGGCTTCGCCGCAACAACGGCTCGTAGGGCGACGGCTGATCGAACACCGGCAGCATTTTTCCGCCATAAGCAAAGGTATTACCGCCTTTGCCAAGCATCAGCCGGCCATCCGGGGTGTTGTGGTAGTAATGCACGAAAATCCGCGAATCCAGCACACTGATACCTGTGCTCAAGCCCATCTGTTCGAGTAACTGTGGGTAGGGCTCAGTGATGATCATGTCACTGGAGACAATCGCTACGCTGCGTTCGAACTGTGGGAACGCCCGTGCCATCCAGGCATTCAAGGCCAGCACCACACGGTCGGCGTGTACCGTACCGTGGGCGGTCTGTACCTGTGATTGTCGCCCCTGCTGCAGGCCGGTCATCGCAGTCTGTTCGTGGATACGAATGCCCCGCTGCAGCGCGACCCGGCGCAAACCACGTACCAGTTTACCGGGCTGAACCGTTGCTGCCGCCGGCGAGAACCACCCCTCCAGGTGCTTGTGCGAACCTGCCAGGCGCTGCACCTGCGCCAATGGCAAACGCTGGAACGAGTTCACGCCCTGGCGCTCCAGCGCGGCGATCACACGGTCTGTCGCCCCCACTTGAGCGGAGTTGGTGGCGGTGTACAGGGTGCCATCCAATCGGTAGTCGGCGTCGATACCATGGGCAGTACAGTAGTCGCCGATAGCCCGAATACTCTGTTCCGACTCCCGGACCAGGCGCACCGCCTCCTGAACCCCAAACAGCCGCTCCAGCGTGAAATACTTGGCCGACCAGGACAAGGCACAGCCACCATTGCGCCCGCTGGCACCTGCGCCGCAGGTATCCGCCTCAATCAGCAGGATATCCAGCGTCGGCTGTTGCTCCTTGAGCATCAGCGCGGTCCACAAACCGGTGTAGCCGCCGCCGACGATGCATACATCGCAACGGCTGTCACCGGCCAGCGGCGCACAAGGCGCCGCCTCTTCCTGGTCCAATGCCTGCTGTAACCAGAACGGCCTCATTGTGTGTCTCCTTGTCGACTCAGGTGCGCATTGGCTTGATTGCCATTGATGTGTTCGGTGCGACGGCTGCCGTATCGGCCAGGCTGGCCGGGCGGCTGTTCCAATGCGGTACCAGTACCAGCGCCGAGAACAAGGCGCAGCCAGCAAACACAATGAACACCGTGACCGTGTCGAAGTAGCCCGGCAGCAGGCCGCCAAGAATGGCCCCCACCGAGCCACAGCCATTGACGAAACCAGCAGCAGTGGCGCCCGCTTTGGCGGTACCGAAGTCAATTGCGGCGGCGCCGCTGATCATCGAATCCGGCCCATATAGGGTCAGGCCCATGACAAACAACAAGGCCACGACCAACATCACGCTGCCGGTGTGCATCGCCCCCATGAACAACCCCAGCGTCACGGTCAACACCAGCAGGCTGAGTACACAGGCGGGCATACGCCGGGCGCCAAACAGTTTGTCCGAGGCCAGACCAATCATGATCGGCCCGAGCAAGCCGGCCAGTTCAAACGCAGTGGGCACGATGGCCGCGCCAACCTTTCCCAGCGACGGCATTTGCTCGAAGACGATGACCGGCCCCCAGAGCAGAATCGCGTAGCGCGCCGGCTTCAACATGAAATAGGCCAGGCCCAGGGTGAGCACCGTGCGGTTGCGCAGAATCTCGCGTAGAGGTGCCCAGACGCTGCACAGGGTGGTACCAGGCACCATGCTTTCCGGCTCCGGCTCAACCGCCGGCAAGCCAACGTCCTCGGGCTTGTTGCGCTGCAGGAAGAAGAACAGCACTGCCACCACAGCGACCACCGCAGCACTGGAGAAAAACGCAGCGTGCCAGCTGCCAATCAGCGTGTACGCCCACCAGCCGGCAAACGGCGAGGCGACCAGGCCGCCGAAGGCGTAGCAAGAGCTCCACAGCCCCAGTACACGGCCGCGCTGAACCGCCGGGAAGAAGCTGCCAATGTTCTTGCACAGCCCTGCCCAGCCGGTGGATTGCGCCAAGCCCTGAATCAGCATGCAGGTGGCGAAAATCGGGAACGTCGCATAACTCCCCATGACCACCGCCGCGGCGGCCGAAATCACCAGGCCGCCCAATACCACCACCCTGGGACCAAAGCGGTCGGCGAGCATGCCCCAGGTGAACTGGCCGACGGCATAGGCCGTCAGGTAGATCGCATCGAGGTTGGCCATGGCCATTTTGTCGAGGGTGAAGCTGGGGTCTTCGCCAATGCCCAGTTTGGCCACCGAGAAAGCCTTGCGGGTGAAATAGAACGCCGCATAGGCCAACCAGGTGATGGCGAAGATCTGCATGCGCCAACGTTTGATGCTTGCGATGTGTTTATTCATGGTGAATCTGACCTCGGAATCTGAGTGTGCCGGCAGAATTGGGAAAAAACGCCTGTCTTGTTCTTGTGTTGCGCACTGCGTGACGGCCAAGCAAGGCCATCACCTGGTCAGATGGATCCCGGGGATACGCGGTTGTTGTTTGCGCTGTCGTCCAGAGCCCATGGCCCGGGACACACTCGAACGAATGTTGCCAGCGGGCTGAGAGCGATGGAAACAATTACTGACTGATAAAGAAAATCGATTTATCGTATTTCAAATATAAGCTCAGCTTGTAACAGGTGCCGCCATGTCCGTTTCACACGCTCAACTCAAGGCTTTCCACGCGGTTGCGCTGCACGGCAGCTTCACCCGTGCCGCCGAACGATTGTTCCTCACCCAGCCGGCGATCTCCGATCAGGTGCGCAAACTGGAGGAGCGTTTCGGCGTCCTGCTGTTCCACCGCAACAAACGCTCGGTGCAACTGACCGATCTGGGTGAGCGCCTGCTGGGCATCACCCAGCGCCTGTTTGCCTGCGAGGACGAAGCGCACGAACTGCTGCAGGATTCACGCGCGCTGCAAACCGGCACCCTGGTACTGGCGGTAGACGCCCCGGTACACGTACTGCCGCAGATCGCCCGGTTCTGCCAGCGTTACCCCGGCATCAGCGTGAAGATCGAGACGGGCAACACCGACGAGTCGCTGTTGCGCCTGTTCAACTACCAGGCCGACCTGGCCCTGCTGGGGCGCGATGTCGACGATCAACGGCTGCTCTGCGTGCCCTTGCGCGACGACCCGATGGTCGCCTTCGTCTCCCACCAGCACCCGTGGGCAAGCCGTGCCTCGATCAGCCTCCAGGACCTCGATGACACGCCCATCGTGCTGCGCGAACCGGGCTCGGTGACCCGGCAAACCCTGGAAGAAGAAATGCAACGCGCAGGCCTGCGCATTCGCCCGGCGATTCAGGTCGAAGGCCGCGAAGCAGCGCGGGAGGCTGTGGTGGTGGGCATTGGCGTCGGGGTGGTGTCGGCGGCCGAGTTCGGCGCCGATGCGCGGGTTTGTGCCCTGCCGATTGTCGACTGCCAACGACGCTTGACCGAAACCCTGGTGTGCCTGCGCGAACAGAGCTCACGGCGACTGGTGGCAACCTTTCTGCAGATGGTTCAGGAAAGCCTGGATGAAGACAACCTCATGACGCACAGCCCGCGTTCGACGCCCTGAATTGCCCCTGTGGGACGTTGGCTTGCCAACGATGCAGGCGCCACGCATTCACTGACGCCCCCTCGAAACCATCGCAGGCAAGCCCGTCACAGAACCCTGAAAGCGGTCAAAATAACAAGCTAGAATTTACTTTAAGTACAGGTATTTAATCTAATTAAAACAAGTAGATACCCTATACACATAATGTAAATTCGAGATCATGCCGCTTCCCGATCACGCGCTATGGCCTGCGCTGCCGACAACATCGCCCGCAGCAACACCGCACACCCATCGGCGAGGTCTTGCGGTGCGGCATTCTCGATTTCGTTGTGGCTGATCCCGCCTTCGCATGGTACGAATATCATCCCGGCCGGCCCCAGTTCTGCCAGGAAGATCGCGTCATGCCCGGCACCGCTTACGATGTCCATGTGTGACAGGCCCAACCCCCTGGCGGCATTACGCACCGCCTCCACACAACGTTCATGGAAGTACAGGGGCGGGAAGTCGGCGGTCGGCGTCAGGGTGTAGCTCAGGCCATGCTGACGACAGGTGTCGGTGATCACGTCCTTGACCTGCGCGATCATCGACGCCAGGCGCTCGGGCTCCAGGTGACGGAAGTCCAGGGTCATGCGCACTTCGCCAGGAATGACGTTGCGCGATCCCGGGTAGGCCTGCAGGCACCCTACGGTGCCACAGGCATGCGGCTGGTGCTCCAGTGCCACGCGGTTAACGGCGGCCACCACAGCGCTTGCCCCCACCAGCGCATCCTTGCGCAGGTGCATGGGTGTCGGCCCGGCGTGGGCCTCGACCCCGCGCAGGTTAAGGTCAAACCACTTCTGGCCAAGGGCACCGAGCACCACGCCAATGGTCTTTTGCTGGTCTTCAAGTATCGGCCCCTGTTCGATATGCGCCTCAAAATAGGCGCCCACCGGGTGCCCGGTCACCGCACGCGATCCTGCGTAGCCGATGGCATTGAGTGCTTCGCCGACAGTGATGCCCTCGGCATCGGTCTTGGCCAGGGTTTCCTCAAGGGTGAACTTTTCGGCAAAGACGCCCGAACCCATCATGCACGGAGCAAAACGCGAGCCCTCCTCGTTGGTCCAGACCACCACCTCCAGTGGCGCTTCGGTCTCCACCTTCAGGTCATTGAGGGTGCGCAACACCTCGAGGCCCGCCATCACCCCGAAGCAACCATCGAACTTGCCGCCCGTAGGCTGCGTGTCGATATGGCTACCGGTCATCACCGGCGGCAGTGTCGGGTTGCGCCCTGGACGACGGGCAAAGATGTTGCCCACCGCATCCACCGTCACCGTACAACCGGCAGCCTGCGCCCACGTCACGAACAGGTCACGGGCCTGGCGGTCCAGGTCAGTCAGTGCCAGACGGCAAACGCCACCTTTGGCGGTGGCGCCAAGCTGCGCCAGCTCCATCAGTGAACGCCAGAGTCGACCTCCGTCGACGTGGTGGAGGGTAGATTGCAGAACGTCCTGAGCTGTTTGCATGTGCATCTCCTGCATCAGTCAACGGGCCTCCACGGGCCTGGGGGTTTAAACGCTGGCTTTGACGCTCGCAGCGCGGTAGGCCTTGAGGCTGCCAAGCATGTAGTAGATCAGCCCACCCAAGGCCGAACCGGTAAACCAGCCGTAATCATAGAACCAACTGAACGCCGTGTTGCCTAGCGACAACAGGGTCAGGGCCACGGGCACACCGAAGGCCACGAAACCGGCCAGGTTCCAGGCGGGATACACGTCGTCACGGTAGAGGCCAGCCAGGTCCAGGGTCTGCCGACGAATCAGGAAATAGTCCACCACCATGATTCCGGCAATCGGCCCCAGCAGGCTGGAGTACCCCAGCAGCCAGTTGGAATAGACCGACTCCAGGCTTACGTCAGAGACGATCAGGCCGAGCTTTTTCAGCAACTCATGGGCCATCAGCAACAGCCCGACCACGCCGGTCAGCATGACGGCACTGGTGCGGCCGATCCATTTTGGCGCCAGGTTCTGGAAGTCGTTGGTCGGCGAAACAATGTTTGCAGCCGTGTTGGTCGACAGCGTGGCGATGATGATCAGGGCCATCGCCAAGGCAACCCACAGCGGGTTCTGGATG
Source organism: Pseudomonas sp. AL 58 (assembly GCF_036348395.1). Classification (NCBI taxonomy): domain Bacteria; kingdom Pseudomonadati; phylum Pseudomonadota; class Gammaproteobacteria; order Pseudomonadales; family Pseudomonadaceae; genus Pseudomonas; species Pseudomonas sp. AL 58. Next base: position 197,473 of record NZ_JAZBQR010000005.1, read on the forward strand.
TGCCCGATCAGGCTGACCGGGTCAGACACCGTTTCCCCTACCAGCGATGCCGATGCGGCCGTCAGTACAACCCCCAGGGCGGCGAAGAGGAACATGGTCAGCGGCAAACCGATGATCTGCCCGACGATCTGGTCCTTCTGGCTTTTCGCGTAGCGGCTGAAGTCAGGGATGTTCAGCGACAAGGTGGCCCAGAAGCCGACCATGGCTGTCAGTCCGGCGAGAAAGTAACCGGTCACGCTCGCGCCTTCCGGGCGTTTCGGCGGTTGCGCCATCAGTTCGCTGATGGAAACGTTCGGCAAGGCCCAGAACAGCAACCCAGCCCCCACCAGCATCAGCAATGGAGCCGAGAGGGTTTCCAGCCATTTGATCGACTCGGCACCGCGCAACACCACCCACAGGTTCAAGGTCCAGAACAGCAGAAAGCCGATCACCTCACCGGTGCCGCCCAAGGCTTTCCATTCGGGCGAGATCGCGCCGAAAAACAGGTGGATAGCCAGACCGCCGAACATCGTCTGGATGCCGAACCAGCCACACGCCACCAAGGCACGGATCAGGCACGGTACGTTGGAGCCGATGATGCCGAATGAAGAGCGCAACAACACCGGAAAAGGGATGCCGTATTTGGTCCCGGGAAAGGCATTGAGTGTCAGTGGTACCAGCACCACGACGTTTGCCAGCAGGATCGCCAGCAACGCCTCCCCAACCGTCAGACCGAAGTAGGCGGTCAACACACCGCCCAGTGTGTAGGTCGGCACGCAGATCGACATGCCGACCCACAGCGCAGTGATATGCCATTTGTTCCAGGTGCGCTCGTGGACTTTGGTCGGCGCAATATCGTGGTTGTACCGGGGGCTCTCGAGAACATCACTGCCGGCGTCGAGCTCGAACAAGCCGTCGCGTTCGCTCACTTGCGATTTGATCTGCTGCATGGCCGCTCCACTATTGTTCTGATTGTCTGCACATCGTGACGATGGCTGGAGTTCTTGCACTTGCATTGAACAATCGCGGCTCCGGCCAACGCACAGCGGCGGCAAACAATAAGCGTGCCGAAACAGGCGACGGCGGCTGCGATTGTGTTGAAACCGGCGTACAACGCCGCTTTCCCGGCACCGACAGCACCGATGGACGCACCCCGGCGGCGACTGGGTTCACGGTCACCTGACGCAGGTACGCCCCCTGGGGAACCAAAGGGGTGCAGGGAATATTTTTGGGTGATTGCCATAGGCCCGCACCTGTCCCGGTCAAACCGCTGATTTCCCATGAGAAATCTTGACCATTTCGGCTTTCTGTCAAGTGCGTCAATTTGGTGAGCGCCTGCACCAATTTGTTGATTTTGTCTTTTTATCCTTAAAAATCAGTAGCTTGAATTAGGAATAAGCTTATTAGAAATATTCTTGCCCAATCGAAAAAGCACAACTAGATTCAATTTCTGACAGCAGTGGCAGGATTCTGCCAGCAGCGTCCCGTGGCACAAAATGTAGAACCGGAACACCGGTCAAGCCTGTGAGGAGCTTCGCTATGACGTTGTTGATCCGTGGCGCCACCCTGATTACCCATGAAGAGCGATACAGGGCCGATGTGCTCTGCGCCGACGGCCTGATCAAGGCCATTGGCGACAACCTCGAGGTCCCCACTGGCTGCGAAGTACTCGACGGTAGCGGCCAGTACCTGATGCCGGGCGGCATCGACCCGCACACCCACATGCAATTGCCCTTCATGGGCACCGTGGCCAGCGAGGACTTTTTCAGCGGCACCGCCGCAGGCCTCGCCGGGGGGACCACGTCAATCATCGATTTCGTCATTCCCAACCCGCAGCAGTCGCTGCTCGAAGCCTTCCACCAGTGGCGTGGCTGGGCCGAGAAATCGGCCGCCGACTACGGCTTCCATGTCGCAATCACCTGGTGGAGCGAACAGGTACGGGAAGAAATGGGCGAACTGGTTCAACAGCATGGCGTGAACAGTTTCAAGCACTTCATGGCCTACAAGAACGCGATCATGGCCGCCGACGATACCCTGGTAGCCAGTTTCGAGCGCTGCCTGGAACTGGGCGCGGTGCCTACCGTACATGCCGAGAATGGCGAACTGGTCTACCACCTGCAACGCAAGCTTCTGGCCCAGGGCCTCACCGGCCCCGAGGCGCATCCCTTGTCGCGGCCATCGCAGGTCGAAGGTGAGGCGGCCAGCCGCGCGATCCGTATCGCCGAAACCCTCGGTACGCCGTTGTACCTGGTGCATGTCTCGACCCGCGAGGCACTCGACGAAATCAGCTACGCCCGGGCCAAGGGCCAGCCGGTGTACGGCGAGGTACTGGCCGGGCACCTGCTGCTGGATGACAGTGTGTACCGCCACCCGGACTGGCAGACGGCCGCCGGCTACGTAATGAGCCCGCCGTTCCGCCCAATCGGCCACCAACAGGCGCTGTGGCAAGGCCTGCAATCAGGCAACCTGCACACCACCGCCACCGACCATTGCTGCTTCTGCGCCGAGCAGAAAGCCGCCGGGCGCAACGATTTCAGCAAGATCCCCAATGGCACGGCCGGCATTGAAGACCGCATGGCCGTGCTTTGGGATGAAGGGGTCAACAGCGGCAAGCTGTCGGTGCACGACTTCGTCGCCCTGACCTCGACCAACACCGCGAAGATCTTCAACCTCTTCCCGCGCAAGGGTGCCCTGCGCGTCGGCGCCGATGCCGACCTGGTGCTCTGGGACCCGGAAGGCACGCGGACCATTTCGGCCAAGACCCATCACCAGAACGTCGACTTCAACATTTTCGAAGGCAAGACCGTGCGCGGCATACCCAGCCACACCATCAGCCAAGGCCGCGTGGTCTGGGCCAACGGTGACCTGCGCGCCGAGCGCGGTGCCGGGCGCTACCTCGAACGGCCCGCCTACCCTGCGGTATTCGACCTGTTGAGCAAGCGTGCCGAATTGCATAAGCCGAGCGCCGTGAAACGCTGAAAGCAAAGCCGTGACGCAGCTCCACAGGCCGTAGTGACTCTAACAATCAGAACAGAGGCCACCACCGTGATCGACTCCTTGAATCACCTCCCCCGACCCGGCGTCGATAACGCCACCCTGGCCGAGCGCTTCAGCGACCTGGCGCCGCCGCTCAATGCCCGTCAGGCTACGCTGGAAAGCGCACGCTGCCTGTACTGCTACGATGCGCCGTGCGTCAACGCCTGCCCCAGCGAAATCGACATCCCCGCCTTTATCCGCAACATTCATCAGGACAACATCCAGGGCGCCGCCGAGAAAATTCTCTCGGCCAACATCCTCGGTGGAAGCTGCGCGCGGGTCTGCCCGACTGAGGTGCTGTGCGAGCAAGCCTGCGTGCGCAACCATCATCAGGAATGCGCGCCTGTGCTGATCGGTTCGCTGCAGCGCTACGCCCTGGACCACGCTGACTTCGACGCCCACCCGTTCCAGCGCGCGCCCGTAACCGGTAAGCGCGTCGCAGTGATCGGTGCCGGCCCGGCCGGGCTGTCCTGTGCCCATCGGCTGGCATGGCACGGCCACGACGTAGTGATCTTCGAGGCACGGCTCAAGGCCGGAGGGCTGAACGAGTACGGGATTGCCAAGTACAAGCTGGTCGACGACTTCGCCCAGCGCGAACTGGCGTTCGTGCTGCAGATTGGCGGCATTGAAATACGCCATGGTCAGGTACTGGGCGACAACCTGAGCCTGTCGGATCTGCGCCAACAGTTCGATGCGGTGTTCCTTGGCCTTGGCCTGAACGCCAGCCGTCAACTCGGCCTGGCCAACGAAAACGCGCCGGGGTTGCTCGCCGCCACCGACTACATCCGCGAACTGCGCCAGGCCGACGACCTGAGCCAACTGCCACTGGCCGAGCGCTGCATCGTGCTCGGTGCCGGCAATACCGCCATCGACATGGCCGTGCAGATGGCCCGCCTGGGTGCTCGTGAGGTCAACCTGGTGTACCGCCGTGGCTACCCGGACATGGGCGCAACGGCACATGAACAGGACATCGCCAAGGCCAACCAGGTGCGTCTGCTGACCTGGGCACAACCCGACGAAATCCTGCTGGATGAACAGGGTCGGGTGCGCGGCATGCGCTTTGCTCGTACCCACCTGCACGAAGGTCGCCTGCAGCCTACCGGGGAAACCTTCGAACTGGCCGCCGATGCCATCTTCAAGGCCATCGGCCAGACCTTCGACGAACACGCCCTGAGCGACGCCAGCGGGCAACTCCTGGCCCGCGACGGCGACCGCATTCGCGTCGATGAACAGATGCGCACCAGTCTCCCGGGCGTGTATGCCGGTGGCGACTGTACCCAACTCGGGCAGGACCTCACCGTCCAGGCCGTGCAGCACGGAAAGCTGGCAGCCCAGGCCATTCATGCCCAACTGATGAACCACGTGGAGGCCGCATAAATGGCAGACCTGTCGATCGAATTCGCGGGCATCAAAGCGCCTAACCCTTTCTGGCTGGCCTCCGCCCCGCCCACCGACAAGGCCTACAACGTGGTCCGGGCGTTTGAGGCCGGCTGGGGTGGCGTGGTCTGGAAGACCCTTGGTGAAGACCCGGCTGCGGTCAACGTGTCCTCACGTTACTCGGCGCACTATGGCGCCAACCGCGAGGTTATCGGGATCAACAACATCGAATTGATTACCGACCGCTCACTGGAAATCAACTTGCGCGAAATCACCCAGGTCAAAAAGGACTGGCCCGACCGCGCTCTGATCGTGTCGTTGATGGTGCCCTGTGTCGAGGCATCCTGGAAAGCCATACTGCCGCTGGTGGAAGCCACCGGCGCTGACGGTATCGAGCTTAACTTCGGTTGCCCCCACGGCATGCCTGAGCGTGGCATGGGGGCGGCAGTCGGCCAGGTGCCGGAGTACGTCGAGCAGGTTACCCGCTGGTGCAAGACCCACAGCAAGCTGCCAGTGATCGTCAAACTCACGCCGAACATCACCGATATCCGCCAGTCGGCACGTGCGGCCTACCGTGGCGGCGCCGACGCGGTGTCATTGATCAACACCATCAACTCCATCACCAGTGTCGACCTGGAGCGCATGGTCGCCCTGCCCATTGTCGGGAATCAGAGTACCCATGGCGGTTACTGCGGTTCGGCGGTGAAACCGATTGCCCTGAACATGGTTGCCGAGATCGCCCGAGACCCGGCCACCCAGGGCCTGCCGATCAGCGGCATCGGTGGTATCGGCAGTTGGCGCGATGCGGCCGAGTTCATTGCGCTGGGCTGTGGTTCGGTACAGGTCTGCACCGCCGCCATGCTGCATGGCTTTCGAATCGTCGAAGCGATGAAGGACGGCCTTTCACGCTGGATGGACAGCCAGGGTTATCACACGTTGCGGGATTTCAGCGGGCGGGCCGTCGGCCACACCACCGACTGGAAGTACCTGGACATCAACTACCAGGTCATCGCCAGGATCGACCAACAGGCCTGCATCGGCTGCGGGCGCTGCCATATCGCTTGCGAAGACACCTCGCACCAGGCCATCGCCAGCCTGAAACAGCCCGATGGCAGCCACCGCTACGAGGTGATCGACGCCGAATGCGTAGGCTGCAACCTCTGCCAGATCACCTGCCCGGTGCAGGACTGTATTGAGATGGTCGCGCAGGATAACGGCAAACCCTTCCTCGATTGGCAGCATGACCCGCGCAACCCCTATCACGTAACACCTTGAAGGGCATCTCAGCGACCAGGGGCCAGCCGCAGCCGCGGCTGGCCGTCACTCATGTTAACCGGCGCAGCCCCAGCGGCCCCGTTAAAATAAAACTGCGGCCCGTAATGGCAGCTGGATTATCCTGCTGCGTAACAGGGACCGTAAGCCGATTCAGGAGTGATCATGTTGTACCGTCTGGGCGCAGATGGTTTGGTGCTGTTTCATCTGCTGTTTATTCTTTTTGTGCTCTTTGGCGGACTGCTGGTGCTCAAGTGGCGCACGCTGATCTGGTGCCACGTGCCGGCCATTGCCTGGGGCGCAGCGGTCGAAGGCTTTCATTTGACCTGCCCCCTGACCGCCTGGGAAAACGCCTTGCGCCAGGCCGCCGGCAGTTCGGGCTACAGCGGCGGGTTTATTGAGCATTATGTCTGGCCGTTGATCTACCCCGCCGGGCTGACCGCCTCGATCCAGATCGCACTATGTGCCGTGGTGCTGCTGGTCAACGGCCTGGTCTACTGGTGGGTATTGACCCACTGGCGTACTACCCGGCGAGTACGCAACAGCTACTGAGCCACTCTACTGCGAAACAACCTTGGCCGGCGCGCTGTAGCGGTAGGTGGTCACCACGCACACCAACAGTGCAGCCCCGGCCAGCAGACCACCGACGACGCCGATGTGAGCCACACCCACGTGGCTGATCACCACGCTACCGAGCAAGGCTCCACCACCGATACCGATGTTGTAGATCGCCGAATGCAGCGACATCGCCACGTCGGTGGCATCCGGCGCCAGGTTCAGCACTTTGGCCTGCATCACCAGCCCGAAACACATGATGGCCACGCCCCACAGTACGCACAGCGCGCCCAGCGCCAATACCTCACCGGAGAGGGGCAACAACAGCGCCAGGCACAGCGCCAGTGCAGCGATTGAGGCCATCAGCAAACCGCGAGGGAAGCGGTTGTTGTAGCGGCTGAACAGCAACGAACCGAACAACCCCGCACCACCGAACAGCAATAACAGCAAGGTGGTCACCTCGCCGCTCATGGCCGCCACGACGTCGACAAACGGCTCGATGTAACTGTAAGCGGTAAACTGGGCGGTAATCACCATTGCGGTCAGCACATAGAGCGACACCAGCGCCGGCCGCTTGAACAGCACCGGCAGGCTTCGCAGCGAGCCGGAATTCTGGCTGGGCAGCAACGGCAAGGACTTGGCCAGGCACAGCATGGTTAACCCGGACACCCCGGCAATCGCCATGAAGGTCATCCGCCAACCCAGCGCCTCGCCCACCACCCGCCCGAGCGGAATGCCCAACACCATCGCCAGTGTTGTGCCGGTCGCCAGCAGGCCGAGTGCCTGCACCTGCTTGCCCGGCGGCGCCACGCGCACGGCCAGCGAGGCGGTGATCGACCAGAACACAGCGTGCGCCAACGCAATACCGATGCGGCTGAGCAGCAACATGCCAAAGCTCCAGGCCATGCTGGACAGCACATGGCTGGCAATGAACAGGACAAACAGCAGAACCAGCAGCTTGCGCCGCTCGATATTGCGCGTAAGCAGCATCATCGGCAGCGAGGTCAACGATACGACCCAGGCATAGACCGTCAGCATCAGGCCGACCTGAGCGGTCGACAGTTCAAAGCTCGCGCCGATGGCGCTCAGCAGGCCGACCGGAACGAACTCGGTGGTGTTGAAAATAAAAGCCGCCAGGGCCAGCGCAATCACGCTCAACCAACTACCGGCACGCGTATCCGTGGGTGTATTTGTCAAAAGATGGGCAACGCTCTGGGAGCACACCGCCTACAGGGGCCGCTGCCGGGCTGGTCTAGAACCAACCCGGTACCTGTACGGGCACTCGAAACTCAAATTCATACGCAAAAGACCTGCGCAGGCTATCGCCACCCAAGGGCGCAGCCCTGGGTAAAGCGAGCAGTCAACAGATCATTATGAGTATGGAGGGTGCGGCCTGATGCCCGGGATTCTACGCCGCCCCCCTGCGCTGAACAACACGGCCGTCGGCAGCGCCATGGAACGCGGGCCCCAGGCCTCGGCGAACACAGGTGATAACTGCGGGCCGACAACGCAACTTACCGCCTTCTCAATGGTCGAACAGTCGCTAGAATCCACCGCCCTTATTGCCGATCAGCCTTGGTTCCAGACCCCTCATGCCAGCCGCTTCCTTGCGTACACTGGGCCGTTCGATGGCCCTGAGCATTACCCTGTGCAGCCCCCTGCTCGCCTCTGGCGCCACCACACAATGCCCCACCGGCCAGTACCAGGTGTGCATGGGCAGCTGCTTCTGCGCGCCGGTCAGCCAAACAGAGATCGGTACCGTCTTTGCGCAAGTCGGCCAAATAGCGGCTACCGGCCTTGCCGGATGGATCAAGCAGTCGCGCAATTCAGCCGCTGCGGGTGATGTTCAGCCGATTCCGCTGAACATCCGTGTGCAACTTGAACCCTACTACGACTTCCAGGTCCTCGACAGCGCCCGCTACAAGGTCGGCGATACCCAGGAGCTGAACGCCGCCAATGCCATGCTGCAAAACCCTGACGTGAATGCCGTGACCTTGATGGACATCATCGTCTTTCGCCATGAGCAGGACGCCCTGAACAACGTCGCCCTCTGGGCCCATGAGCTCAAGCATGTGCAGCAGTACCAGCAATGGGGCGTCGATGACTTTGCCGCGCGCTACACCCGTGATTACGACGCGGTGGAAGCGCCGGCCTACAAGATCCAGGCCGATGTCGCCAAGGCGCTCGGCAAACACGGCTCCTAGCCAGCACAGGGCGCGAGCCGAACGGATCACCGTCACTACGGTGCGGAACTATACTTAAAGCCTCACTCCCGATGTAACGGCCGGAGGTCACCGACCTGGTCGGTGCCTGCGTTGATAGTGGTCTTCTGAAAGGAGTACACACCATGGACGAGGCCAAACTGAATGACTTCATGGGCAAGCTGGTGACCGACATGGGCGCCGCTGCAATGCTTGCCAACGTAATTCTTGGCGAAGAGCTGGGCCTGTATCGGGCCATGGCCGACAGCCAACCCACCACCCCTGAAGCGCTGGCCAGCAAAACCGGTTGCAATGCCCGGTTACTGCGCGAATGGCTGAGTGCTCAAGCGGCGTCAGGCTATATGGAGTATGCCGAGGGCCAGTTCCGCCTGCCTGAAGAGCAGGCCATGGCCCTGGCAATAGAGGACTCGCCGGTGTACGTCGCCGGTGGCGCCGTGGTGATTTCAGCGTTGTTCCACGACAAGGACAAGCTGGTAAAGGCCATGCGTGGTAACGGTGCCCTGCCATGGGGCGAGCACCATACCTGCATGTTCAGCGGCACCGAGCGTTTCTTCAGGCCCGGCTACCGTGCGCACCTGGTCGCGGAGTGGCTGCCCGCGCTGGACGGCGTCGTCGAAAAATTGCGTGCAGGCGCCAAGGTGGCCGATGTCGGCTGCGGGCATGGCGCCTCGACCGTGATCATGGCCCAGGCCTTCCCGGCGTCACGTTTTACCGGCTTCGACTACCACGCACCGTCCATTGCCACGGCAACACAGCGCGCGGTGGAAGGCGGTGTAGAGGATCACGTGCAGTTCATCCAGGCCAGCGCCAAGGACTATCCCGGTGCGGACTACGACCTGATCTGCTACTTCGACTGCCTGCATGACATGGGCGACCCCGTGGGGGCTGCCCGGCATGCCCGGGCAACACTGAAACCGGACGGCACCGTGTTGCTGGTCGAGCCCTACGCCAACGACACCCTGGAAGAGAACAGCAACCCGGTGGGCCGGCTGTTCTACGCCGCCTCGACCTTTATCTGCACGCCCAACTCCTTGTCCCAGGAGGTCGGCCTGGGCCTGGGTGCGCAGGCCGGAGAGGCACGCTTGCGCAAGGTGTTCAACGAGGCGGGATTCAGCCGGTTCCGCCGCGCAACGGAAACTCCCTTCAACCTGATCCTGGAAGCCCGTGTGTAAGGGCTGCGAACGCAGAGCGGTAGTAGTCGGCATTGCTGGCGATCGGTGTATCGCCGGCAATGCTGCCGCTTACACGGGAGACAGTCCAGATGACGTGCTCGATTTTTCGGAGAGATATGTCGCAGCACTAGGAATGGTCCTACATTGGTTTTCATAGGCATTTGTTAGCGTCACAACCTTCATCGCTGTGCGCACTCAGGGCTGCGGGTTGGCCATGAGGGCCGCTAACGTACAAGGACGACAAACAGATGCTGGTTAACACCTACACCGTCAAAGCCGGCGACACGCTGGTGCTCATCGCCCAGCAAAATGGGTCTAGCGTGCCAGAGGTACTGGCGCTCAACCCGATCATCAAGGATCCCGATGTGATCAAGGTGGGCTGGCAACTGAACCTGCCTGCTACGCCTTCGCGCCCGCGGTTACCCCCGCGCATGCACGCGGACAGCCAGACCTGCCTTTCCATTAAAGGCCGAACCGAATGCCAGGAAGAACTGGTCGATGTGGTTCATGTGACAGGCTCGCCGCACCTGTGCGTGTTGACCGCCCCGCAGTCCAAGGCCCTGAAACAGGAAGTCGCCTTCGTTCGCGAACTGATGGACGAACTACACGAAACGCTGGCAGCCGCCCAGCCCGTCAGCCACTGCGCCCGCATCGAAGTGCCTTATGCCGCGTGCAGTTGCACCCGTTGCGTCAAAGAGGACTGGACGCTCAAGGCCGAAGCCGCAGGCGTGCTCACCCGTGAGGCGCCGGTCGAACCTGCTGAGCCGAGCACACCAGCGCCGACGACCGAGGAAGATTTGTCCGGGCAACTCTATACGCTGCAGGAAGCCCGCGACTGGTACCAACGCTATGAGCCCAGCCTGTTCTCGGGCAACCGCCGCGAAAGCAACTGGGAACAACTGCAGCAACGGAAAGTGCAGGATATCGACGCGCAAATCACCGAACTGCGCACGCAGTTGGCTGCCCAGCGCAAGGGCGAAGCCGAAGCCAGCAGCACCCGCTCCACGGCGGCCATGCCCGACCTCAAACACGGCAAAGGCCGTGAGCGCAGAACAGAACAAGGGCATCAGCAGCGCACCGGTATTCATGTGGTGGAAGTGATCCTGTTCAGCGACCCTAGCCGTCGCCACTACATCCGCACGTCGTTCCACCAGCGCATCGACTGGAAAGGGCATGTCAGTACACGGATTCTGGCTGGTAAACCCTTCAACAAGCAGTTGGCCGGTGAACTGATCAAGGACATTCAGTCGGCGATCAGCACCGCCCGCAAATCAGGGCCACTGGGTAGCCTGGAGGCCAAGCTGGCCTCGTGGAGCAGTGACAAGGACAACCTGCTCAATACCTTGCACCAGGAAGTCTCCTGGACTTCCAACGCCACCGACGCGGCCCGCTACGCCGTCTCGGCCGACGCCCAGGCCTTGCGCTTCGCCGCCAGCGCCAGTGCCGGCATCAACAGCTGGAACCCGGCGCAGGGGCTGATCGATGTCGGGGTCAAGGGCACGGCCGAATTTTCCCTGGCCGACGCCGCGGTGTCCTTCAACAGCTACTTCCCAAGCCAAGGCGGCTACCTGGCCAGCATCACCTACCGCAACGGCGAGGGTAAGACCGTGCGTCACCCCCTGGGCGTGTTCCGCCTGAGTGGCCGGCTGGAGCTGAGCTGCTTTGTGGGCACCCAATTACAGGGGGAAGCGGCAACAAAGACACAGTACAAACCCCGCGAGCAGCCCGCGGGCGCAACGGCCTTGCTCGGCACGCCAACCCTGGACGTCGGCAAAAGTGGCTACATCGGAGTCAAAGGCACCGCGTTCGCCGGCGCCCAAACCGGTGGCGCCCTCACCGGCAACTTTCAATGGATCGAACCCGACCTGCAAGGCATTGGCAACATCGAGCCCGGTCAGGCGAATGCCAGCAGCAACTGGGTGGATTTAGCGCAGATCAAGGCGGAGGGGAATGTTGCCGCAGGCATTGGCGTGAGTGGCGAGTTTGGTATTGAAATCGCGAAGAACCGGCTGGCTATACGCTGCAGTGGTTCGCTAGTACTGGGGCCAGGGGCCGGCGGCGGCTTCACTACCGTAGTCGACGTGGAGCTGGTCGGGAAACTGGCCTTACTGTTTTGCAAGGCGTTGGCTGAGGTGGATTACCGGTATTTACTGGGTGTAACGGATGATGCGTTTAGTTACTTGGTATCTGGGCTATTTAAGGTCGCTAGTCACCCTATAGATGAGAGCCAGAGAATACTTCATGAAAGCTTGTATGAAATGGTTACTTGGTGGGACGAAAGAAATGCGACCAAGCTGGAAGCAGAACGGCTAACAGACCACTTACTTAAGTATCACGCTGTATGGATAGGTGGGCAACGTATTCCCCTGAGCCTGCTACCGCCCGAGACAATGGGTCCCATGGTCCACCTGTTGTCAGAGAGCTTGGTTTGGAGCTTTAACGAGCGTCGGGAGCGTGCATTGATTATGCTGCTTTCAGCTGTGCGCACTTGGCGACAGTTTATCGAGGTGTTGGAACACTGCGATCCCAAAGCCCAAAAGGTAAATGCCATGGAGAGTCTGGCACGAATCAACTCGCTACTCGATGCCCGCGAGCAACGCTTCTTCAATCGCTTTATTGATGGGCTAGCCGTCAGTCCGAAAGCCGAACACAGTGAGGAGCGCATGGCCTGGTCGCCGAGCTCTTTTAGCACCAAGCAGGACATTCTATTGGCTGCGCAACGCAACGGCACGTTCACAGGGCTAGCGTAAGCACTGAAAGTGACAAGGGCGGATGATTACGCCCTTGTCTGCTACTTACTCAGAGTGGCTGATCGGACTGTATGGAGCAGCGGAAGCCAAAACCGGGCAAGTATCGGCTTTTTACAGGCTCATCAGCCCAGCGCCGAACCGTACTCGCAGAAAGTAGCGGCCCTTCGGCATAGGTTGAGCCTCTGTGCACGCGCAGTGTTCCGGTTTCTGGGCCGGTTGGATTTTCTACGGGGGAGTGACGGTAATAATCCGCACTATACCAGTCATTGACCCAGTCAACGGCGTTGCCAGACAGGTTGTAAATGCCCAGGGGGTTGGGTACGAAACGGTCTACTGCAAAGGTACGCGTTTCATCCGGGTGAGGAAAATTTCGCCCATAGTCCAAACCACCGTTATCGGTAGCAAAAAACACATACTGACCACGGTTGCGAGCGGCATATTCCCATTGGGCTTCAGTAGGTAAATCTACAGGGTAACCACTCAACTGGCCCAGCCAGCCACAGTAATCTTTGGCTTCTTGCCACGCTTGAGGGAAGGCGGGTTTTTTAGGCTGGTACCGGAACTGCAAGTCCTCTCGCTTTCGTAGCTCTTTATCAAAAAGAGGTTTGCCTTGGGCAATAAAAAATAAATCGAAGTCTTTTAGCGTGGTCTGGAATTTAGAAAAATAGTAGCCGCTCAACTTAACCGGATGAACAAAATCATCATCCCCATCCATGCTGATATTGCACAACCGCTCGGTCTCAACCCCACACGGCCATTCGCACATATTGCTGGGGTCATAGTCACACTTCCAGCCAAAATCCCCCATCTGAAACTCGCCGCCTTTGACAAACACCATATTGTCCAGCGACTGCACCACGGTATTGAGCAGTTGGGTGCGTATGTCGGTGGACAGCTTCGGGTAGGTCTGGTCGATGGTCGTCGCGATCTGCGCGACTTTTTCTGCGGAGAGTTTTTCGCTCTTGGGCAATGACAGGGATTGGGCCTGGCAGCCGGTCAGCAACAGCAGAACCGCAGCGGGAAACAGCAAGCGAACAGTGGGCAGACAGAGCACAGCAGTATCCCCATGGGCCGATAGCCCGAAAAGCTTGAACGCTAGCAGATCCACCTGCAGGCTGGCTGTAGGACCGTTCTGAAATCAACAACTCGACCCGTATCAACCCACGCGACGCGCATAACGTTGCGCCAAGACCGCGCAAACCATCAACTGGATCTGGTGAAAGATCATCAGCGGCAGGATTACCGCGCCAATGCCACCCCCGGCAAACAAAACCTGAGCCATTGGCACACCGGTGGCCATGCTTTTCTTTGAGCCGGCAAAGAGGATGGTGATGCGATCCTCCAGGTTGAAGCCCAGCCAACGGCCCAATGCCTGGGTGCACCACAGCACTGCGGCCAGCAGCACGCAACACGCCACCGTCAGGCCCAACAGTCGTGAGAACGCGACGGACTGCCAGAGCCCGCTGACCACCGCATCGCTGAAGGCGGTATAGACCACCAGCAAAATCGAGCCCTGGTCCACGGTTTTCAGCCACGTAGCGTTACGCATGACCCAGGCGCCAATCCAGCGTCGGGCCAGTTGCCCGGCCACGAAGGGCACCAGCAGTTGCAGAACAATCTTCAACAACGCATCGAGGCTGGAAGCCCCCTCGCCCTCCACCCCCATCAACAGCACCACCAGCACAGGCGTCAGTACGATACCCAGCAAGCTCGATGCGGCGGCGCTGCAGATTGCCGCCGGAATATTGCCACGGGCCAGTGCGGTAAAGGCGATGGCCGACTGCACCGTCGCAGGCAAAGCACAGAGGTACAGCACGCCCAGGTACAGCTCATCGCCAACCAGTGGCAGGAACAGCGGTTTGAGTGCCAGCCCCAGCAGCGGGAACATCACGAAGGTGCACCCAAACACCAGCAGGTGCAGACGCCAGTGCCCTGCCCCGGCCACGACCGCCGCGCGGGAAAGCTTGGCCCCGTGCAGAAAGAACAGCAGGGCGATGGCCAGGTTGGTCAACACGCCAAACACCAAGGCGCCCTGCCCCTCGCATGGCAACAGTGTGGCGACAAGGATCACTGCGAGCAGCGCAAGGGTGAAATTATCGAACAACACACGTAACGATTTCATCGGGCGTCCTGGCAAATGAGGTTAGGCTTGAAGCTTGCCGGGCGAGACGATACGGTCTGTGGCCCATTCCGACTAACGCCAGAACGCTGCCAGTGTCGCCAAACGGACAACACGCAATACGCCCCACACAACGCCTCGCCGCGCTCAAGCGGCTGCCGCGTCCGGTGTACGGCCATGCACACGCATTACCCAACATTGCGCTCGGCTACGCCCATCGCCACCCGTGGGCGCAGTTGTCCCATGCCATCAGTGGCGTGTTGGAAGTGCATACCGAACACGCGTTCTACGTCGTACCGCCACATCGCGCGGTATGGATACCCGCCAACACCGTGCATCGGGTGACCTGCACGACGGGCACCTGTATTCGCAGCCTGTACCTGGACCAGGCTGCCAACTGCAGGCGTACCACCGACTGCCGCGTGCTGGGCATCAACCCGCTGCTACGCGAACTGATCTCCACCTTCAGCGGCCTACCGGTGGACTACGAACAACACGGCGCCGATGGTCGTCTGGTTCAGGTGTTGTTGGATCAACTCGCCAGCGCGCCTGAGGAAGACATGCGTTTACCGCTGCCCGGCGATAAACGACTGCGTGGTTTGTGCCAGCGCTTGCAGGAGCACCCCGACGATGCAACAGGGCTCGCGACCTGGGCTTTCCAGCTGGGCGTTTCGGAGAAAACCCTCAGCCGAGTGTTCCGACGCGAGACGGGCCTGACCTTTCGTGCCTGGCGTCAGCGGCTGCGTATGCTGAGTGCGCTACCGGCACTGGAGCGTGGCGACCGCGTGACCGATGTGGCGCTGGCGTGCGGTTACGAGTCGTTGTCAGCATTCATTGCGGCTTTCGGTCAGCAGTTCGGCAGATCACCCGGCGAGTGGCTGCGAGGCAACACCAAGGCCGTGGCAGTACCCTGAGCTAGCCACCTAAACGCCACTCGCCCACAGGTCGATATTGGCCTCTATGGGACTCGAACAACGTGAAATGGCCGGCATTCAAATGAAAGTCCGGCGGCGCACTGCTTTCCGGGACGGCAGTACGGTAGTCGCGCATCAGTGTCAGGTGCGGCCGGAAATCCTTGGGCAACTCAGTGAAGCCCAACGGCAACATGGCTTCCCGCAGGGCATAGACCAGTTGACGCAGCAGCAGCGGCGTCTGCACGGAAGTCAGCAAGAGCACACGGGACTGACGCCACACTTCCAGGCGATCAAGTGGCACTGTCAAGTGCTGGCCTGCTCGCGCAACAGTCGCAGCCGCCGCACAGAGGGCAGGAACCTGCGTTACCGCAACGGCACCAAGAAATAACAACGTGACGTGGAAATTGTCGACCGGCACCGGGCGCCCGCTGTCCACGTGGAGAGCACCGCGCCATTGAGCAATGGCTCGACGTTGTGCGTGCGCACAAGGCAAGGCGAAAAACAGGCGCTTGACGGGTTCACCCGGCTCACGCGATTCGTTGCGCATACACGCCTCCCTCTCGGCAGAGCCCTGTGACTGGCTAGAAAAGCAGAACACCTGCGCGTGCAATACCCCTTTAAACCCTACGCCTAAAGCTCAATTTACGAGTCAAAACCTTTCGGATTCAATACCAGTGGCCCACGCAGATGCTTGCTGCTGCGCGTGGCCAGCACATGGCACGGGTGTGACTCACCACATGACTGCCTGGTGCAGCCAGGCACCTCACCCCAAAATACTTGTACATAAAATTACTTATGTACAAGTATTTGGTGCACAATGGTACGACAGTATCAAATTGCCTTCTGCGACTCTCACGCTACGCTTCTCTCTGGAACTCCCGGCATGTTCACACGTAAATCCACCCTTCTGAAAAACGCCCTGGATGCCTGCCAGCAGCGCCTGGCCGAGCGGAACGCCGAACACGAGGCCCTGCGCGGGTCGATGGCAATCATCGAATTCAGCACTAGCGGTGAAATTCTCGATGCGAACCCGTTGTTCCTCACCCTGATGGGGTACTCCCTGAGCGCCCTCATGGGCCGCCATCACCGCCTGTTCTGCACCAACGAGTATGCCAACAGCCCGCAATACGCGGCACTCTGGCGCCGCCTGCAACAAGGCGAGCCTGTCAGTGGTGAGTTCCAGCGCCTGTCGAGCACGGGGCGAGCGGTGTGGCTGGAGGCCACTTATCTGCCGGTTCGAGGCGCCAATGGCCAGGTTGAAAAAGTCATCAAAGTGGCCTCCGACATCACCGAAGGTACGCTGCGCAACCAGATGCACGCCAGCGTAATGGATGCGGTGAATCGCTCGATGGCAGTGATCGAGTTCGACCTGCAGGGCAAGGTGGTGAACGCCAACGATAACTTCCTGAAAACCATGGGATACCGCCTGGAAGAGATTCGTGGCAAACACCACGGCACCTTCTGCCTGCCCAGTGAAGTGCACGGCGCCGCCTATAAAGATTTCTGGCTAGGCCTGTGCCGAGGTGAACCGCGTTCGGGGCTGTTCCAGCGCGTAGCCAGGCAAGGCCGACACGTCTGGCTACAGGCTACCTATAACCCGCTCTATGACGTCGACGGCAAGCTGTACGGAGTCATGAAACTGGCGAGCGACATCAGCGAGAGAATCGAGCAGCGCCGGTCCGAGTCGCAGGCGGCGATGCTGGCCTTCGAAACCTCGCGTGAAACCAATGAGCATGCCAGTCAGGGCACGGCCGTGGTTGCCCAGGCGGTCAGCCGGGTACAGGACATTGCCGAGGAACTTCGGGAGGCCGCCGGCAACATCAATGCGCTGAGTCAGCTGTCCGAGGAAATTGGCAGCATTGTTGGCGCCATTCGCGCCATTGCCGAGCAAACCAACCTGTTGGCGCTCAATGCTGCCATCGAAGCGGCACGCGCCGGTGAACAGGGCCGCGGTTTTGCAGTGGTGGCCGACGAAGTACGCAACCTGGCGACACGCACCAGTACCTCCACCCTTGAAATCGGCGAGGTGGTGGCGCGCAGTCAGGCGCTTGCCCAGCAAGCAGTCAAAAGCATGCACGACAGCACCCTCAAGGCTGAACAAGGCCTGGCACTCGCAGAGGAAGCAGGCGCTGCCATGCAGGCAATTCACGTGGGTGCCAAACAGGTGGTCGAGGCCATTGGCCGCTTCTCGGATATCCTCGAGAGCGATCAGGGGGCGAAGGGTACCCAGCCCTGAATCAGCCAACCTGACTGAAATGTAATCACCTGCCCGATTGCGCTGTGGCATCGTAATGTCCATGGCGCCTGGCATCCGCAAAAATGCCTCCCGCCCTGAGATAACACGTTCTCTCCAATCGAGAGATTCTGACTGACGGGACACCACAGGCATGTCTTCCACGACCTCCAGACGCACCTTTGTCAAAGCCCTGGCCGCAGGCGGATTGCTGGCAGGCTGCGGCCTGTGGCGCACGCCAGTATGGGCGATTGCCAGCCCTGGCCAGCCGAATGTACTGACCGGCAACGACTTCGATCTGTCCATTGGTGAAATGGGCGTTAACTTCACCGGTACGCCACGTACCGCCATGACAATCAATGGCAGCCTGCCAGGGCCGCTACTGCGCTGGCGTGAAGGTGATACGGTCACCCTGCGAGTCAGGAACCGTCTGAAAGAAAATACCTCGATTCATTGGCACGGAATCATCCTGCCGGTGAACATGGACGGCGTACCCGGCCTGAGCTTCCACGGTATCGAGCCGGGTGGTGTGTATGTGTACCAATTCAAGGTCAAACAGAACGGCACCTACTGGTACCACAGCCATTCCGGCTTTCAGGAACAGGTTGGTGTCTATGGGCCTCTGGTCATAGACGCGAAGGAACCCGAGCCATTCAGCTACGACCGCGACTATGTGGTGATGTTGTCGGACTGGACCGACGAAAACCCGACGCATGTCATGAAAAAGCTGAAGAAGCAGTCTGACTACTACAACTACCACAAGCGTACCGTCGGTGACTTCATTGATGATGTCGGCAAGAACGGCTGGGCCGCCACTGTAGCCGATCGAAAGATGTGGGCACAGATGAAGATGAACCCCACCGATCTTGCCGACATCAGTGCAGCCACCTATACCTACCTGCTCAATGGGCACGCTCCCGACGCTAACTGGACCGGCCTGTTCAAACCGGGTGAGCGGCTACGGCTGCGGATTATCAACGGCTCGGCCATGAGCTACTTCGACCTGCGCATTCCCGGCCTGAAAATGACCGTCGTCGCAGCAGACGGCCAATACGTCACGCCGGTAAGTGTCGATGAGTTACGTATTGCCGTGGCCGAAACCTATGACGTGCTCGTCGAACCGACCCTGGAGGCCTATACCCTCTTTGCCCAATCAATGGACCGCACCGGCTTTGCCAGGGGCACACTCGCCGTACGCGAAGGGCTGAGCGCTCCTGTGCCAACGCTCGACCCACGGCCGCAGATCAGCATGAGCGACATGGGCATGGGCGGTATGGACCATGGGAGCATGGACCATGGCGATATGACCAACATGGACCAAGGGGCTATGCAGAGCATGGATGGAATGCAGAGCATGGACGGCCTGCAAACCATGGATGGCATGCAGAGCATGGACCATGGCCAGCCAGGCACAACGCCTGAGCACAGCATGCATGACATGAGCGCGATGAGTGGCATGGAGCACCACCCAGCTTCTGAAACCGATAATCCACTGGTAGACATGCAAACCATGGCCCCGGCCCCCAAGCTCAGTGATCCCGGCATGGGCCTGAGAAACAATGGCCGACGCGTACTGACCTACGCTGACCTGAAGAGCACCTTCCAGGACCCCGATGGCCGCGAACCGAGCCGCACGATCACCTTGCACCTGACCGGCCACATGGAGAAGTTCTCGTGGTCGTTCGACGGCATCAAGTTCGCCGATGCCGGGCCGATTCGGCTCAAGTACGGGGAGCGAATCCGTATTGTCCTGGTCAACGACACCATGATGACGCACCCGATACACCTGCACGGCATGTGGAGCGATCTGGAAGATGAAAACGGCAATTTCATGGTTCGCAAACATACGATAGACATGCCACCCGGCACCAAGCGCAGTTACCGCGTCACCGCCGATGCACTGGGTCGATGGGCCTATCACTGCCATCTCATGTACCACATGGAAATGGGCATGTTCCGCGAAGTACGGGTAGATGAGTAGGAGAACGGCATGAACATCGAAAAAACCGCGAAACCGTTGCGCGCAAGCCTCGTGGCTTTCAGCCTGGGGCTATTGCACCTCCCTGTGGCGGTGGCGCAGGAACAGTCGATGCAAAGCATGGATCCTTCCCAGATGCAGGGTATGGATTACAGCCCTATGCAGGGCATGGCCCCAAGTCCAACGCAGGAAAGTCGCACACCGATTCCGGTGCTCACCGACGCTGATCGCGCAGCCGTCTTCGAGAGCGCGGGCGGCCATCAAATGCATGATGACGCGATCAACTCAAAGGTGCTGATCGATAAGCTCGAATGGCAGGACGCGGACAATGGCGCCGTACTCAACTGGGATGTGAACGGCTGGATTGGCACCGACCTGAACCGTTTGTGGGTACGCTCCGAAGGTGAGCGCAGCAACGGTGTCACCGAAAAGGCAGAACTGCAGGCGCTTTGGGCGCATGCCATCGGCCCTTGGTGGGACGTCGTCAGCGGGATACGTCAGGACTTCAAACCAGGAGATCCCCAGACCTGGGCAGCACTGGGGGTGCAAGGCATGCCCCTGTATGACCTCGAAACGAGGGCAACCGCCTACGTGGGCGAGAACGGTCAAACGGCCGCTCGACTTGAAGGTGAGTACGACGTATTGCTCACCAACCGCCTGATCCTGCAGCCAACGGCTGAACTGAACCTTTACGGCAAAAACGACCCGCAACGGGCTACAGGCTCCGGATTGGCCAATACCGAGGTAGGCCTGAGGCTGCGCTATGAAATCCGTCGAGAGTTTGCACCTTACATTGGCGTTACCTGGAATCGTACGTATGGCAAGACCGCCGATTACGCCCTTGACGACGGTGAAGACCGCAGCGAGGCACGCTTGGTGATGGGCGTGCGCATGTGGTTCTGAACAGCGGCCCCCCCTTGAAGCCCACCACACACTAACCCAACCACGGCCCAGGCCGTCAGGAGCCTTGCATGTCCCCTCTGAAAACACTCAGCGTCGCTGCCGCACTCAGCGCCGGTCTGTTCCTCAGCCTCAGCGCTCAAGCGCATCCCAAGCTGCTCTCCTCCAGCCCGGCAGAGGGCGCCACTGTCGCCTCACCGGCGAAAATCGAACTGCACTTTTCCGAGAACCTGGTGACGCAATTCTCAGGCGCGAAACTGATGATGACCGGCATGCAGGGTATGGCGCACGCCCCGATGGCCGTCAAAGCCGCGGTCAGTGGCAGCAGTGACCCGAAAGCCATGCTCATCACGCCGGCAGCGCCACTCAGTGCGGGCACCTACAAGGTCGAATGGCGAGCCGTATCTTCCGACACCCACCCTATTACCGGCGCTGTTACCTTCACGGTGAACTGAGAGCATGGATGACCTGCTCAACATCGCCTTGCGTCTGGTGCTCTGCATCGACCTGATGCTGCTCTTTGGGCTGGCAGCCTTTCGCCTGTACAGCCCTGCGACGCAGGTTGTGGCCGAAAGCTCGGCAGCGCGCTTCAGCGCACTGCTTGCCACTGGCGCCGTGTTGGGTGTGCTGTTGTCGGCCCTCGGCATACTGCAACTGACGAAAACGATGAGTGGCGCCTCAGATTTCACTGAACTGCACCCGCACATGCTGCAGATGGTACTGATGGAAACCGATGTCGGGCACATGTGGTGGCTGCGCATCGGCGCGCTAACCCTCGCGACCCTCGTAGCCCTCGGCGTAGGGCGCGACTCACCCGTGGGTCAGTGGCTGGTGATGCTGTGTGGCGCAGTGGCCCTGGCAACCCTGGCCTGGAGCGGACACGGTGCCATGGACGATGGCTACAGGCGCTACCTGCATTTCACCAGCGATATTGCGCACCTGCTGGCCGCAGGTGGCTGGCTGGGAGCATTGTTCGCCTTTGCCTGGTTGCTAAAGGCCAATCACCCCACAGCAAACCAGCAACTGCGGGCACTGGCCCAGGCGCTCAGGGGTTTTGAAGTCACAGGGACATTGATCGTGGTTGTGCTGGTGCTTACCGGCGTCGTCAACTACCTGCTGATCGTCGGGATGACGTTGGAACCGCTGACAAACAGCACATACGGTGGGTTGCTGTCGCTCAAACTCATACTGTTTGCTGGCATGCTGGTGTTTGCCGCACTCAATCGCTTCCAGTTGAGCCCACTGCTGGAAACCTCGCTACAAACCGGCCATTACCAAAGCGCTATCAACGCCTTGCGGCGCAGCATGGTCCTGGAGCTATCGGTAGCGGTGATCGTTCTTGGCCTGGTGGCCTGGCTGGGTACCCTTAGCCCGGAGGTGGAACTGCCCAGCGGCTAGGCGGATCCGGGTTTGAGGTGGACGCCTCGATAGCATCCAGCGGATGGCCTACCCTACTCAGGTGCTCCCCGTGCAAGTGTGCTACCCATGCTAAAGGTCGAAAACCTGTACAAGTCCTTCACCACCGCCCAAGGCACACTGCCGGTTCTGCGGGGCGTAGACCTGCACCTGCCCAACGGGTCGAGCATGGCGTTGATGGGCGAGTCCGGCAGCGGCAAGAGCACCCTGCTGCACCTGATCGCAGGCCTGGAACGGGCAGACAGCGGGCACATTCTGATCGATGGCACACCGCTTCAAGGGCGTCGGGAAGCGGAGCTGGCACGCTGGCGACGGCTCGGCATTGGCCTGGTATTCCAACAGTACAACTTGATCAGCAGCCTTGATGTGGCCGCGAACCTGACCTTTCAAGCGCGCCTGGCAGAGCGTCACGACCCCGCCTGGGCCACCTACCTGGCCGAACAACTGGGGCTGCGCCCCTTGCTTGAGCGTTACCCCGAACAACTTTCCGGTGGCCAACAGCAACGCCTGGCCATTGGCCGCGCGCTGGCAGCAAAGCCCTCGCTGATGCTGGCCGACGAACCGACGGGCAGCCTCGACGAAGCCAGCAGCGACACAGTACTCGAGCTGCTCCTGCGGCTGGTCGGTGAGGCCGGCAGCAGCCTGTTGATGGTCACCCACAGCCCACGCCTGGCTGCCCGACTCTCCCGGCAATGCTATCTGCACCTGGGCCGTGTCCAGCCCCAGGCGGTGTAATGAGCAGCCTGAGGATCAGCCTCCAGGCCCTGCTCAGCCACTGGCGGCGCCACCCGCTGCAGTGCTTCAGCATTTTCACCGGGCTCTGGCTGGCTACCGCACTGTGGGCCGGCGTACAGGCACTCAATACCCAGGCACGGGCCGACTACGCCCGGGCCAGCGCCGTACTCGGCGGCGTGGCGCAGGCATATTGGGCACCACGCCAAGGCCCGCACATCGGCCAAGCGGTCTATGTTGCGCTGCGCCGTGAGGGCTGGCCCGTTTCGCCGCTGCTCGAAGGCCGCCTGAACCTTGTGGGTGATGCCTCGCTTAACGTGCGGCTCATCGGCATCGAACCGCTCACCCTGCCCCAGGGATCAGCCATCGCCGGGCAAGCCAACGAAGGACTCGACCTTGGCGGCTTCATTGGCCCGCCCGGGCAAGCCTGGGTCGGCCCAGACACCTTGCAACGCCTTGGCCTGAAACCGGGCGCCCAGGTGCAGACCGAAGATGGCCAATACCTGCCGCCCCTGCACGTGCAGGCGCAATTGGCCCCTGGGGTGATCGTTGTCGATATTGGCTACGCGCAAACACTGCTGAAAGCGCCAGGGCAGGTTTCACGGCTGCTGATGCCAGCGGCCTTCGCCGACAGCGCACCGCGCCTGCCGGCCAACCTGGCTGGCACGTTGCAACTGCACACTTCAAGCGACGCACAGGACTTGCAGCGCCTGACCGAGAGTTTCCACCTGAACCTAAGCGCCCTTGGCCTGCTGGCGTTCCTGGTCGGCCTGTTTATCGTGCATGCCGCCATTGGCCTGGCCCTGGAGCAACGCCGCAGCCTGTTACGCACCTTGCGCGCCTGCGGCGTAAGCCTCGCCGCGCTGGTCAGCGCACTGGCACTTGAGCTTGGCCTGTTTGCCCTGTTGGGCGGTCTGGCTGGCGTGCTCAGCGGTTACCTGCTGGCGGCCTTGCTGCTGGATGACGTCGCTGCCAGCCTGCGCGGCCTCTACGGTGTGCAGGTGGCCGGGCAACTGAGCCTGTCACCCACATGGTGGCTGACGGGCCTGACCATCAGCCTGCTCGGTGCGCTCTTGGCCGGAGCAAACAGCCTGTTGCGCGCAGCTCGCCTGCCACTGCTGGCCCTGGCACAACCACACGCCTGGCAGGCGGCACAAAGCCTCTGGTTACGCCGCCAGGTCCTGTTGGCGTTTGGCCTGGCGCTGCTGGCCTTGGCCTGCTGGCGGTTCGGTGACAGCCTGCGTATCGCCTTTGTGATGATCACTGCCTTGCTGCTGGCCGCCGCTCTGCTGCTGCCGGCCTTGCTCGACGCAGCGTTGCTGCTGCTCGCACGCTACTGTCAGCGGCCGCTGGCGCACTGGTTCATCGCCGACAGCCGCCAACAGCTACCGGCGCTGGCCCTTGCCCTGATGGCACTGCTGTTGGCCTTGAGCGCCAGTGTGGGCGTGGGCAGCATGACCGAAGGCTTTCGCAAGACCTTCATGAGCTGGCTCGACCAGCGTCTTGCCGCCGAGCTTTACCTGAGCCCACGCGATACTGCACAAGCGCAGGCGATCAATGACTGGCTGACTGCCCAGCCGCAGGTCGAAGCCGTGCTGCCGCGATGGCGCGTAGAACTGCGCCTGCAGGGTTGGCCCGCCCAGCTCTTTGGCATCACCGATCACCCTTACTACCCGCAGCACTGGACGCTACTTGAGCAACAGGATGACGCCTGGCGACAACTGGCCACCGGCCAGGGCGTGATGCTCAGCGAACAACTGGCCCGCCACCTTCACCTGAGCCTGGGTGATCGCCTGTCACTGCCTGCCCCGGCTGCAGCGCCCAGCCTCAGGGTTGTCGGGGTGTATGCCGACTATGGCAACCCGAAGGGGCACCTGCTGGTCAGTGCCGATTGGTTACAACGCTACTGGCCCGAGGCGGATTTCTACGCCCTGAGCGTGCGCCTGGCCGCACAGCAGGTAGCGCCACTGATGGCGCAGCTGCAACAACAGTTTGCCCTGGACAGCAACCAGCTGACCGATCAGGCGTCCCTCAAACGCTGGTCCCGCGAGGTCTTCGAGCGCACCTTCGTCGCCACCGCTGCGCTGAACAGCCTGACCCTGGCGGTCGCCGGAGTGGCGCTGTTCATCAGTTTGCTGACCCTTGGCCAGAGCCGCCTCGGGCAGTTGGCCCCGCTGTGGGCGCTGGGTGTCGAGCGGCGCACGCTGGCCTGGTTGAGCCTGGGGCAAACCTTGATGCTGGCCGGCCTGACGGTGTTGCTGGCAATCCCCTTGGGGCTGTTACTGGCCTGGTGCCTGGTTGCTGTGGTCAATGTGCAGGCCTTTGGCTGGCGGCTGCCGTTGCAGGTGTTTCCATCACAACTGCTGCAGTTGGTTGTACTGGGCCTGCTGACCAGCCTGTTGGCGGCCATCGGGCCGTTGTGGCAACTGCTGCGCAGCCAACCGGCTGACCTGTTGAGGCAATTCGCCGATGAAGCGTAAGGTCCGGATCATCGCCTGTGCCCTGCTGCTGAGCGGGTGCGACAAGGCCCCGCCAGCGACTGAGGGCTTTGCCGGGCTTGGCCAGGCAACTGCGACCTACACACCGGTAGTGCGTGGACAAGCGCTGAGTTTTCCTGCTGACCACGGCGCCCATGCGGGCTACCGCATCGAGTGGTGGTACGTCACGGCCAATCTCACCGACGAGCAAGGACATGACTGGGGCGTGCAATGGACCCTGTTCCGCTCCGCCTTGCGCCCAGGTGCCGAGGTAGCCGGCTGGTCCAGCCCGACCGTGTGGCTGGGGCACGCCGCGCTGAGCAGCGCGTCCAGCCATCAGTTCAGCCAGACCCTTGCCCGTGGCGGCATCGGCCAGGCGGGTGTCGACGCGTACCCCTTCCGTGCCTGGATCGACGACTGGTCACTGGCCAGCACGGCAGGCCAAGGGCTTGACCAGTTGCAGATGCGCGCTACCGGCAACGGCTTCAGCTATCGCCTGCAACTGATCAGCCAAGGGCCGCTGGTGCTGCATGGCGACCGCGGCTACAGCGAGAAGTCTGGCCAGGGCCAAGCGTCGTACTACTACAGCCAACCGTTTTATCAGGTCAGTGGCGAGGTTGAACGCCATGGCCAACGCTACCCGGTCACGGGACGCGCCTGGCTCGACCGGGAATGGAGCAGCCAGCCGCTGAGCAACACACAACAGGGGTGGGACTGGTTCTCCCTGCACCTGGAGAACGGCGCCAAGCTGATGCTGTTCCAGGTGCGCCAACGCGACGGCCAGCCCTATCGAGCAGGTACCTGGATCAGCCCCGACGGCCACGCCGAGCCGTTGCGAAGCGAGCAAATCCGGCTCGACCCGCAAGCCTGGACGCGCCAGGACAACGGCAAGCAGCTCCCCACTCGCTGGCGCTTGCAAGTCGCCACGCACAACCTGGACGTACAGGTCGCGGCCCTGCAACCCCATGCCTGGATGGGTACTACCGTTGCCTACTGGGAAGGCCCGGTGCAACTGCTGGGCAGCAATACCGGGCGTGGTTACCTGGAGATGACCGGCTACTGACGACGCTCAGGCAATCTCGAACAAACCGTTACGGATGGGCCCAACCTCCAGGCGCGCACGCACATCATCATCGATGCGCGGATCATCCGGCCGGTACAAGCGGACCTGACGGTAAGCATTGATCCGGTTGATTTCCGGCCCCAGGTACTCCCACACCACTCGGGTGCAGGTCGGGGTGCGCCGGTCACCACTGGAGACTCCGGTCTTCAGCCCATTGAGGCGGGTGATGCGGCTCTTGAAGCTGGGGATGAGGATGGTCTGGCTCATCTCGTTGACCGTCAACGACTCGTAGTCGACCAGAAACAGGCGATCCTGCAGTTGGAACGCTGCCCCCAGGTAGCGGCAACGCACCCAGTCTTCGGCCTGTACGTCGATGCTGCTGGTGCGTTCCTGACGCTCCTGGCGTTCGAACAGGAAGGTACCCCGCTCTTCACGCAAGTGCACCAGTGACAGCAGGATCGAGCCCGGCACCGACATGCAGTTGGAGTACTCGAAGTAGTAACCGCAGTAACGCGACAAGTTACCGCCGTGATCGCGCAAAGGACGCAGCAACTCGACCAGCGGGTCCTCCTGACCGGCGCCAGGCAGTACGGTAACGCGCGCGCCGATGAGACGGGCGAACTGCTCTGGCGGCAAACCCAGCTCGTAATCCTCGACACCGAAAAAGTCGCCGATGCGCTTGAGGTTGTAAGGCGTCGGTTGGCTCTGGCCGCTGAGGTACTTGTTGAACTGTCCACGGTTGATCGACAGCTGGCGGCAAACCTCCGAGATAGAGCGGTAGTGGCTGCAAGCCAGTTTGAGGTTTACGCCCAGGTTTTCACTCATTGATGCACTTCCGATTGATGCTAGCGGCGCCAGTTTAGCATCAAGTCGCATCATTTCAGATCAACCCGCGAAATTGTAACCAGGCTTTTCTTGGCCAACCATGCGCGCCATGCCTGCACCGCACTGTTGCGGTCGTTTGTCTTTCACTTAAACAATAAGAATCGAGGTCTCTTCATGCTCGAAGCGCTCAACGATTTCCTTTCGGGGAAACTCCTCATCGTGCTGATCGTCGGACTGGGTAGCTACTTCACCTTGCGCTCTCGTTTCGTCCAGTTCCGTCATTTCGGCCACATGTTCAGTGTGTTCAAGGAATCGCTGCGCGGCCAGGCAGGCCAACTGAGTTCGTTCCAGGCCCTGATGCTGAGCCTTGCCGGCCGTGTCGGTGCCGGGAACATCGCCGGTGTCGGCATTGCCGTTACCCTCGGCGGCCCAGGCGCGGTGTTCTGGATGTGGGTTACTGCACTGGTCGGTATGTCCAGCAGCTTTTTTGAATGCACCCTGGCCCAGGTCTACAAACGCAGCGACGGAGACGGCCTGTACCGTGGCGGCCCGGCGTACTACATCCAGCATGGCCTGAAACTGCGCTGGATGGCAGTGGTGTTTGCCGTGTTGCTGCTGGTGACCTATGGCTTCACCTTCAACGGCCTGCAGTCCTATACCGTTACCCACTCGCTGCAAAACGCGTTTGGCTTTGAACCACAGCAGACCGGCTTTGCCTTGGCAGCCTTGCTTTGCGTGGTGTTCATCGGCGGCATCAAACGTATCGCCTCGGTGTCCGACCTGCTGGTACCGGTCAAGACCCTGGCCTACATCGGTGTCACCCTGTACGTGATCATCACCCAGATCGAGCACGTGCCGGCCATGCTGGAAACCATCATCAAGAGCGCCTTTGGCCTCGACCCGGCATTCGGCGGTCTGCTGGGCAGCGCCATCGTCATGGGCGTGAAGCGCGGGGTTTTCGCCAACGAAGCGGGCCTGGGCAGTGCGCCTAACGTCGCCGCTGTTGCCGCGGTGCGCCACCCAGCCGCACAAGGCGTGGTACAAGCCTTCAGCGTGTTCCTCGACACCTTTGTGATCTGCACCTGCACCGCTCTGCTGATCCTGCTGTCGGGTTTCTACACGCCTGGTTTTGAAGGTGACGGTATTGCCCTGACCCAGAACTCGCTGGCTGCGGTAGTCGGTGACTGGGGGCGTCTGTTCGTCAGCGTTGCGCTATCGCTGTTCGTCTTCACCTGCATCCTCTACAACTACTACCTGGGCGAAACCAGCCTGCAGTTCCTCAGCCGCAACCGGCTGGTGCTGATCGCCTACCGTGGCCTGGTGGTACTGCTGATCCTGTGGGGGTCGGTGCAAGACCTCTCCACCGTCTTCGCCTTTGCCGACATCACCATGACCTGCCTGGCCTTCGTCAACCTGGCCGCCCTGGCCATGCTGTTCAAGGTCGGCCTGCGGGTCATGCGCGACTATGACGAGCAGCGCCGTGCCGGCATCGCGCAACCGGTGTTCGACGCCGCACGCTTCGCCGACCTCGACCTGGACCCGCAAGCCTGGCCCGTGGGCCAACACGCCGAAAGCCCGGCGCTCGCTGAACCCCAACTGGCACCGGCGCAACGCTGAGTGACCACCTGAAGGCCGCCCTATGCCGGGGCGGCCTTCCCTGCCACTGCTCCCGCGATCTTTCACACCGCACTTTCCATCTGCCTGGACGCTTCCCATGCGCGCAGTAAAGAACCTTCTTGTCCTCTATACCGGCGGCACCATCGGCATGCTGCAAACGCCACAAGGCCTGGCCCCGGCCAGCGGCTTCGAGGCACGCTTGCACGATTACCTGCTGGAGCACCCCGATACACCGGCACCTGCCTGGCGCCTGCTTGAACTGGAACCGTTGCTGGACAGCGCCAACATGCAGCAAGCGAACTGGCTGGCCATGCGTGACACCATCGTCAACGCCGTGGTCGAAGATGGCCACGACGGCGTCCTGCTGCTGCACGGTACCGACACCCTGGCCTACAGCGCAGCGGCGCTGTCATTCCTGTTGCTCGGCCTGAATGTTCCGGTGGTGCTGACCGGCTCGATGCTGCCGGCGGGCGCACCGAACAGCGATGCCTGGCAGAACCTCAAGGGCGCCCTCGGCATCATGGCCTCGGGTATCGAGGACGGCGTACACCTGTACTTTCACGGTGCCCTGCTGCACGGTGCCCGTGCCAGCAAGCTGCGCAGCGAAGCCTTCGATGCGTTCGCCGAACTGCCTCGTCATCGTGAAGGCGCTCGCGCTGAAACACTGCCAGCACGCCTGTGCTATCGCCAGCCACGCACACCGGTCAAGCTGGCGGTGCTGCCACTGTTCCCCGGCTTTCAGGCTGAACAGCTTCGCAGCGTGCTGAACAGCGGCATCCAGGGCCTGCTGCTGGAATGCTACGGCAGCGGTACCGGGCCATCCGACGATGCCGCACTGCTGCAGGTGCTGAGTGAAGCGCGTCAGCGCGGCGTAGTGCTGGCGGCCATCAGCCAGTGCCCACAAGGCAGCGTACTGTTCGACACCTACGCCGCCGGCAGCCGCCTGCGCGATGTCGGCCTGGTCTCCGGTGGCGGCATGACCCGGGAAGCGGCCTTGGGCAAGCTGTTCGCCCTGCTCGGCGCCGGGCTGAGTGTGGGCGAGGCCGAACACTGGTTCGCCCTGGACCTGTGCGGTGAACGCGCGGCCTGACCGACCACTGGGCACGGGCTGGCGCGCAGTTGAGCCCGGTGCCCACGTAATGGAGTACATTGGTGCTGATGTGACGGGCCAAATGGCCGCATCCTCACAACCGCGAAGCAAGCACCATGAGCACACTCGATCTGTTTGAAGGTCTGCACACACCGACGCAGGCCATGGAACCCCTGGCACACCAGGCCTGCGTGTTGCGCGGCTTTGCCCTGCCCTTCGTCGAGGCAGTGCTGCCGGCCCTGGCCCACATCTGCGAAGTCGCGCCGTTTCGGAACATGGTCACCCCAGGCGGTTTCAGCATGTCCGTGGCCCTGACCAACTGCGGGCATCTGGGCTGGACAAGCGACCGCAGCGGCTACCGCTACAGCCCGATCGACCCCGCCAGCGGGCAGCCCTGGCCGGAACTTCCAAGCGCGTTTCTGGCGCTTGCGACAGCGGCGGCAAAGGCAGCAGGTTTCCCCGACTTTGTGCCCGATGCCTGCCTGGTCAACCAATATCAACCCGGTTCGCGGATGTCCCTGCACCAGGACAAAGATGAACGCGACTACACCTGGCCGATCATCTCGGTGTCTCTTGGTATCCCGGCCACCTTCCTCTTTGGCGGCCATCACCGGGCTGACAAGCCCCAACGCGTGCCACTGTTTCATGGCGATGTGGTGGTCTGGGGCGGTGAAGACCGGTTGCGTTACCATGGTGTAGCGCCGATCAAGGAGGCGCTGCATTCAGTGATGGGCGCGCAACGCATCAACTTCACCTTCCGTAAGGCAGGTTGACGAAGCAGCGATTCATCGTGTCTTGATGAGTGGCTCATGCTGCCTATGGAATTCAACCGCAAGAGTCGGAGTGCCTTACTGCGGGTAGCGGCTTAACGTGCAGCCTGTAGGTCACTGACAGCGGGAACAGCATTATGAACACAGACAAGGACAGCACCACAGTGCCGGCCACTGCAGTTGAACAAGACCCGCGCTGGCAAGCCGTACTGGCACGTGACACGACCGCCCATGGGCAGTTTGTCTATGCCGTACGCACCACCGGCGTGTACTGCCACCCGGGCAGCACTGCCCGATTGCCGCGAGCGGAAAACGTCGAGTTTTTCAACACGCCAGAGGCAGCAGAGGCGGCCGGCTATCGTCCCTCGAAACGTGCCGGGGCTTTGCCGTCCATAGTGCTGGCCCAGCATGCAGCGCGAGTGGCCGATGCCTGCCGGCTGATCGAGAGCAGCACTGAACTCCCCACCCTCGCTGACCTGGCAGCCTATGCCGGTTTGAGCCCGTTTCACTTTCATCGGGTGTTCAAGTCCGTGACCGGCCTGACCCCAAAGGGCTACGCCAATGCCCACCGCGCACGCCGGGTACGCGAGCAACTGGCACTTGGCGGCCGGGTCACCGATGCCTTGTATGAGGCGGGCTTCAACTCCAACAGCCGTTTCTATGCGGCTTCGGACCACCTGCTTGGCATGCGCCCGAGTGATTATCGCGCCGGAGGCCAGCACCTGGATATCCGCGTTGCCGTGGGTGAGTGCTCACTGGGCTCGATTCTGGTCGCGCAGAGCGCGCGGGGTATTTGCGCGATTCTCCTGGGAGACGACCCGCAACAGCTGCTGCACGACGTGCAAGACATGTTCCCCAATGCCAATTTCATCGGCGCAGACACCAACTTCGAGCAACTGATCGCTACCGTGGTTGGCTTCGTCGAAGCCCCGGCCCTGGGTCTGAACCTGCCTCTGGATGTGCGGGGCACGGCCTTCCAGGAACGGGTATGGCAGGCCTTGCGCGAAATCCCGGCGGGCAGCACCGCCAGCTACGCGCAGATCGCCGAGCGCATTGGCTCACCGAAGGCGGTGCGCGCCGTGGCTCAGGCCTGCGCCGCGAACACACTGGCCGTGGCCATCCCCTGCCATCGCGTGGTGCGCAGCGACGGCAACCTGTCGGGCTACCGCTGGGGCGTAGAGCGCAAACGCGCCTTGCTGGCGCGTGAAGTCAGGCCCTGATGACCGGTCTCAAGTAACCGCCGGTATTACTTCAGAAATTTCTGAAGTAATTATTTCCCTACGCCGATTCCCTCGACCTTACTCACTGTCGGAACATCCACCCCACTTATGTCCGCCAGTGCGGGCCCATTACACGCGTACACAACAACAAGACATGAGGTTCCCAGTGAGCAACGCCAACAAGGTCACCGCTCGACCGAAAATCGAGGTTCGCTCCATCGACTACGTGCCGCGCACCGAACGCCATGGCAAGGTCTGGCATCAGGCACCATTCTGGTTTACCGGCAACTTCGTCCTCACCACCATGGTCACCGGGTTCACCGGCCCCGCACTCGGCCTCGGCGCCTTGTACTCGATACTTGCGATCATTATCGGCGTCTGCTTCGGCACCTTCTTCATGGCCTTTCACGCCAACCAGGGCCCCCGCATGGGCCTGCCACAGATGATCCAGTCACGCGCCCAGTTCGGCCTCAAAGGCGCCATCGTGCCCTTCGCTGCCGTGGTGTTCGTGTACATCGGTTTCAATGTGTTCAACGTTATCCTCGCCACTGACGCCATCAACACCGTACTGCCCGGCCAGCGTGCCCCCTGGTACCTGGGCGTCATCGCCGTTGCCGTGGTGCTGGCGGTGGTGGGTCACGACCTGCTGCACACGGTTCAACGCTGGCTGACCTACGTGATGATCGTGGTGTTCGGCGCCTTGACCGTCAGCGCCGTGATGACCCTGCAGGCCGATGCGGCCCTGGACAACGCACACTTCTCCTGGGGTGCCTTCCTGGTACAACTCTCTGCAGCAGCGGGCTACCAGATCAGCTACTCGGTGTACGTCTCTGACTACTCGCGCTACCTGCCTCATGATACGCCTGCCCGCAAGGTGGTGTTCTGGACCTACCTCGGCGCGGCCGGATCGGCCCTGTGGCTGATGTCGCTCGGCGCCTTCCTGGCCTCGGCCCTGCCATCGCCGGATGCCATCGGCAGCGTGCGTGAAGTGGGCAACCAGTTCATCCCGGGGCTGGGCACCTTTACCGTACTGATCTCGATACCGGCGCTGGTCGGCATCATGGCCGTCAACTGCTACGGGGCGATGCTTACCAGCATCAGTGCCATCGACAGCTTCCGCAAAGTCACCCCGTCACTGAAAATCCGCGTCTCTGGCATTGCCATCATCGCTGCCATCGTCTTCATCGTCGCGCTGGCGATTCCCGAGAGTTACCTGGGCAGCTTCAACACCTTCATCCTGTTGATGCTGTACTTCCTGGTGCCATGGACGGCGGTGAACCTCGTCGACTTCTACGGTGTGCGCAAGGGTCACTATGTGATCAGCGAGATCTTCAATCCCAATGGCATTTACGGCGCCTGGGGCAAGGCCGGCCTGAGCGCCTACGGCATCGGCCTGCTGGCGATGGTGCCGTTCATGTCGCTGAGCTTCTACACCGGCCCCGCAGCCGCCGCCCTCGGCGGTGCCGACATTGCCTTCGCCGTTGGCCTGCTGGTAACCGGTGTGATCTATGCACGCCTCTGTCGAACCCTGGACCTGAACGCCGAACAACGCCTGCTGGCCGCCAACGACCGCCAGCTTGAGGAAGCCACACGATGAAATCAACGCCCACACACCTCACCGTCGCATGCTGCCAGTTGGCCCCCAGGGTCGGCGACCTTGAGCACAATCGGCAACAGGCACTGGCCGCCATACGTGCGGCAGCCAGCCAGGGCGCGCAGGTGGTGGTTCTGCCAGAGTTGGTACAGAGCGGCTACGTCTTCATCGACAAGGCCGAAGCCCTGAGCCTGGCTGAAACCGCCCACGGTGAAACCCTGCGCCAATGGGCGGTGCTGGCCACGGAGCTGGATGTCGTCATCGTCGGCGGCTTCTGCGAACGCACCGAACGCGACGAGCTGTACAACAGCGCGGCATTGATCGATGCCAACGGCGTGCAGGCCGTGTACCGCAAAGCGCACTTGTGGAACGATGAGAAACGTTTCTTTACCCCCGGCAACTGCCCGCCGCCGGTGGTTGAGACGCGCTTTGGCCGCATTGCCATGATGATCTGCTACGACCTGGAGTTTCCTGAATGGGTGCGCCTGCCGGCACTGGCCGGCGCCGAACTGCTGTGCGCCCCCGTGAACTGGCCGGACGGCCCTCGCCCTGCCGGAGAGCGTCCTGCTGAAGTGGTGCGGGTGCAGGCCAACGCCTCGGTCAACCGCCTGTATATCGCTGCCTGCGACCGTCGCGGCACTGAACGCGGTGTGGAATGGGTCGGCGGCTCGGTGATTGTCGATGCCAACGGCTACCCCTTGGCCGGGCCACTGCACGGCGCCGCTGCCGACCCTGCAATCATCCTCGCCCACCTGGACCTCAGCGAGGCTCGCGACAAGCGCATCAGCGCCAACAATCACGTACATCAGGACCGCCAGCCGGCACTCTACGATTGAGTGCATTGCGCGGCTGACACCGCCCCTGCCAAACCGGCGTCGGCCTTGCCGGCGCTGCCTCACCCACACACCTCGCCCCATGCCCGACAAAACCACTAGAATGGCCACCTTGCTGATCAGGTGCATTCATGGATATCGAGCTGGCCCGAACCTTTCTTGAGATCGTCCGTTGCGGCAGCCTGGCCTCGGCGGCCGAGCGCTTGCACGTCACACAGACCGCCATCACCGCCCGAGTGCAGAAACTCGAACAACAACTGGCCTGCCAACTGTTCGTGCGCAGCCGCAGCGGCGCGAGCCTTACCGCCGACGGCGAAGCCTTCGTGGTGTACGCCAACCAACTGGTGCAAACCTGGGAAGCCGCGCGCCGCGACCTGCCGCTGCCCGATGGCTGCCATCAGGTGCTGCACATCGGCGGCGAAGTCAGCCTGTGCAACCCACTGATGCTCAATTGGGTCAGTGCCCTGCAGCGGGAACTGCCAAACCATGCCGTGCGCTGTGAAGTCGGCGAGCGCAACAGCTTGCTGCAAGAGCTGGAGCTAGGGGTACTCGACGCGGTGCTGGTCTATCAGCCAAGCTACGGCCCGGGCCTGCAGGTCGAGCAACTGATGGAAGAGAAGCTGATCCGCATTCGCAAGGCCTGCACGCCCGAACCCTACGTCTACATTGATTGGGGCAATGTCTTCCGCCGCCTGCACGATGCAGCCTTGCCCGAATGCGCCCGCCCGGCACTGAGCTTCAACCTCGGCCCGATGGCCCTGCAGTACATACTCGAACACGGCGGAAGCGGCTATTTTCGCACACGCGTGGTACAAGCCTACCTGGACAGCGGCGTGTTCGAGCGCGTGCCGCAAGCGCCCGAATTCACCTACCCCACCTACCTGGTGTATGCCCGCGAACGCGACTCGCAGGTGCTGCAACAGGCGTTCAGCGTATTACGCGAAGTCGTCGCCCGCGACAATGACTGGTCACAACGCTGGGACCCGCAGATCTGAGCGCACCGTTGCCACTTTGCTGAGCAACTGACGCTTGAGCGCGGCAATCAGGTCGGTCTGGGTGATCACCCCTACCACCTGCTCACCGTCCAGCACCGGCAGGCAATGCAACCCTTGCTCACAGAGCAACGGCAGCAGCGTGACCGCCTGCTGCTGACTGCCGACACTGACCACACGCCGGCTCATGATCGTCTCGAGCCGCACCGGCTGACGCCGACCAAACAGCGCACGCCAACTGAACCGTTGCTGGGCCATGGCCGGGCCAATCAAATCACTCAGGCTGACAATCCCGACCAGGCGCTTCGTCTCATCGAGCACCGGCAAAGCCTTCACATGATGACCTGACAACTGCTGCCAGGCCTGCTCCAGCGTGGTGCCGGGCGTGGCGAACTGTACGTCCCGTGACATCACCCTGGCTGCGGTAATCCCGCCAAGGCTACGCTTCAACGCCTGCTGCTCGGTGGCCATGATGATTCGTTCCAGTTCATCACGGGTGACATCGACAAACTCGCCCAACGCTTCCAGCGCCTGATCCAGATCTTCGCCACTGACCCCTACCCGTTCACTCGGCAATGGGTCGAGGGTATGGTGCAAGTCCTTGCGCGGCGCAGCCGTCTTTGGGTAGCGCACCCCGGTTGCCCGGTGGTACAGCACCGCCACCAGCAACAGGCACAAGGCGTTGAGCAACACGGGCTCCAGGACCTGAACACCGAGTACAGCGAGCGAGGGGTCCGCCAATGCCAGGCTCACCGCCAGTGCCCCGCCCGGCGGATGCAGACAACGCAGCAGGCACATCAGCAGAATGGCCAACATCAGCGCCGAACTGGCGGCCAGCAGCCCGGGGCCGATCCAGTGGTGCAGCCCTAGCGCCACCAATGCAGCGATGACATAGCTACCGATCAGCGGCCACGGTTGTGACAACGCCCCGGAGTGCACCCCGAACAGCAACACGGCCGACGCCGCCAAAGGCCCCAGCAGATGCAGGGCCACCGCGCTGCCGAACAGCGCGCTGCACACCGTGCCCGCGAGCAAAACACCGAGCAACGCGCCAAGACCGGCGCGAAACCATTCTTTGGGGGGGATATTCAGCGTTGCCGGGGCAAGGCGCTGCAGCCAGTGACGCAGACCACGGGTAGACATGGGAGGAGCAAATACCTTTTGAAAAAACACGCACCGTCAATACCGAGCGATACACCTTGCGCAAGCAGCCATGCGGGGCAAAACTCGATTGCGCAGGGATTCTGAAGGAGATGAGTACGCTGGCGGTAATGCAAAAAAATGAGGGGAAACTGCATTATTTTTGAGGGGTGCGACGAGGGAGTGCCTCCCCCCCTTGAACCCTGGACGGGAATGGCAATGTGCTGATGGTTATCAGAACGTCACACTGACGTGCGTCACAGGCCGTATTGCAACCAATAACTGCCAGAACGTGCCGCTTCAATAGAAGTCGACCGTAGCAGCAAACCGTTACACTAACGCACCCGCTCCTGGTGTGTTGATAGACAGGACGCCCAAGCGCTTACCCGGCCCAGCGTGCAAGCCCGGCCCCTGCCGTGCAATGAGAACCGACATGAGACACCCTGTTCAGACAACTGACATCCCAGTATCCAATTCCCCGTGTGACGGAGCACCCGCAGCATGATCGAGGTAACCGAGGTTTCCATTGCCGACCTGCGTGCGGCGCTCGAATCCGGGCAGACAACAGCGGTCGCGCTCGTCCAGGCGTACCTCGCCAGGATCGACGCCTATGACGCCCCTGGCACAGCCACTGCGCTCAATGCAGTGGTGGTTCGCAACCCTGACGCACTCAAGGACGCGCAGGCTTCCGATGCCCGTCGGGCCAGGGGCGAAACCTTGGGGCCACTCGATGGCATCCCCTACACCGCCAAGGACAGCTATCTGGTCAAGGGCCTCACCGCCGCCTCTGGCAGCCCGGCATTTGCCGACCTGATTGCCTATCGCGACGCGTTCACCATTGAACGGCTGCGCGCCGCCGGTGCGATCTGCCTGGGCAAGACCAACATGCCGCCCATGGCCAACGGTGGCATGCAGCGTGGGGTCTACGGCCGAGCGGAGAGCCCCTACAACGCCGACTACCTCACCGCCCCCTTCGCATCGGGCTCATCGAACGGCGCCGGTACTGCCACCGCGGCCAGCTTCGCAGCCTTCGGCCTGGCGGAAGAGACCTGGTCGAGCGGGCGCGGCCCGGCGTCGAACAACGGCCTGTGCGCCTATACGCCTTCGCGTGGGGTGATTTCGGTGCGCGGCAACTGGCCACTGACGCCGACGATGGACGTTGTCGTGCCGTACGCCAGAACCATGGCCGACCTGCTCGAAGTGCTCGATGTGGTGGTCGCAGAAGATCCCGACACCCGCGGCGATCTGTGGCGGATGCAGCCCTGGGTGCCGATTCCGAGTGTCGCCTCGGTTCGTCCTGCCTCCTACCTGTCGCTTGCCGCGAAGCCTGAGGCACTCGCTGGCAAACGGCTCGGCGTTCCCCGCATGTACATCAATGCAGACCCCGAAGCGGGCACTTCTGAGGCCCCCGGCATCGGCGGCCCGACCGGGCAGCGCATCAATACCCGCCCGTCAGTGATTGCGCTCTGGGAAGACGCTCGCAAGGCACTCGAAGCCGCCGGGGCTGAAGTGATCGAAGTCGATTTCCCGCTGGTCTCCAATTGCGAGGGTGATCGCCCAGGGGCACCGACCGTGTTTACACGAGGTCTGGTGTCCAAAGAGTTCCTGCATCACGAACTGTGGGACTTGACCGCCTGGGCGTTCGATGACTTCCTGCAGGCCAACGGCGATCCGAAGTTGAACCGTCTGGTCGATGTGAACGGCCCGCTGATCTTCCCTCACGACCCTGGTACCCTGCCCAACCGCGAGGGCGACCTTGCCGCTGGCATGGACGAATACGTGCGAATGGCCGAGCGCGGGATTACGCCGTGGGACAAGATCCCGACCGTGCCAGACGGGCTGCGCGGGCTTGAAAAGACCCGCAAGATCGACCTCGAAGACTGGATGGAACGGCTTGGCCTGGATGCGGTGATCTTCCCGACAGTAGCCGACGTTGGGCCGGCAAATGCCGATGTCGACCCTGAAGCTGCAGACATTGCCTGGAGCAACGGCGTATGGGTCGCCAACGGCAACCTCGCCATCCGCCACCTCGGGGTTCCAACCGTCACCGTACCAATGGGCGTGATGAAGGACATCGGTATGCCCGTGGGGCTGACCCTCGCTGGGCGTGCCTATGACGATTCAAACTTGTTGCACCTTGCTTGCGCGTTTGAATCGACCGGGAACAAACGAATGATCCCACCACGCACACCACCACTGTCGGCTGGCCAGTAACCGAAATGCCGGGATTGGGGCAGTAAAGGCCCCGATCCCGGCCATCAAATGCAGGACACTGGGACATGGCAGTGCGCCAATCGGTGCTATGCCAGAGACGTTACATGGATATAAATATTGCTGATTCAGGAAACACTGGATCGCGCTTCCCGAAAAGACGAACACCCTGAACTCGAGCAGAATCTGCGCACTGAGCCATACGTGGATGCTGATAGAAAATGGCAGGGGCGGCTGGATTCGAACCAACGCATGGCAGGATCAAAACCTGCTGCCTTACCGCTTGGCGACGCCCCTGTATCTGTTGCGACGAGTGTCATGCACTCGATTGAAGATTCTGCAGCTTGCGAACCAGTGCCGCTGCAGGAATGTGCGAAATTTATCAACTTTCGCGCTGTATGGGAAGCCTCAAAAACAAAAAAATCGGTTTTAAAACAGCAATTTACTGTCTCACCGCCAAGAGCCCCCAATCAGGCTACCGTCATTCCTCGTTTGCTTGCAGCAATGTCGCCTAGAGGCATCGACCAGGACGGGCCCCTTGCGAACCCGCGAAATGCGTGCAGAAACTAAATTCCTGCACGGTAGAAATCAAACTGAAAACACCTCGATTTCATGAAGAATTGATTACTGGCCGAAGGTTAGCAGTGCTTTCAGTACCCTACGCGTACTCAGTGCACCACGCGCGGTAGCAGGAAGCTCAACAGTTCGGGGTCATCATCCGGCTCGATAGCCTGAACCGCGCGCGGCAGGTGCTCCATGACTGAACCCCAGAATGCCGCTGCGGCTTCATCCTGATAGTAGTAACGCACCAGCCAGGCATGCTCCGCACTCATCAGCATCTGGGCCGCTACAGCACGCCCGATGCCTTTACGGCGGTACTTTTTCAGGATGAACAGATCCGCCAGTTCCAGGGCATCGATACCGGGTAAGTCACTGCGCTCGATCAGCAGAAAACCGGCAATGAAACCGTCGACCAGCAACAGGTTGGCGCTCCACTGCGGCTCTTGCCAGTAGCGCTGCAGGTGCTCATCGTGGATATAGAAGCGACCGTCCAGTTCAACGTCTTCCTGCTCCCAGTCCGAGGACTCGTAGGCATAGAACTGGTACAGGTTACGCACCAGTTCGATTTGATCAGGGCTGGCCTGCACCAGTTCAAGGGTGATGTCAGTCGTCGAAGGCATGGGAAGCTCAAAGAGAAAATACTAATGACCGCCGCAGGCAGCGGCCGTTTTGCGCGCGCTATTGTTTATAAAAAAAGGCAAGAATGCTACCGGTGATCCGTGCAGTTGCTAAGGATCATGCGGTTGGTGTTGCAACGCCATCACCGTCAAGGTCCTGCTGGCACACCTGACTGATCGTCGTAGTGGGCTCGCAAACGCTGCGCTGAATCATTGGCCGGTTTTGTCGATTGCTTTAGTCTAGCGCCGGGCCACCCTGCAAGACGCGTTGGTGGCGATGAGAACTGAGGACGCTATGACAGACCGCGAACAGCTCCATCGAGAGGGTTATGTGCTGCTCCGTCGCGCAATCCCAAACGAGTGGCTGAGTGACCTTCGTGCCGTGTTCGATGCGGGCGTGAAGCCGTCTGACCAATGGCCGGTGCCGCGCGGCATGGACTGGCGTCACTCGCTGCTGGACACTGACGCGACGGTTCAGGCGGTGTGTCGTCTGCCGCAGGTACTGACGGTGGTTGGCGAGCTGATTGGAGAACGGTTCTTCCTCGCACAGGTCGAGGGTCGCGAACCCCTTGCAGGTGGCGGCCATCAGCAACTGCACCGCGACTTGTCGGCGCAACGACCAGGCGACATCGTCGGCGCTTTAGCTTATTTCGACGATTATGGCCCTGAGAACGGCGCAACCCGTATCGTCCCCGGCAGCCATCGCCCCGAGCACGGAGCGCCGCCGTTCGACTTCAACGACGAATCCAGATCTGTGCAGCTTTCAGGCGCTGCGGGTGACATTCTGGTGTTTGATGTCGATCTGGTGCATGCCGCCAGCCTGAACGCAATCGGCGCACGCCGTCGCACCCTGCTGATCAGCTATTTTTCTGAGCGTCTGTACGCGTCGCACCTGGAAACAGTGGGCCTGCGAAATGTACGGATGGACACGAGCGATCGATTCGATCCTTCGGATTTAGCCTTCGTTGGGTATGACGATGGTGGTCATTCTGTACGCTCAACCGACCCAAGCGTGGTTCAGGCCGGTTGATTGAATCGTTAGTGCACAATCGCGTGCCGAGGCAAGGCCACGGAAATCAGTGCGGCCAACAGGACGAATGCGGTGGAAACCCACAAGCACGCCTCCAGCCCGTAACGCTGATAAATCCAGCCCGACAACACAGTGCCCAGTAATCGTCCCATTGCATTGGACATATAGTAGAAGCCTACGTCCAAGGACACCCCGTCTTCCTTGGCGTAGGAAACGATCAGGTAACTGTGCAGCGACGAGTTCACGGCAAACAGTGCGCCAAACACCAGGAGGCCGCCCAGCAGCACAAGTTGCGGAGAGCCGCCCGCCGAGAGTCCCAGGGCAATGGCCGCAGGCAGGCCTGCCAACAGCCCCGCCCAAACGAAGGCAGCCCGCCCATCAGGAACGTGGCCGCGTTTCTTTCCTGTGATGTTTGGAGCCAGCGATTGGATAATGCCGTAGCCGATCACCCAGGCAGCCAGGAATCCGCCCACCTGCCAGAAATCCCAGCCAAACACGCTACTCAGGTAGACCGGCAAGGCCACCACGAACCACACATCGCGGGCACCAAAGAGGAACATTCGCGCTGCCGAGAGGATATTGATTGCCCGGCTCTTGGACAGGATGTCGCGGAACTTTGGCTTTCCTTTGGCCCTGCCAAGATCTTTCTTCAGCAAGAACAGGCTAGCTAGCCAGATCAACGCCAAGACCGCCGCCATGACCAGTACTGCGCTTTTGAAGTCCATCAGCGCGAGCAATGCGCCGCCTAGGAAGAAGCCAACGCCCTTCAATGCGTTCTTCGAGCCGGTAAGGATCGCTACCCACTGGTAGAGCGTGCCTTGTTGACTGTCGGGCACCAGGAGTTTTATTGAACTCTTGGCGCTCATCTTGTTGAGGTCTTTGGCAATCCCCGACATTGCCTGGGCACCCATCACCCAAGGGATGGTCAGCCAAGCCGCAGGTACGGCAAGCATCAACAACGCCGCCACCTGGAGCCCCAGACCAATGTTCATGGTGCGATTCAGACCCACCCGGGCGCCAAGGTAGCCACCCAACAGATTGGTAATGACCCCGAAGATCTCGTAGAACAGGAACAGGAACGCAATCTGCAACGGGCTGTAGCCCAACGCATGGAAGTGCAACACCACCAACATGCGCAGTGCACCGTCGGTGAGCGTAAAGGCCCAGTAATTACCGGTGACCAGCAGGTACTGGCGCACCTGCGGGGAGAGGGCTGACAGCGCGTGCATGATCACTCTCTTCTCAGCCTGCCAAACCGACCAGCCTGGCCAGCTCGACAGCACGGTTGGCGTACCCCCACTCGTTGTCGTACCAGGCGTAAATCTTCACCTGGGTGTCATTGACCACCAAGGTCGAGAGCGCATCAATGATCGAGGAGCGCGGGTCGGTGCGGTAGTCGATGGACACCAGCGGGCGTTCTTCATAGCCCAGGATATTTTTCAGCGGGCCCTCTGCGGCCGCTTTAAGCAACGCGTTGACCTCATCCACGGAGGTAGCGCGCTCGACTTCGAACACGCAATCGGTAAGCGAGGCGTTGGCCAGCGGCACGCGCACGGCATGGCCGTTCAGCTTGCCGCGCAGCTCAGGGAAGATCTCGGCAATCGCGGTGGCAGAACCCGTGGTCGTCGGGATCAGGCTCATGCCCGAGGCACGGGCGCGACGCAAATCCTTGTGCGGCTGATCAAGGATGCTCTGGGTGTTGGTCAGGTCGTGAATAGTGGTGATCGAGCCGTGGCGAATCCCCAGGTTTTCATGGATCACCTTGACCACCGGGGCCAGGCAGTTGGTGGTACAGGAGGCTGCGGTCACGATACGGTGCAATGCCGGGTCGAACAGGTGTTGGTTAACCCCCATGACAACGTTCAGCGCGCCGCTTTCCTTGACCGGCGCGCACACAACCACACGCTTCACACCCTGATCCAGGTAGGCCTGAAGTACCGCAACGGTTTTCATCTTGCCGCTGGCTTCGATGACCAGATCGCAACCCGACCAGTCGGTGTCGGCAATCGCCTTGTTGGCGGTCACCTTGATCCGCTTGCCGTCAATCACAACCTGATCACCCTCGGCGCTCGCTTCGTGGCACCAGCGGCCATGCACCGAATCGAAGTTGATCAGGTGCGCATGCGTTGCTGCGTCGCCTGCCGGATCGTTGATCTGCACGAACTCAAACTCAGGCCAGCTCCAGGCTGCACGCAAGGCAAGACGACCGATGCGACCGAAACCGTTGATACCTACTTTTATACGCATGTGTTTGTTCTCTTGAAGCAACGGCCTGCAGGTAGTTACGACGTGACGATGTCGGACTTGTAGATGCCGTTGATAATGACGTACGGGCATTACGAAACAGTAACGAACCCTTCAAATGGCGCGTTGATTGACACGCCTGGAGAGTTCTTCTGCGGACTCCTTTCGCTCGGAATAACGGTCGACCAAATAGTCGGAGCGCTCACGCAACAGCAGGGTGAATTTCACCAGTTCTTCCATCACATCCACGACGCGGTCGTAGAACGTCGACGGCTTCATACGGCCCTCTTCGTCGAATTCCAGGTAGGCCTTGGGTACCGACGACTGGTTCGGAATGGTGAACATGCGCATCCAGCGTCCGAGTACGCGCAACTGATTGACCACATTGAAAGACTGAGACCCTCCACTGACTTGCATCACGGCCAGGGTCTTGCCCTGGGTCGGACGCACGGCGCCCATGGCCAGCGGTACCCAGTCAATCTGCGCCTTGAACACGGCAGTCATCGCACCGTGACGCTCAGGTGAGCACCAAACCTGCCCCTCCGACCACTGCATCAGCTCGCGTAGTTCCTGCACCTTGGGATGGTTGTCCGGAGCATCGTCAGGCAAGGGCAGACCGGATGGATTGAAGATTCGTGTTTCGGCACCGAAATGCTCCAGCAAGCGAGCGGCTTCCTCCGTCAGCAAGCGGCTAAACGAGCGCTCGCGGGTCGAGCCGTACAGAAGCAGGATGCGTGGCTTGTGCGTGGCCAACAGGGTACTGCCAAGCTTATCGGGAGTCGGCAGTTCGACCAGTTCAGCATTAAGGTTGGGGAGATGTTCTTCAGTCACGGATTGACTCCTGAGCAAGTGCGCCCTGCGGGCTATCTCATAAAAGCCGAGCACAGCTCGGGCAAGCGTTGACTCAACAGCAA
This sequence comes from Pseudomonas sp. AL 58, assembly GCF_036348395.1. Taxonomy (NCBI): domain Bacteria; kingdom Pseudomonadati; phylum Pseudomonadota; class Gammaproteobacteria; order Pseudomonadales; family Pseudomonadaceae; genus Pseudomonas; species Pseudomonas sp. AL 58. Next base: position 241,326 of record NZ_JAZBQR010000005.1, read on the forward strand.
GCAGAAAGGCGCTGTGGGCGGTCACCCATCACGTCAAGGCGCTTGGCGTCGGGGCTGAGCCAACGCTGGTTGGCTTCAAGGGTGCTCTTGAGCACAGCGATCACCCAGGCCGGGAGGTTGGGATGCAGGCGGTAATAAACCCATTGCCCCTGCCGACGATCCTCAAGCAAACCGCAATTGCGCAGCTGTGCCAGATGACGGGAAATCTTGGGCTGGCTTTCATCGAGCGCACAGGTGAGCTCACAAACGCACAGCTCTTGCTCACGAGCAATGAGCAACATCAGGCGAACGCGGGTGTCATCGGCCAGGCATTTGAATACGGTGGTTGGCGTCAGGGGGTCAGCCATAGGGGTCTCGACGTTTGGTTTTCACCAGCACAAACCTCTTGATATGTTCATGGCTGTCGTGAAGAGGATGGCGGTAAGCATCGGGCTTGGCGCTCATTACCAAGCTCAGGGGCTTATATGGTTAAACGAATATATGATTTTTCAAATATACAGTAAAGCGCCACCTTCGTTTCCTGGCTGGTTGGCGAGTCAAGAGGCCTGTGGTTTGCACGAAACGCAAAACGCATAGCAGTCATGGCCATCTGCAAATGCACTTTTTTCGCCTGATAATCGCAATGGCTTTGTGAGCCAGATCAGTTGGCGTCAAAACGGAGTCGCTATACTAGGCACCGCCCCGCATCGACTCCAGGCTCCCCTCCCATGGCTCATCCGCTTAGCAGTCAACTAGACATCGTCATCATCGGTGGGGGCCAATCAGCCTTGGCTGTAGCGTATTTCCTGCGCCGCACCCAACTTTCTTTCGTCATCCTCGACGCAGAGGAAGCGCCAGGAGGCGCCTGGCGTCATGGCTGGAACTCACTGCGCCTGTTCTCACCGGCCACCTGGAGTTCAATCCCCGGCTGGATGATGCCCCCCACACAAGATGGCTACCCGACACGAAATCATGTGATCGGGTACCTCAACCAGTACGAGCAGCGGTACCAGTTTCCGGTCGAGCGCCCAGTGCAGGTCTCGCGTGTGGAGCGTACAGCGTCTGGCTTGCGAGTACACGCTGACGACAGGCATTGGGATGCCAAGGTTGTCATCAGCGCGACAGGTACCTGGAGCAACCCTTACATTCCTCACTACCCCGGTGCCGAACAGTTCGCTGGGCGGCAGTTGCACTCTGCGCACTATGTTGAAGCACATGCATTTGCGGGCAAGAAAGTGCTGGTGGTGGGCGGCGGTAATTCCGGGGCGCAGATTCTGGCAGAAGTTTCCAAGGTCGCCGAGACCACATGGGTAACCCCTGCTGAACCGGTGTTTCTGCCTGACAATGTTGATGGGCGGGTACTTTTCGAGCGTGCGACTGAGCGATTGAAAGCTCAACAGGAGGGGCGTGTCATTGACCAACCCGTCGGCGGGTTGGGCGACATCGTCATGGTGCCTCCCGTTGTCGAGGCTCGTGAGCGTAACGCTCTCAGATCTGTACGCCCTTTTGAACATTTCACTCGCAACGGCGTGAGGTGGGCCGATGGAACTGAATCTGCCGTGGATGTGGTGATCTGGTGTACCGGATTCAGGCCAGCCCTGCAGCATCTGAATGGACTTGGCGTAATCAATGCCGAAGGCCGCGTTGACGTCGAAGGCACTCACTCGACCCAAGAACCGAGGCTATGGCTGGTCGGCTATGGCGAGTGGACAGGTTCGGCTTCTGCCACGTTGATCGGCGTAACACGCAGCGCACGTAGCACCGTCAACGGAATTTCAGCCTTTCTTGGCCATTCGTCCGTGGTCTAGTGCGTCTGCACCCTGGGAGTCGTGTGCATGAACGAAGTAATTGTGCGCTGGCCTGAACGTAACCCCCGCCTCTTTTTGGCAGTGGCCGCGTCTGTCTGGTTCGGACTGTATGAGGCCCTGATTCCTGCGTCCGAAGCGTTGGTCGCAACGCTTCCGGTTGATCGCAATAGCCACCTTGGCGGCGCCTTACAGTTTTTCTTCTACGACACACCCAAAGTGCTGATGCTGCTGACCGGCATTGTGTTCTTGATGGGCATGATCAACTCCCACTTCACGCCTGAGCGCACCCGCGCAATGCTGGCGGGACGAAGCGAGGGGATGGCCAATGTCATGGCCGCGTCACTTGGTGTGTTTACTCCATTTTGCTCCTGCTCAGCCGTTCCTCTATTCATAGGTTTTGTTCAAGCGGGCGTGCCACTAGGGGTGACGTTCTCTTTCCTCATTTCCGCGCCTATGGTGAATGAGGTAGCGCTGACACTGTTGCTTGGCCTGTTCGGCTGGAAGATCGCACTGCTGTACCTGGGCTTGGGTTTGTTTATTGCGGTTGTCGCAGGTTGGGTCATTGGACGCCTGAAAATGGAGGCCTATCTGGAGGACTGGGTTCGTGAAATGCCCAAAATCCAGGCAACCGCCGGTGACACGAGTATGCCGCTGTATGAGCGGATAAATGCCGGGTTTAGCAGCGTACGTGAAATCGTTGGGAGAGTATGGCCTTACATCCTTGCCGGTATTGCCATTGGCGCAGGCATTCACGGGTATGTGCCTGAGGATTTCATGGCCAGCTTCATGGGCAAGGAAGCCTGGTGGTCGGTTCCGCTCGCGGTACTTATCGGCATCCCCATGTACACCAATGCTGCAGGCATCATCCCGATTGTGCAGGCACTGCTCGCAAAGGGCGCGGCGCTGGGCACTGTGCTGGCCTTCATGATGAGTGTCATCGCCCTCTCCCTTCCGGAGATGGTGATCTTGCGCAAGGTGCTGAAGGTTCGCCTGATAGCCACCTTCATTGGGGTCGTCGGCGTCGGCATTCTCATCGTCGGTTACCTCTTCAACTTCGCGCTTTAATCCACGTATTGAGGTTTTTATGAAAGACATCAAGGTTCTGGGTAGCGGTTGTGCCAAATGCAAATCAACGGTGGCCATCATCGAACAGGTGGCGAGCGCGACAGGCATCCCGGTGAAGCTGGAGAAGATCGAAGACATGCAACAGATCGTCAGCTACGGGGTTATGTCCACGCCCAGCGTTGTGATTGATGGAAAAGTTGTTCACTCAGGGGGCGTCCCCTCCCGTGACAAGGTCGAACAGTGGCTCAGCGCTTGAGGTAGGCAGCCAGCGACACAAGGGCAAACAGGGCCCTGTCCATCGCTGACAGGATCTTTAGGGTTCGCACGCTTACTGGCTCACGCCCCGCCTCTGGCGGCCTTGGTAGTGGTTGCCGAGGTAACCCGTGATTGTTTCATGACATTGACCCTATCGACGCCCGACCTCGCTGGCACGTGACTGTGAAGTTCTGTGGATGAAATCGACAGCGTGCAGCCTCGCTGTTCACCCTTTCGACAAAACATTACGCGCTCATCAATCATGATCTATAACCAATAAAACCGATGGCTTGGGGTCGGAATCATTAACCCACCCTAAACACTGCTGTTCCATTGAAACAGACGACATACACACCCCCTTAAGAGGCCCATTCATGGACGCCTTGAAAGTCGCTGCCAATGATTCGGTTCGTGCTTGCTTCACTACCACTCGAGACGTTGTACCCCTGGATCAAACCGACTACACCGACGTCGCCGCTGCAGTGTTTTCGCTGGACGATGTGCTGGCGGGAGCGCTTGAGGTCATTAAGCGTAACGGCTTTGATATCCCCATTTTTTTCGCCGTCGAACAAGGCGGTAAACGTGCCCTGGAAGACTACAAGCGTGTGCAGGACGTACTCCTGCAGGTCAATGGTGTTTTCGAACTCTCCAGTCATAACGCCGACTATTACGGTCATCAACTAGAGACCGCGGCCAAGGACTATGAGGACGCCCTCCTGCCTCCGTTCTTCAACGCACTCAAGTACTACACGGAGGCGGCCAACTCAACATTTGCCTGCCCCGGCCACCAGGGTGGCCAGTTTTTTCGCAAACACCCGGCAGGCAGGCAGTTTTTCGACTTCTTCGGCGAAACACTGTTTCGCGCCGACAGGTGTAATGCTGACGTCAAACTGGGCGATCTGCTGATTCATGAAGGCCCTGCACTGCTTGCACAAAAACATGCAGCCACGGTGTTCAACGCCGACAAGACCTACTTCGTGCTCAACGGCACCTCGGCCTCCAACAAGGTGGTTACCAACGCCCTGATCACCCCAGGTGACCTGGTCCTGTTCGACCGCAACAACCATAAGTCCAACCATCAGGGTGCTTTACTCCAGTCGGGCGGCACTCCGGTTTACCTGGAGACTGCGCGCAACCCTTACGGTTTCATCGGTGGTATTGATGCCCACTGTTTCGATGAAGGCTACCTGCGTCAGTTGGTCAGCGAAGTCGCGCCAGACAAGGCAACCCTGCCACGCCCGTTTCGCCTGGCGATCATCCAGTTGGGCACCTATGACGGCACCATCTACAACGCCCGTCAGGTGGTAGATCGTATCGGCAAGTTGTGCGACTACATTCTTTTCGATTCCGCGTGGGTAGGTTACGAACAGTTCATTCCGATGATGAAGGATTGCTCACCTCTGCTGCTGGATCTGAATGAAAACGACCCGGGCATCTTCGTCACCCAATCCGTCCACAAACAGCAAGCCGGTTTTTCCCAGGCCTCGCAGATCCATAAAAAAGACCGCCACATCAAAGGGCAGCCGCGCTACTGCAATCATGCCCGTTTGAACAACTCGTTCATGGCCCAGGCCTCCACCAGCCCTTTCTACCCGCTGTTCGCGTCTCTGGATATCAATGCACGTATCCATTCCGGTCGCAGTGGCGTGCGGCTGTGGGACGACTGCATCAAGTTCGGCATCAATGCACGCAAGTTGATCCTGGAGGCCTGCACCCTGGTCCGGCCGTTCGTGCCGGGCACCATTGACGGCCGGCCGTGGCAGGACTATCCGACCGACGAAATCGCCAAGGACATCCGCTTTTTCGAGTTTCAGCCAGGGGAGCGATGGCACGCATTCCCAGGGTATGCCGACAAGCAGTATTTCATCGACCCCTGCAAACTGCTGTTTACAACACCGGGCATCAATCCCGCCGACGGCAGCTACGCGGATTTCGGCATTCACGCCGGCATACTGGCGAATTTCCTACGCCAGAACGGCATTGTTCCGGAAAAATGCGACCTCAACTCGATCCTGTTCCTGCTTACCCCTGCCGAAGACTGGGCGAAGATGAGCCATCTTGGCGCACAGATCGCCCGTTTCGAGCGGTTCATCAACGATAACGCCCCCATGAGCAGGGTGCTGCCCACGGTCTACGAGCAGTATCAGGAGCGCTACAGCGGCTACACGATCCGCCAGCTGTGCCAGGAAATGCACGACCTGTACCGCCAGCACAACGTTCAGCAATTGCAGAAAGACATGTTCCGCAAGGCGCACTTTCCGAAAAAAGCGATGAACCCTCAGGACGCCCAGATCCAGTACATCCGCGGCAACGTCGAGCTCATAGCACTGGCTGACGCCGACGGCCGCATCGCCGCCGAAGGCGCCTTGCCCTACCCGCCTGGCGTGCTCTGCGTAGTACCTGGGGAAATATGGGGCGGCGCAGTACTGAAGTATTTCCTAGCGCTGGAAGAAGGCATCAACCAACTGCCCGGTTTCACGCCGGAACTACAAGGCGTGTATTTGAAACAGGACGGTGGACGCACTCGCGCTTACGGCTACGTGCTCAAGACTTGACGCTAGACACGCTATCCACCCTCAAGGAGCCTTCCCGATGAGTCAATCGCAAACGCGCTTACCCGCCGACATGGTTCAACGCTTCCCCGTCCTGATCGTGATCAATGCCAAGGGGCACGACGACAGCATTATCGTGCGCAGCGCCCACGCCATCGCTGATGCGCTGCATGAACATGAGCTCGGGGTGGAGCTGGTGGGGTCGCTCGATGAGGCAGAGATCGCCATCAGTGCCAACTCAACTTACAGCTGCGCCATTATCGGCTGGGGGCTATGCGACGCGGCACCAGAACAGGCGCTGCGACTGATTCGCCTGATCCGGCGACGCACCGCACAGTTGCCGATCATGCTGGGCCTGAGCCAAGCGACCCAAGGCCAGATTCCGCTGGCGTTCTTCGAGCACATCGACGGGATTATCTGGCAACCTGAAGACAGCCCTCAATTCATCGCCGGACGCATCGAAACGGCTGCCCGTCGCTACCTCGACAGCATCCTGCCGCCGTTCTTCGGTGCCCTGGTCAATTTTGCCGGCACCCATGAGTACTCGTGGCATACCCCGGGCCATACCGGCGGCACGGCGTTCATGAAGACCGCCGTCGGACGTAGCTTTCTCGAATTCTATGGCGAGCAAATGCTGCGTTCAGACCTCAGCGTCTCGGTTGGTGAGCTAGGTTCGCTCAACGACCATTCCGGCCCGGTGGACGAAGCAGAAAAATACGCCGCGCGGGTGTTTGGCGCCGACTACACCTTCTTCTCGATGGGCGGCAGTTCAGCGAGCAACCAGATCGTCTTGCACGCTGCCGTGACCGACGGCGATGCAGTGCTGGTCGACCGCAATTGCCATAAATCGCTGAACTATGCGCTGAACATGTCCGGTGCGGTACCGCTGTACTTGCGCCCACGCCGCAATGCACGCGGCCTGATTGGCCCTGTACCGCGCAGCGAACTGACACCGGCAGCCGTGGCCCAGAAACTCGCCGACAGCCCCTTGGCAACCCACAAGCAGGCACGCCCGGTATTGGCCGTGCTGACCAACTCGACCTACGACGGCCTGTGCTACAACGTGCAGGTCACCACCCGAGAGCTGAGCCAGAGTGTCGACCGCATCCACTACGATGAAGCTTGGTTCGCCTATGCGCGTTTCAACACACTCTATGAAGGACGCTACGGCATGCACCGTGGAGAGCGCCATGCCGATGATGCGACAGTCACCGTCACCCACTCGACCCACAAACTGCTGGCTGCGCTGTCACAGGCGTCGATGATCCACATCCGCTCAGGCAAGGTGCCGGTCAAGCCGGCACTGTTCAACGAAGCCTTCATGATGCACACCTCGACGTCGCCGCAATACAGCATTATCGCGTCGATCGATGTCTCGTCGAAGATGATGGACGATGCCGGCGAGTACCTCACCGACGAATCGATCAGCGAGGCCATTGCCTTCCGCCAGGCCATGGTGCGCCTGAGCAACGAACTGCGTGAGCGCGATCCCGGCGACTGGTGGTTTGGCGTCTGGCAACCGGATGAGGTCAACGGCGTGCCCTTTGCCGAGATCGACCCCGATGCGCTACACCGAGGCGATGCCTGGGTGCTCAAACCAACGGCCAGTTGGCACGGGTTCGGCGACCTGGGTGACGACTACTGCATGCTTGACCCGATCAAGTTCACGGTGCTTACGCCCGGTCAGACACTCGAAGGCGCAATGGAGCCCAGCGGTATCCCGGCCCCCTTGGTCTCGACCTTCCTCGCCAGTCGTGGAACCGTGGTGGAAAAGACGGAACCGTACTCGATACTGCTGCTGTTCAGCATCGGCGTGACCAAAGGTAAATGGGGCACGTTGGTCGCTGGCCTGATGGAATTCAAGAGGCACTACGACAACAATTCGCCGCTGGAACAGGTACTGCCCGACCTGGTCGCCAGCCATGGTGATCGCTATCGCGACATGGGCCTGAAGGACCTTGCCGAGCAGATGCACCAGGACATGCTTGCCTCGAAAATGCTGCACAACATGGATGCTGCCTACACCCTGCTACCTGACCCGGTGGCCTCCCCGCGCGCCACCTACGCCAGGCTGGTTCGTGGCGAAATAGAGCAGATTGCCGTACGCGACATGCTTGATCGAACAGTCGCGGTGCAGATCGTTCCCTATCCACCGGGCATCCCGCTGATGATGCCGGGAGAGAAAGCCGGTGCCGACAAAAAGGCCATCGTCGATTACTTGCTGGCAATGGAGCTGTTCGATGGTCACTTTCCGGGTTTCGAGCATGACAACCATGGCATCGAAATCGTGCGTGATGGCCAGGGGCGGCCAACCTACAAGGTGTATGTGGTCAAACAATAGCGTTTAGCCCCCTCCCCTGCGGCTTGCAGTAAACCGCCGGAATCAGGGTCAGTGCTTTTGAGAGCGTAAGGAGTTTTCAGATGGCTGATTCAAGCAAGAAAATGAGCCTCGTGGGGCTGACCACTCTGGTAACGGTCAACATGATGGGCTCCGGCATCATCATGCTACCCACAAGCATGGCCCAACTCGGCGCAGTATCACTGTTGTCATGGCTAGTGACCGCCGTTGGGTCCATGGCCATCGCCTACTGCTTTTCCCAATGTGGCATTTTCTGCGCACGATCAGGCGGATTGTCTGCCTATACCGAAGAGGCGCACGCAAAGTCCGGGTTCTTCCTCTGTTCGTACCTGTACTTCCTGTCGCTGGCCATCGCCAACGTCGCCGTCGCCATTTCCGCAGTGGGTTACATGACCTCATTCGTGCCCTGGCTGGGCAGCGGCGCCATTCCGTTGTTCATCGGTACAGTGGGCCTGCTCTGGTTGACCACCCTGGCCAACTTTGGCGGGCCCAGCATCACCGGCAAGATCGGTGCAGTCACCGTCTGGGGCGTGATCATCCCGGTGGCAGGCCTGTGCATCATCGGCTGGTTCTGGTTCAAGCCTGACGTGCTGGCCGCGGCCTGGAACCCTAACAGCCTGCCGATCTCCGAGGCAGTGAGCAAAGCCATTCCCTTGACCCTGTGGGCATTTCTGGGCATGGAGTCGGCCGCGCAGGCCTCCGATGCGGTAGAAGACCCCAAACGTACAGTACCGCTGGCCTGCCTGTTCGGGACACTGGGGGCTGCGGTGGTGTATGTGCTGTCGACTACCGTCATCCAGGGCATCATCCCCAACGCTGAGCTGGCCAACGCGTCAGCACCTTTCGCACTCGTCTATGCGCACATTTTCAACCCAACGGTCGGCAACATCATCATGGCGCTGGCAGTGATGGCGTGCGTAGGCTCGCTACTGGGCTGGCAGTTCACCCTGGCGCAAACGGCCAAGATGACCGCCGACCAAGGCATGTTCCCGAAACTGTTCAGCAAGGTCAGCGCACGGAATGCACCGATCATCGGCATGATCGTCTGCGGCGTACTGCAGACCCTCATGGCACTGTCGACCATTTCGCCCAATGCCAGTGCCCAGTTCAGCAAACTGGTCAACCTGGCGGCAGTGACCAACCTGATTCCCTACGTGACAGCGCTCACCGGGCTGCTGGTCATGATGTACAAGGCCAAGGCTTCATCAGCAGTCAACACACGCAATACCGCCGTGCTGCTGGTTGCCGTGGCCTATTCGTTGTATGCCCTCTATGCCTGCGGTAGAGACGCCGTGTTCGGTGGCACTCTGGTGCTGGCCTTCGGTTACCTGCTCTACGGCTTCCTCGCCAAACGTTTTGTCAATGAGCCTCAAACCGCCCAGGCCAGGGCCGGCAATCCTTAGGCGTTGCTGTCAGGACTGCAAAGACATCTGAACACGGGGAACAGGATATGAACGTACAGTTAACCAAACCCGCAAGCCTGCTGATGACCTGCTTGCTTGCGCTGATGCCGGTCGTGGCCAGCGCAAACACCCTGGAGCGCGTTCGCGCCAACAACACCTTTAACCTGGGCTACCTGCCAGACTACGCACCGTTCAGCAGCATGGAGGGCGACAAGGTCGGCGGTTACGCCATCGACCTATGCCTGAAAATCGCCGACAAGGTCAAGGCCGAACTGGGGCTGACCTCGCTGCAAGTGCACTACCAGCCCATCAACATCACCGAGGCCACCAGCGCCGTCGGCTCGGGCAAGATCGACATCCTCTGTACGCCAACACCGGCGACACTGGAACGGCGCAAAACCGTAAGCTACTCAATACCAGTCTACACGGCCGGGCTTTCCGTGGTCGTGCGTGACAACGCCAATGAGGCGTTACTCAATGTGCTCAATGGCAAGGTGGCCCACAGCGGGCCGACCTGGCGCGCCACCGTCAACCGTGGTCTCGCCAACCAGACCTTCGTCACCACCGGTGGCGGCGTCTCCGAGGCGTGGATCCGCGAGAAAATGCGCTTGCTCGGCGTAGTTGCCACACTGATCACGGTCAAGGACAACGACGAAGGGATAAAACTGGTCGCCGATGGCAAGGCCGATGCGTTCTTCTCTGAACGGATGTCGCTCAAAACCCATGTCGCCGCCGATTACCCGGGCGCAAAGCTGATGATACTGGACCGTATCTTTGAATTCGCACCCGTCTCATTGATGGTGGAGCGCGGCGATGAAAACTTCCGCTTGCTGGTCGATACCACACTCAGCGAAATGTACCGTTCCGGCGAAATCGAACAGGCCTACGACAAGTACCTGGGAGGCGCCGGCGAGACGGCCAAAAAACTCTTCAAGGTGTATGCCCAACCCTAGAACCGGAGACTCACAGCAGCGGAGCGGCTCAACGTGCTAGTACACAGGGAGTCTGACCATGAACCTACTCCCAGCGATGGCCACGGGCCTGTTGCTCATGCTGGGCTTGTGCCGCCCAACGCTGGTCAGCGCCGAGGACTGGCAACTGGCCGCAAACGAGGACGGCATCCAGGTCTACCTGAGCAACGTGCCGGGCTCTCCCTACCAGCGCTTTCGTGGCGTAGCGCTGATCAAGGCCAGCGTGGCCACCCTCAGCGACCTGCAGGAAAACCTGCGGGTCGCCTGCAAATGGCTATACGCCTGCGCAGACATGCGCCTGTTGAAAGTCGAAGGCGATGACACCTGGGTTTACCTCACCACCGCCCTGCCATGGCCGGCCAATACCCGCGACATCGTACTCAAGGTACACACTGAGCGTACCGACGACGGCGCAGTCATACGCCACCTCAGCGCCGTGCCTGGCATGGTGCCTGGCGTACCGGGCCAGACCCGGGTGCGCAAGCTGAGTGGCCTATGGAAAATGGTGCCCAAAAGCGACAGTGAAACGGAGGTGACTTACCAACTGCAAGCCGATCCTGCAGGGGATATTCCTTCATGGCTGGCCAATCAGTTCGTCATCGACGCCCCGATGATTACCCTGAGAACACTACGCGCTGTCGCCGAACGGCAAGGCCTCCACCCGGCCTCGACCGACAGCAGCGAACCTCGCAACTGAGCACAGTCGGCCTATAGCCAGTACTTCGGATAACTGGAACGGCTACGGGCGTTGTTCAAGCACCAGGCAACGGCAACGATCACGATTGAGCCGGCCAATACCGGCGTGAGCAGAAAACTGAAAGGCGCACCGGCTGCCAAAACCACCAATGGATTCCCGCCTGCCGGAGCATGCAATGTGCGCGTGTGTTGCATCGCTACCAGCGCCAGGCCCACGGCCAGCGCACCGGCCCACCACGAATTCCCCAACGTGTGAAGTACCAGCAACCCGACCAGTGTCGATACCAGGTGCCCACCGATGATGCTGCGCGGCTGGGCCAAGGGTGACTCCGGCAACCCGAAGGCGAGTACACAGCTTGCACCAAAGGACGCCATCAACCAGGGAGCTCCAGACACATGGCTAAGCCAGCCTGTGGCACCAATCGCGATAACCGCACCAATGAATGACAACAGGCTGAAATGCAGCGAAGGCGCGGGGGGCGCACTCGATTTGAGGATGGGGCCGATGGGCATCGTAGCAACTCCTGAAAGGCTTTAGACCGCGCAAAAGATACCGATCGGTATACATGCATGTCAACCGATCGGTGTACACTACGTCCAGTACCCCAGGAGGCCAGAACACATGAGCACATCCCAGACCATCACCGCGTCGGCCTTGCGCTTGTTTTACCGCCAGGGCTACCACGCCTCCGGCGTAGAGCAACTGAGCCAGGTGGCCGGGGTCACCAAGAAAACGCTGTATCGGCATTTCCCGAGCAAAGAACACCTGATCGACGCCGCGCTACAGCTTCGCCATACCGAATTCATGGCGCAGATGAAGGCAGCGCTAGAGGCAGCGCCTGGCCCGCTGCGACCACTGGCCTACATCGACTTCATTGCCGCTTGGGCGCAAGGGCCAGACTTTTTTGGCTGTGCCTTTATCAACGCCGCTGCTGAATACAGTGACCAGCGCGAAACACCTCACCAACTGGCAAAGCAACATAAGCAACAGGTGCTCGCCTACCTGGAAACGATCTGTACCGAGGCACAGCTCAAGCAACCGTCTGTGGCTGCGATGCAGCTTTTCGTGATCGGTGAGGGGCTGATCGTCACGTGCCAGGTCAATGGGGCTTCGACGGCATTCATCGCGGCAGCACGAGAGATGGTTGCGGGGATGCAAATGCCTGCCAAGCCTCTATGAAGCGCGCCTAAGACGCTCAGGCGGTTTCGAGCTTGTCGCGCAAAAACTCGATAAACCGTTGAGTCTTGGCTGGCAACAGCCGTGTCTCGGTCAGTGCGTAGACCGATACCGGTGACGCTTGCCACTGCGGCAGAACTTTTCGCAGTGCCCCACTGGCCACATCCTGTGCAGCAATACCCTCCGGCAGCAAGGCAATGCCCAGGTCCAGGGATGCCAGGCGCCTGAGCATCCCCACACTGTTGAGTGCGAATCGCCCTCTTACGTCCACGTGCTCATTACCGGCCTCGCTGGACAGCGTCCAGCGGTCGGCACCTAATCCGCGCATCCGTAGACATTCATGGTTGATGAGCTGGGAGGGATGGTCCGGCTCACCAGAACGCTCAAGGTATCTGGGTGAGGCGTACAGGCAACGTTGCAGGCTTGCGAGTTTACGCGCAATCAGGTTTGAGTTGGGCGGCTCGCCCATACGGATGACAACGTCCACAGGCTCACTGACGAGGTCCACCTGACGTGGCGTCAGATCGAACTCGAAGCTGATGCCGGGATACAGCCGGGCAAACTCGGCAATCAATGGCGCCAGGTAGATGTTGGCGAAGTCTACCGGCAGTGAAGCTCGCAACAAGCCGCCAGGGCGGGCCAGCATCTCGCCCAACTGCTCATGGGCCAAGCGGGCCTCGTCGACGATGCGCTTGCAGCGCTCGAAGTAGAGCTGACCGGCTTCGGTTAGCTCGATCCTGCGAGTCGTGCGATGGAGCAAGCGCAAGCCAATCTGCTTTTCCAGGCCGCTGATACGCCGCGAGAGCGTCGAGTTCGGCATGCCCAAGGACTCCGCCGCACCGCGGAAACTGCGCATCTTCACGACCTCGACGAACAAGGCCATGTCATTGAGATATTCCAAATGATTGCTCCATCAGTGGATCAGTGATTTCAATTTTACCGGATTTATCCCGTATTCGGATTGATCCATCATGGCTCCATCACCACTGAGGAGCCCCAAATGAACGCTCTGTTTTCCGAAGTCCAAGTAGGTCGCTACACGCTCTCCAACCGCATGGTCATGGCCCCCATGACACGCTCGCGCGCTGACGATGCGGGTGTGCCGAATGATCTGGTCGCCACCTACTATGCACAACGGGCAAGTGCCGGGCTGATCATTTCTGAAGGCGTGTTTCCCGTTGCACTCGGCAAGGGCTATGTCCGTACGCCTGGTATTGAAACCGCCGAACAGGTCGCCGCCTGGAAGAAAGTCGCTGAAGCCGTACACGCTCGCGGTGGCCGCATCTTCATGCAACTGATGCATTGCGGTCGTGTTTCACACCCGTCGTTGCTGGCTGACGGAGCTCAACCGCAGGCGCCTTCTGCCATTAAGGCGGCGGGTCAGACCTACACTGCCACGGGGTTGCAAGACTTCGTCACACCGCACGCACTGACCGTTAGCGAGATTGCCGCTGTTGTCGAAGGCTACCGCCTAGCCGCGCGCCGCGCGATTGAAGCCGGGTTCGACGGCGTAGAACTGCACGCCGCCTCGGGTTATCTGCCTGAACAGTTTCTGTCGACCGGCAGCAACCAGCGCGATGACCACTATGGCGGTTCGGTTGAGAATCGAGTCCGTTTCGTATTGGAAGTGATTGGCGCCCTGATAAGTGAAGTGGGCAGCGACCGTGTGGGTATCAAGATTTCCCCCGAGATGAACTTTAACGACATCGTCGATGCCAATCCGCAGGAAACCTACACCTATCTGGTCAAGCAGCTTGGTGGTCTGAACCTGGCCTACCTGCACGTGGCACTGTTCGGCACCACGTTCGACTACCACGCGGCATTGCGCCCTCTGTTCGGCGGCAGCTACCTGATTGGCAGCGGCCTCAACAAAGACAGCGCCGAATCGTTGATCGCTACCGGCAAAGCGGATGCCGCTGTATTCGGCGGCGCATTCCTCGCCAACCCCGACCTGCCTGATCGCTTCCGTGCAGGCGCCGAGTTGAATCTGCCAAACAAGGACACCTTCTACGCACCGGGCGCTGAAGGCTACATCGACTACCCAACCCTGTCCCAAGGGGCCTGAGGAGCACTGTCATGCAACCCATCGCCCGCTTGCAGCGTATGAATCACGGCAGCCAGTTCAGAGCATTCAGCCTCCGTGGCGACCTGTATGCGAAACCGATCGATCCGTTCCTGGGGGTAGATCATGCCTGGATGAGTGGGCCGACATTCCCCGCCCATCCTCATGCGGGCTTCTCGGCAGTGTCTTACCTGTTTCTGGACTCGGAAACCGGTATCGACAACCGCGACGCCTTGGGCAATCGCAACCTGATTCAACCGGGTGGCCTGCACTGGACGGCGGCGGGTAACGGTGTGGTGCATGAAGAGGTTCCAGCCGAACCAGGCAAGACGGTTCACATGCTGCAAATTTTCATCAACCTGCCGGAGGACAAACAGGCAGGCGCGCCTTTTGTCTTCAGCCTGGAAGCGCAGGACGTGCCTGTTGTCCGCCTGGCAGGCGCTAACGTTCGAGTGCCCCTCGGAAGCTTTGCGGACGCAGTGTCACCCCTGTCACTCCCTACGGACGTCCGGCTGCTGGATATCGCCCTTGAGCACGGATGCGAGGTGCAGATTCCCGTTCCAGAAGGGCACGTCGCATTCGTGATGCCGATTGACGGGGAGATTCATGTCGATGGTCATGCCTTTGACCTGACTGACCCGAAAGCCCCGGTAAACCTGCCGCATGGGCCGGATCGACTGGTTACGTTGCACGCAAAAAACGGACACGCGAAAGCCGTGGTGTTTTCAGGTACTCCGTTGAATCAACCGGTGTATTGGCAAGGCCCTCTTGCCCTTGCTTCGCCAGAGGCGCTGGCCAAGGCGGTAGACGACTACCGGCGCGGTGCCTTTGGAACACTGCACGCTCGTTGACCCCACCACTGGGTGTTGTACCCACCTGTAACGATTAGGAGAATCACCATGAAGTACGAAAAGTTCAGCGCTGACAATGCCGCCTTCCTGCTGATTGATCATCAGGTCGGCACTATGGGCTGGGCCAAGTCCATGCCCTTTGACGAGCTGAAACGCAACGCCCTGATGCTTGCCAAGGCCGCACGCATTTTGAAGATGCCTGTCGTGTTGACATCAAGCATGGAAGCATATGCACAAGGCCCGTTGCTGAGCGAATTGGAACAGATCCTTCCCTCGGCGTTTGCCGCCCGCGTAAAACGGCTGGGTATCGTGAACGCGATGGATGACGAAAACTTCGCTGCTGCGGTGAAAGCTACAGGTCGCAATAAGCTCATCATCGCGGGCGTAACCAATGACGTGTGCACCGTATACCCAGCACTGACGTTGGTACGGGAAGGTTATGAAGTCCAGGTAGTCGCCGATGCAGGCGCCTCGCCAACGGCAATGGCCGATGACATCGCATTGCGCCGGATGGACAAGGCCGGTGTAACACTCACCACCACCAACCAGTTGATTGCCGAACTGGCAGGTAGCTGGGCAACCCCAGAAGGTGGAGAGCTGGTTCAAGTACTCATGGAATCCTTCGGCAGCTAGAGGGCTTTTCAGGTGTTCCATGAGCGAGTGCGTTGCCAAGCCTGCTACAGATGCGGTTATTCGAGGTTTGCCAGCCCATGGAACACAAGACCCTGCGCGACGCTTTTGCCGGCCTGACCGTATTTTTTGCGGTGGCGCGGGAACGGAGCTTCACCAAGGCAGCCGCACGCCTGGGCCTGTCCCAGACCGCCGACAGCCACGCCGTGCGTACGCTGGAGACGTGCAGTTGCTGTCACGCAATACGCGTACCGTGACCCCAACCGAAGCCGGTGAGCAGTTGTTGCAGACCGTGGCGCCGCAAATGGAGCAGATAGACGCCGAACTCGAAGCGCTGAATGATCTGCGCGACAGCCCGACCGGCACCCTGCGCATCACCGCCTCGGACCACGCGGTTCATACCGTGCTGATGGGCAAGCTGAAGCGCTTCCTGCCCAAGTATCCCGGTATCAAGGTGGAGGTATTCACCGACAACGGGCTGGTGGATATCGTCGCCGAGCGCTTCGATACCGGCGTGCGGCTCGGTGAGTCCCTGGACCAGGACATGATCGCCGTGCGCATCGGCCCCGACGCACGGTTCGCTGCGGTGGCAACCAGAAGCTATCTTTCCCGACACCCCGCACCTGAACAGCCTGAGGATCTGATGCACCATAACTGCATCAATATCCGCCTGCCCACCCATGGCAACCTGTGGCCCTGGGAGTTCGAGAAGGACGACCGCCGGTTGAACATCCGGGTCGACGGCCAGTTGATCTTCAACACGACCTTCGACTGCCTGGACGCCGCCATTGCCGGGCTGGGCGTATCTGCCGGAAGAACTGGCCGAGCCCTACCTGCGCTACGGGCATCTGGTACGACTGCTGGATGACTGGTGCCCGATGTGGCCCGGCTTGCACCTGTACTATCCCAGCCGACGGCAACCCACCGGCGCCATGTCACTATTGATCGCAGCACTGCGTCTGGAGTGAAGCGCCCCACCCTGTCGGCTTGATTAATCAATTTCTTGCATAGGTACATTCGCTTTATGCGGGTTACCTGCTAGTCGAGCAGCACCTAAAGTAGGCAGCTTCGTCCCCTTGGGGACTTGTCGCATACGGAGGAGAGCCCTCATTTCAGGATGGGGCCTGGCGTACGTACCCGAAGACCTGGCCCGCCCACACCTGGCGTCGGGCCGGGCAGTGCCGGTGCTCGAAGAATGGTGGCGCAGCTTTCCCGGCCATCACCTCTACTACGCCGCCCAGCGGGAGACCTCACGGGCCATGCAGGTCGTGATCGACGCCTTGCGCCTGGTGGACTGATTGCCTTAAGGCGCACTACGGCATAGCCCGTTTTATCACGCTCATCGCTAGGTCTTAGCAATACCCTGCGGGCATCGCCGGGCCGACCTTGTGCTAGCGTCTTTGGATGACGTGCGCCTGGCGTACTGCTCCCACGAGAAAACCGAGACACCAACCGACTGATTGCAGGTGAGCCATGGAGCTTCGAATCAACCAACAGACCTACCAGGTCGATGCCGACGCGGACACGCCACTGTTGTGGGTCATCCGGGACGACCTGGGGCTGACCGGAACCAAGTACGGCTGCGGCCTGGCACAGTGCGGCGCGTGCTCGGTGATGGTCGACGGCAACGTGCTGCGCGCCTGCGTCACCCCCATTGCGGGCGTCGTCGGGCGCGATATCACTACCATAGAAGCCATCGAAGCCGATGCGGTGGGCAAACGGGTGGTCGCCGCCTGGGTCAAGCATCAGGTCGCCCAGTGCGGCTATTGCCAGTCCGGACAAGTCATGGCGGCCACCGCCCTACTCAAGCACACGCCCCATCCGACCGACGCAGAGATCGCGGCGGCAATGACCAACCTGTGCCGTTGCGGAACCTACAACGCCATCCAGGCCGCCGTGCATGAGGTAGCGGCCGATCAGGAGAACAGCTGATGAACGACAGCATATTCAGCAGCCCCGACGGACAGCCATACCCGCTCGGAGAACCGGTGAATATTTCCCGGCGCCGGTTTCTCCTTGCGTCCGCAGGAACCGCCGCTGGCGCGTTGGTGCTCGGCTTCGGCCTGCCAATCAGCCTGACCCGGGCCCAAGCCGCCGCAAGTGGTGGGCAGGCGGCGGGCACACAAGTCCCGGCGTTCCTGGAAATCCGCCCGGACAGCACTGTTCGCCTGCTCAGCCCATTCATGGAGGGCGGGCAAGGTACTTTTACCGCCATGGCACAGATCGTCGGCGAGGAGCTCGATGCCGACCCTGCGACCTTCCTGGTCGACAGCGCCCCGCCCGGTGAGCAATACGTGGTCATGGACAACGGTATGCGCATCACTGGCGGCAGCATGTCGGTACGTACCAGCTACCCGACCATGCGCCGCCTCGGTGCCCTGGCCCGGGCCATGCTCCTGCAGGCAGGCGCTGAACGCCTGGAGGTGCCGGTCAGCGAACTGACCACCGAACCCGGTCGCGTGGTCCATGCCGCCTCGGGCCGTGTCCTGAGCTATGGCGAACTGGCCGAACGCGCCATGGACCTGCCGGTGCCTGACCCTGCCCAAGTGCAGCTGCGTGATCCGAGCCAGTTCCGCTGGATCGGCAAGCCGGTGCAGCGGGTCGATGGTTACGACAAGTCCACCGGAAAAGCCATCTACACCATTGATGTCAAACTCGACGGCATGCTGCACGCAGCCGTGCAGCATGCGCCGCGCCTGGGCATGACCGTAGGCGCCTTGCTCAACGAAGCGCAGGTCAAGGCCATGAAGGGCGTGCATTCGGTTCATCGCCTGCCCGGCGCGGTCGCCGTGGTTGCCGAGCGTTGGTGGCATGCCAAGCGCGCCGTGGAGGCCGTGCAGGTGGAGTGGCAGGAAGCTGGCAAAGACTCGCCGCTGCGCCCGATGCCCGCTGACTTCTCCAGTGACGCCTTTCGTGAGCGACTGGCCAGTGCGGCGGGCCCGGGCCGCGATGCGGAGAACGAGGGCAACTTCAGCGCGACGTTCGCCTCGGCGCCAACCAAGGTCGAGGCCACCTACCACAACCAGTACCTGAACCACGCGCAGCTTGAGCCCCCTTCGGCCCTGGCACGCTTCAACGCCGATGGCACGCTTGAGCTGTGGTTGCCCAACCAGGCACCCGACATGTTCCGCGCCGACATTGCCAAGCGTACCGGCCTGGACCCGTCACAGATCACCCTGCACTCACCCCTGCTGGGTGGTTTCTTCGGCCGTCACTTCCTCTACGACAGCGCCAACCCCTACCCACAGGCGATCCTGCTGGCCAAGGCCGTCGGGCGCCCAGTCAAACTGATCTGGAGCCGCGAGGAGGAGTTTCTGCGCGATGTCCTGCGCCCCATGGCGGTGGTCAAGTTCCGCGCGGCACTGGACGCCGAGGGCCTGCCCGTAGCGCTTGAAGCCGTGAGCGCGACCGAAGGCCCAACCGAAGCAATCGCCGGAAAACAGGGCGAAAGACTCGACCCCTCGGCACTCGAGGGGCTGACGGGCAAGTCGTACACCATCACCCACAAGCGCATCGCCCAAGTGTATGTCAAAGGCCCGGCAATGCTGGGCTACTGGCGCTCGGTGGGCAACTCGATGAATGACTTCTTCTACGAAGCGTTCCTCGACGAACTGGCCGACCACGGCAAAAAGGACCCCTTTGAGCTGCGCTTGCACCTGCTGCGCGGCAACGACCGCCTGACCCATCTCCTGCAGGCGGTCGCCGAACTGTCGGGTGGCTGGAAACGTGGCCCGTTCACCGCCGAAGATGGTTCGCGCCGGGCACGGGGCGTGGCCATGGCCTCGCCGTTCGGCTCGGAAGCGGCGGTAATTGCCGAGGTGTCCATCGAGCAGGGCCAGGTAAAAGTCCACGATATCTGGCAAGCGATTGATCCGGGCAGCATCGTCAACCCGGCCATCATCGAGGCTCAGGTCAATGGCGCCGTAGCGCTGGGATTGTCCCAGGCCCTCGTGGAGGAAGCGGTGTATGCCAACGGCCAGCCACGTGCACGCAACTACAACCTCTACCCTATCCTGACACCGCAGCGCATGGCGCGGGTGCATGTGCGCATCATCGAGAGCGGCGCGAAGATGGGCGGGATTGGCGAACCGCCGTTGCCGGCAGTCGCACCGGCGGTGGCCAACGCGGTGGCGCGGCTGACTGGCCAGCGCATCCGTAGCATGCCGTTGTCCAGGTACACCTTCAGCTAGACAGGCCTGAAGCCGCGAGGCCGATGAACATCGAGCCTCAGGCTCAACCTGTGAAGCCGAAGTGCTCACTGAGGAGATTCCATGGAAAGCATTGACCTGCTCGTTCTTCGCACCGCGCGGGATTGGCTCGCTGCCGGCGAGCGCTGCCTGCTGGCGACGGTGGTCCGTACCTGGGGCTCGTCGCCAAGGCCGGTAGGCTCGATGATGGTGCTGCGCCACGACGGACGCGTCGTGGGCAGCGTCTCCGGAGGGTGCATCGAGGATGACCTGATTCACCGCTACAGTAGCGCCTACGAAGGGCCCGGCTTGCCGGAAGGTGCACCGCAGCTTGTTCGCTACGGGGTGAGCACCGACGAAGCACACCGCTTCGGCCTGCCCTGTGGCGGCACGTTGGAGATCGTCCTTGAATTCGCACCGTGCCTGCAGGCACTGGAACAGCTTCTGGCACGACTTGATGAAGGCATGCTGATGCGTCGCCACCTGAACCTGGCGACCGGCGAGGTCGCACTCGAAGCAACCACCACGCCAGATCCGTTCAGCTTCGACGGCCAGCGCATCAGCAACCCACTCGGCCCGGGTTACCGCATGCTGCTGATTGGCGCCGGCGCACTGGCTGAATATGTGGCGATCATGGCCCAGTTCAATGGTTTCAAGGTCTCGGTGTGCGACCCCAGGCCCGAGTACATCAACACCTGGACGGTTACCGGCGTCGATACAGTGGTCGGCATGCCCGACGACGTCGTCCGGGCATTCGCACCTGACGTGCGTACCTGCATCATTGCCCTGAGCCATGACCCGAAACTGGACGACCTGGCCTTGCTCGAAGCCCTGCACGGCCCGGCGTTCTACATTGGAGCCATTGGTTCCCGGCGCAACAGCCAGAACCGCCGAGCGCGACTGATCGAGCATTTCGGTGAGACCGAAGCGTCGCTCAGGCGCTTACATGGGCCGATCGGCATTTACATCGGTAGCAAGACCCCGGCGGAAATCGCGGTCAGTGTCATGGCCGAAGTCCTTGCCGCCAAGAACAATGTCGCACTGCCTGGCGAGCTGTCCGTGGACCAGGCCAAGCGTACGAGGGAGCAACACGACAGGTGTAATCAGCAGCCTCATGGCTCGCAGGGCGGCTGTGTCGCGCTGGTACTGGCAGCGGGCCGCGCCGAGCGCTTTGGCAGCGACAAGCGAAAAGCCCGACTGCGTTCGGGGCAATCACTACTGGCGGCAACCCTGGCGCGTGCGCGGGAGGTGTTCGACGACGTTCGGGTGGTGCTACGTCCAGGTGACGTCCCCGAACAGTTGGCAATCGACCTCCAGGTCGACATCGTGTGGGCGGCGCATGCCGATGACGGGATGGGGGCCAGTCTCGCGGCGGGCGTACGCGCACTTGAGCATTCAGGGGCAAAGGCCGTGGCGGTTCTGCTCGGTGACATGCCATGGATCGACGCGCAGACGCTTAAGCAACTGCGCACGTTGTCCAGCACCGACCATATCGTCCTGCCCTTCCATCAAGGACAGCGGGGGCATCCCGTGGTGTTTGGTCGGCGCTTCTGGCCAGCGCTTGCTCATCTGCAAGGCGATCAGGGCGGCAGGCAGGTCATCCTCGACAATGCTGATGCCTGTATTCCGGTAGAGGTTGAAGATTCAGGTGTCCTGCTGGATATCGACTCACCCACAGACATCCTCAGCGATCAGCACATGGAGCGGGTAGCCGCGGCCAGTGCCAAACAAATCCAGATGCGCTACAACAATACATAGAACTTCAGGGCCTGACAGGAAGCAAACGTGGATGAAACACAAACGCTGCGTCGTCAGGCTGGTTCGATTCGCATCCGCTTCGCTCGTCATCACAGCCCCCAACGCGGTCGCAGAGGATCTCGAACCCAGGTCTTACGCCAATACGCCGGTCGGTATCAATTTCCTGCTGATGGGCTACAGCGATCTCCATGGCAGCGTGACGGCCAACCCCTCAGTTCCGCTCCAGGATGCCAAGCTCAACATCAAGACAGTCGTGTTTGCCTTTGCCAGGTCCCTCGACGTCTGGGGCCGCTCGGGGAAGTTCGACATCGTCGTGCCTGAGGCAAAACTGAGCGGCTCTGCCCTGTTCAACGGTGAACCCAAGGAGCGCAATGTCACGGGTTTGATCGATCCAAGATTGCGCTTCTCGGTGAACCTGTATGGCGCCCCGGCGATGTCCCTGGCTGAATTCCCCCGCTATCAACAAGATGTCATTATCGGCGCCAGCCTGGCGATCACAGCGCCTCTGGGGCAATACGACGCGAACAAACTGGTGAACCTGGGCAACAACCGCTGGTCGTTCAAACCCGAGCTTGGGATTTCCAAACGCCTGGGGCCAGTGACCCTGGAGTTATCCGGCGCGGGTACCTTTTACACCGACAATAACGAGTTCCTCGGCGACCACACGCTGTCACAGAACCCGATCTACCAAGTACAAGGGCATCTCATCTATGCCTTTAGCAATGGTGTTTGGGCGTCGCTGGATACAACCTATTTCGCGGGCGGAAGTAGCTCAGTCGATGGGGTCGGCAACCATGACTTTCAGGAAAATACACGCTACGGATGCACCCTTACGCTGCCATTGAACCGCAACCATTCGCTAAAGCTGAACGCGAGTAATGGCGGGCATACCCGTACGGGCAGCGAATACGATGCCATTGGCATCGTCTGGCAGTACCGCTTCGGCGGAGGGCTCTGACCCCCAGGACATTCGCTGCATCGCCTTCACGGGGTCGTCTGCAATCAGGGACAACTCAGTCAAAATCGAGCGTCACCTGATCTGATTCGACGGATAAAGGCCGGCAAGCCGCGCGATGACAACACCCACGTAAAAGACGCCTGAAAATTCTTCGACCATCACCAGTGAGCGGGCGTGGTCAGTCAACGGGATCACATCACCATAGCCGGTGGTCGTGAGCGTCGTGAGGCTGAAATAGATCAGCTTGAAGAACGAGCCGGGCTGCATGAAGTCGAGTTGCCCGGGGCCGAAGGAACCCGCGCTGGATACCTCGACCAGGCCATAGACGAAGGACCAGACGAAGGCCAGCATGATGTAACCTGCAAGCGCACCATGCAGCTTGTCGGCTGTAATGGGCCCGCGCTTGAGAATGTAGCGGAGCACGCCGCTAAACGAGACGGCAAGAGACGCCGCATAACATACGGCGGCAAAGACAAGAGTCGCGACACTCTCCGCCCACAACGCCGTCCATTGAAGGCCAACCCCCAGCAACGCCAGGCCCAGCTTGAGGATCAACCCCCGCCGAGTCTGCCGAGTGGCAGAGGCGCCCACCAGCAGCACGATTGAAAACAGAATGCCGAGCAACGTGCGGGCCAGTATCCCCTCCTCGAGAAAAGGAAACAGGAGGATCAATCCGAGCAACAGCAACAACAGGTAGGTGCAGGGGCCCCGCCCTATTACCATCTGGGCCAGATCCTCTTCGGATTCGGTTTTGTCTTGCAGATTTGCCATACCGGTATCCCATAGACGGAAATAACACTAGCGACCTGACATTGCAGGGTTGAAACCGGACCTGGCTTTAGAAGGGTCGGCAGTGGAATTCTAGTCGCGAATGCCGGTGAGAGCGCATCGCTGATCGGTCGCAGGACAGATGACGTTGCAACACACTCAGTAAATTTCCACGACTGCCTGCTTAAGGCTAAAGTGGCTTACTGATATGACTCTGAGGGCTATTGCGTATGTCCGATGCAAGCGAGTTCGTTAATGACAGTGAGGTGTACAGAACCTTGCTGGAGTCGACCAAGGCGATTCCTTGGAAGATTGATTGGGCCTCAATGAAATTCGCCTATATCGGCCCTCAGATCGAAGCGTTGCTGGGCTGGAGCCCTGAAAGTTGGGTGAGCGTGGAAGACTGGGCTATGCGCATGCATCCAGAAGATCGCGAATATGTGGTGAATTTCTGCGTAACACAATCCCAGGCTGGCGTGGACCATGAGGCGGACTACCGAGCGCTGACCAAGGACAACGGCTATGTGTGGATTCGCGACGTTGTGCACGTGGTGCGCAATGACAGAGGCGAGGTCGAAGCACTGATCGGCTTCATGTTTGACATCAGCGAACGCAAGAAGACCGAGGACCAACTGCTGAGCTTGCAGAAAGAGCTAGAGGTGCTTTCGTTCAAGGACGGTTTGACGAGTATCGCCAACCGCCGCCGCTTCGATAGCTGCTTCGAGTTGGAGTGGGAACGCGCGCGCCGCGAGCGCCAGCCACTGTCTCTGCTGTTGTTTGACGTCGATTTTTTCAAGCAGTACAACGATTTGTACGGCCATATTCAAGGCGACAAATGTTTGATAGCGATTGCACAGACGCTGAGTTTGGCGTTGGATGGCCCTCGCGATCTTGTGGCTCGCTACGGAGGCGAAGAGTTTGTCGTGCTGCTGCCCGAAGCCAATGCCGAGGTGGCGCGTAGAGTTGCTGAGCGCTGCCAGCGGTTGATTCAGAAGCAGTCCATCGTGCATGCGCTATCGCCGCATGGTCACCGCGTCACGGTCAGCATAGGCGCGGGCTCGGTAGTGCCAGGTGAGTGGGAAAAGCCTACAGACTTCATCAACGCCGTAGACCAGCAGCTATATGCGGCTAAAAACAATGGACGGAACCGCATTGAATATGTGCAATTGGAGGGGGTGGCGTACTGGTCTGCAGTTGACAGTGCAGAAGAGCAAACAACTACCGGTCATTCATAGAGAACCTGCAAGCGTCTGCTAAGGGTCGATAGTACTCATCCATGACCAGCAGCCCTTTACCCAAAACTGCCCTTCGCGGAGGGCAGGTAACGGCCAGAAGCGATCGCTCGATTATTTACTATCAAACGCGATAGTTAGGCCTGTTTCTGAGCACTTGCTCAGGGCGTCTAGGTATCCATGAGGACACAGTCGTCACCTCCCGTTTTCTGAGACTGATGAGCAAATTTCATGAACCCTTGCCGATTTAACCGTCTAGTGCCCGCTCATTAGCTCGCTTACTGTTCTCCCAACGCCAAATGTCGGGAGATCCAAATGCACAAGCGCACACTCGGAAGCAGTTCACTCGAAGTGTCAGCCCTGGGCTTGGGTTGCATGGGCTTGAGCCATGGCTACGGCCCGGCGACTGACACACAACAAGCCATTGCTCTGATCCGATCGGCGGTTGACCGAGGCGTCACGCTCTTCGATACCGCCGAGGTTTACGGCCCTTACCTGAACGAACAAGTCGTGGGCGAAGCCCTGGCACCGGTGCGTGATCAAGTGGTCATCGCCACCAAGTTCGGCTTCACCTTCGGCGACGACAATAAACAGCAGATTCTCAACAGCCACCCCGAGCACATCCGGGTCGCTGTCGAGGGTTCGTTGCGTCGACTGAAGACCGATTACATCGATTTGCTTTACCAGCACCGCGTCGATCCGGACGTGCCGATCGAGGACGTCGCTGGAGTAGTGAAGGATTTGATTGGCGAAGGCAAGGTCAAGCACTTCGGCCTGTCGGAGGCCGGTGCGCAGACCATTCGCCGTGCGCATGCGGTGCAGCCGGTCACAGCGCTGCAAAGCGAATACTCGCTGTGGTGGCGCGAGCCTGAGCAGGAAATCCTGCCGACGCTTTGGGAGTTGGGCATCGGCTTAGTGCCGTTCAGCCCATTGGGCAAAGGTTTTCTCACCGGCACGGTGTCGGCGGAGGCCACTTACGGCAGCGACGATTTCCGCAGCGTCGTCCCGCGTTTCCGCCAGTCGGCGCTGCAAGCCAATCAGGGCCTGGTGGTGTTGATCCGTCAGATCGCCGCGCAGAAACAAGCCACACCCGCACAGATCGCGCTGGCATGGCTGCTCGCGCAGGCGCCGTGGATTGTGCCGATTCCGGGGACGACCAAACTGCATCGTCTGGAAGAAAACCTCGGCGGCGCAGACATCACGCTCGACGCCTTCGAACTGAAGGCAATTGATACAGCATTGGCGCAGATCCGCATCGAAGGCGAGCGTTATCCCGAGGCCCTCAAGGCGCGTGTCGGTCGATGAGCAACGATCATGATCCGCTGCGGCGCACGGTGATCGCCGCACTGGCCAGCGCCCCGCTGCTATCGCTCGCCGACACGCAAGGCGCTAGTGAAACACCGCGCTCAGGCTCGCGGATTCTGGTCGCGTATTTCTCGCGCTCGGGCAATACCCGCGTCGTTGCAGGGCTGATCCAGCGTGGACTGAGTGCCGATCTCTTCGAGATTCGCCCGACCCACGCCTACCCCGAGGACTATCTGCAAACCGTGGAGCAGGCGCGTCAGGAGCGTGACAGCGGCTTCGAACCCGAGCTGCAAAGCAAGATTCACGCCCTCAGCGACTACGACACGATCTATCTCGGTTTTCCGATCTGGGGTGAAACCGCCCCGCCGATCGTGCGCGCCTTTCTCAGCGCCCACGACCTGACCGGCAAGACCCTCATCCCCTTCAACACCCACGGGAGTTATGGCTTGGGCAACAGTCGCAGCGTGCTGGTCGAGCACGCGCCGAAGGCTAGGGTTCTGAAGGGATTTGTGATGGAGAGTGAGCAGGAGCGCAAGACTATGGAACGCGTGAACGCCTGGCTGAGCGATCACCCCCGCACGCGTTAATCGAATTCTGTACGGAGTGACATCATGAAAATCCGCACGTTGGGTAATGGCCTGGAAGTGTCCGCACTGGGCCTGGGCTGCATGAGCATGACCTCGGCCTATGGGCCGGCTGCCGACAAAGCCGGCATGATCAAGCTGATTCGTTCGGCTCACGAGCAAGGCATCACCCTGTTCGACACCGCTGAAGCGTATGGCCCGTTCGCTAATGAAGAACTGCTGGGCGAGGCCTTGCAGCCGATTCGCGAGCAGGTCGTCATCGCTACCAAGTTCGGCTTCGATATCGACCTGATCACCGGCGCACGCGGCGGCGGCACCAACAGCCGCCCGGAGCATATCCGCGCCGTGGCCGAGGCATCGTTGAGGCGCCTGCGCACCGACTGCATCGACCTGTTTTATCAGCACCGCGTCGATCCGCAGGTACCCATCGAAGACGTCGCCGGTACCGTCAAGGAGCTGATCGCCGAGGGGAAGGTCAAGCATTTCGGCCTGTCTGAGGCGGGTGTGGAAACCATTCGCCGGGCACATGCGGTGCAAGCGGTTACGGCGGTACAGAGCGAATATTCGCTGTTCTGGCGAGGCCCAGAGCTGGAACTGCTGGCAGTGCTGGAAGAACTGCGGATCGGCTTCGTACCGTTCAGCCCGCTCGGCGCCGGTTTCCTCACCGGTCAAATCGACGAGCACACGCAGTTCGACGCCAGCGATTTCCGCAACTTTGTACCACGCTTTTCCCCTGAAGCCCGCAAGGCCAATCTGGCGCTGGTCGACGTGGTGAAAGCCGTCGCGCAACGCAAACACGCTACTCCGGCGCAAGTCGCGCTGGCATGGTTGCTTGCACAGAAACCGTGGATTGTGCCGATCCCGGGCACGACCAAACCCCATCGACTCGAAGAGAACCTGGGCGCAGTCGAGCTTCAATTGACCAGTGACGATCTGCGCGTGATCAACGAGCAGATGGCGCAGATTCAGGTGCACGGTGAACGCCTGCCGGAATCGGCACTGAAGATGACCGGTCTCTGAGTCTGCCCAACGCGCCGCCACGTGCGGCGCCGCTTTCACGCCTGACCGGAGTTGACCCGATGAACCGATTGATCGCACCACTCGTTGCTTTGTCATGCATGGCGGCAGAATCCCAGGCCGCCAGCGAAATCCGCGTTACGCCGAACGGCTCGCAGCCCTCGGTCAAGGGCGCGGCGCAAAACTTTACCGGCACAGTGCGCGTTGATGGCCTGTTTAAAGGTGATGCGCCGGCGCGCATCGGCGGCGGCACGGTGACCTTCGAGCCCGGCGCACGCACGGCGTGGCACACCCATCCGCTGGGGCAAACGCTGATCGTCACCGCAGGCGTCGGATACGTGCAGCAAGAGGGCGGCCCGCGACAGGAAATCCGACCGGGCGACACTGTCTGGATTCCGCCGCATACCCGTCACTGGCATGGCGCCACGGCCAGCAACGGCATGACCCACATCGCCATCGCTGAAGCCGAGGACGGCAAGACCGTCACCTGGGCGGAACAGGTATCGGAGGCGCAGTACGCCGGCCAATGAAGTTACGGAATGTGTCGAAGTTGCTCTCCCGGCACCTTTGTCGCAAACCGTCATCCGACCTCCATGCCCCGCACCAGCGCGGTCGCGCCGGAATTGCAGCGGTTATGGCAATGTCGACTCATGAGTTCTGCTCAGAAGTCCATGCGCAATTTCGGGATTAATCGCAACAACCATCCTCCGTACGATCCAGTGACACCGCAGTGACCCGCAATGGATGGAGCCTTTCACGATGACCACTGACGCACGCAATAGCACTGCACTCCCCGCACTCATGGCACTTTGTCTGGGCATCGGGGCGATGTTCAGCGTTACCACTCAAGCAGCCGAGGCATCGCAGACCATGGCCAGCACGCCAGCCAGCGCAGCTACCTTGTCGCGCCAACAACAAACGATTCCCCTGATCGCCGCGTTCATGGCAACCAGCGACATACCCAACCTCAACACCGCGCTCAATCAAGGGCTCGATGCCGGCTTGACCATCAGCGAAACCCGGGAAATTCTGGTGCAGCTATACGCCTATGTGGGCTTCCCCCGCAGCCTCAACGCCTTGAACGAGCTGATGACGGTGGTGCAAACGCGCAAACAGCGCGGTATCGAAGACGCGCCGGGGCGTGAGCCGAGCCGGGCGATTCCGATCGGGAATGAGCTGCTGGCCGCCGGAACCGCGAATCAAACCAGGATCTCCGGCGCCCCGGTCAAAGGCCCGGTGTTCGAGTTCGCTCCGGTGATCAACCGGTTCCTGCAAACCCACCTGTTCGGCGACATCTTCGAGCGCGACAACCTCGACTGGCAAAGCCGCGAACTGGCGACCGTCGGGGCGCTGGCCGCAACGCCAGGTGTCGAGCCGCAATTGCGCTCACACATGGCGGCGAGCTTGCGCGTCGGTCTGAGCACGGCACAGTTGCTCGAGGTCACGGAACTGCTGAAAAAACACGGCGATGCGCAGACGGCTGAACGTGCCAATACCGCGTTGACCCAGGCCCTCGCGGCTTCGGGGAAATGACATGAAATCTGTAAAGTACCTGCTGAGCATCACGCTGTTGAGCCTGTTGGCGGCCTGCGCGAACCAACCCGATGGCTCGTTGCTGATTCAACAACAAGGCAGCTTCGCCGCCGGCGGAACGGTGACAACTGCACCGGGCACCTTCAACCCGCACAAACCGATGACGCCCAACGGCCAGACCTACCACGGTGACCACGTATACGCCTTCTATCAAATCCCGGTGGATGCGCGAAAACTGCCCATCGTCATGTGGCACGGTGCGGGTCAGTTTTCCAAGACCTGGGAAACTACCGCCGATGGTCGCGAAGGCTTTCAGAACATCTTTCTGCGCCGCCATTACGGCGTCTATCTGATCGATCAGCCACGGCGTGGCGATGCCGGGCGCAGCATGGTCGAGGCCACAATCAAGCCTGTGCCTGACGAGCAACTGTGGTTCAACCAGTTCCGCATCGGCCTGTGGCCCAACTACTTCAACGGCGTGCAAGTGGCACAGGATGCCCAGACCCGCGAGCAGTTTTTCCGGGCGATGACGCCGAACACCGGGCCGTTCGACATGGGCGTGGTCTCTGATGGCGTGTCAGCACTGTTCGACAAAATCGGCCCGGGGATTTTATTCACCCATTCGCAAGGTGGCGGGCCGGGCTGGTTGACGGCGATCAAGAACACCAAGGTGAAAGCCATTGTTGCGTTCGAGCCAGGCAGCAGCTTCGTGTTCGCTCAAGGTGAAGTGCCTGCGCCGATTCCCAGCGCGTTCGACACAGTGCAAGGCGCGGCGGTGCCGATGGAGCAATTCATGGCTCTCACGCGCATTCCGATTCTGATCCTTTACGGCGACAACATCCCGGAGCAGGCGGTCGACCTGCCCGCTCAGGACAGTTGGCGCGCACGCCTGAAAATGGCCCGACTCTGGCGTGACGCGGTCAATCGCCACGGCGGTGATGTGCGACTGATCCACCTGCCGGAGATCGGCATTCACGGCAATACCCACTTCCCCATGTCGGATCTGAACAACGTGCAGATCGCTGACCTGGTCGCGCAGTTCCTCAAAGAAAACCAGCTGGACTGACCCAAATACTTTTGCCACTGCCGCCCTTTTGATTGCTCAGGAGCTTCACGTGAAAAACACACTCAAAGCCACATTCATGTCGGCATTGGTCGGCCTCTCCGCGGGCGAAGCCTTGGCCGCCGATTACAAAAAGAACCCGTTCACCCTCGCCTACGACGGCGCGATCAGCAAGAACGAACCGGGCAAGGTCAACATCCATCCGGTCAGCTACAAGCTCAACGGTCTGGATATCGCCGCCAACGTGTACACACCGGCTAACTATGACGCGAAAAAGACCTACCCGACCGTGGTCGTTGCACACCCCAATGGCGGCGTGAAAGAACAAGTCGCCGGTCTGTACGCGCAACGCCTGGCCGAACAGGGCTACATCACCATCACGGCCGATGCGGCGTATCAGGGTGCCAGCGGTGGTCAGCCGCGCAGCATCGATAAACCGGCGTATCGCATCGAAGACATTCACGGCATGGCCGACTTCATCAGCCAGTTTGCCGGCGTCGATGACAAGCGTCTGGGCCTGCTCGGCATCTGTGGTGGCGGTGGTTATTCGCTGGCGGCAGCGCAAACCGACAAACGCTTCAAATCGCTGGCAACGGTGAGCATGTTCAACTCGGGCCGGGTACGTCGCAACGGCTACAACGACTCGCAAATGGACAGCATTCAGCAACGCCTGCAACAGGCGTCAGCAGCCCGCGCGCAAGAGGCGGCCGGCGGCGCGGTGCTGTATTCGGGCGATGCCAACCTCACCGACGAGCAGATTGCCAAACTGCCCTTCGAGCTGTATCGCCAAGGTTATGAGTACTACTGGAAGACCCACGCGCACCCGAACTCGACCTTCAAATACACCACCAGCAGCCTGATCGACTTGATGCGTTTCGACGCCACTGACCATATCGAGCTGATCAACCAACCGTTGCTGATGATCGCTGGCAGCAAAGCCGACAGCCTGTACATGACGCAGGACGCCTTTCCGAAAGCCACCGGCACCACCGACAAGGAAGTGTTTATCCTCGACGGCGCGACCCACATCGAAACCTATTGGGTGCCGCGTTATGTCGATGCCGCGATTGGCAAACTGACCGCGTTTTACGCCCGCACCTTGTAATCAACTCTCTTGGGGGTCGCGCATCCGTGTGCAACCTGCTTTCATGGATTAATCCCGCGCCCCTCATGAGAGGTTTTCATCAATGTCCCGCGCCAATCTCAACGACCTGCAAGCCTTCGTGATAATCACCCGCGAAGGCAGTTTCACCCGCGCGGCCGCCCAGCTTGGCGTCTCGCAGTCGGCGCTGAGCCACACCATGCGCGCGCTGGAAAGCCGATTGGGTGTGCGCCTGCTAACGCGTACCACGCGCAGCGTTTCGCCGACCGAGGCGGGTCAGCGGCTGTATCAGTCAATGGCGCCGCGGTTCGATGAGATTGAACTCGAACTGGCCGCAGTCAGCGAGTTTCGTGACACCCCGGCAGGCAATGTGCGGATTCAAGCATCCGAACATGCCGCCAACAATATTCTGTGGCCCAAGCTTTTAAAGGTGCTTCCCGACTATCCGGACATCAAAGTCGAAATCACCGTCGACTACGCCCTCTCCGACATCGTCGCGCAACGCTATGACGCCGGTGTACGCCTGGGAGATCAGGTCGCTAAGGACATGATCGCCGTTCCTATCGGGCCACCCTTGCGCATCGCAGTCGTGGGCTCACCTGAGTATTTCAACAAGCGGCCAGTGCCGAAGGTGCCCGGTGATCTGGCGGCGCAAAATTGCATCAATCTGCGCCTCCCCACCCATGGCAACCTGATGCAATGGGATTTTGAAAAGGATGGTCACGAACTGAAGGCCCGTGTCGAAGGGCAATGGACATTCAACAGCAGCCTGCCGATCCTGCGTGCGGCCGTGGCGGGATGTGGCTTGGGTTTCCTGCCGGAGGACATGGTGGCGAAAGAGCTAGCCGACGGTAGCCTTGTGCGGGTGTTGGAAGATTGGTGCCAACCCTTTGCCGGTTACCATCTCTACTACCCCAATCGCCGTGAACATTCATCAGCGTTTGGCGTTGTAGTTGAAGCGTTACTCTACAAGCGCTGAGTCATCGACCTTCAAGGCATCTGAATTCTACCCGCCCCACAAACCCGCGAATGAGCAGATGCTTTTGATCGATTGCAGTCGTACGCGACCGGTTGAATCCACAACCCATAGCGGTCATTGGGAATGGCAGGAATCGGCCAGGAGCTGTCACTCCATGCACGTACAAAAAGAGGATCGATTCAGTTTTCGATTCAGTCGCATATCCTACTGTGAGGCGAATTGACTGAACCCTCCGCGCAGATACCGTCGATAAACATATCCAAGAGGATAAACTTACCCTGCGAGCATAGCTCACTTCCTCGCAACGATTTGTGCAAGAGCAATCCGCCCCTCTTGCAGGTTTCGACCCTGATTCTGCGCCATCACCTTGAAATCAGCGCCAAGCAGCAAATGGAATCCAAGGGATGGTAAGCCTTCTTTCTGGATCTTCTCGGCCAGGGTCACAAACCACGCGCGCGCCGCTTCTGTTGTGTCAGACCAGTCGGTAATCGTGAATGCTGCTTCCTCGAGAAGCGCGCGCAACTTAGTTGGCGACACGAGGAAACTCGTATCCGGTGTGCGCGCCCACGGAACCGGAAACAGCACCGGGCCAGACGGACCAGCAAGTACATCGTAGATAGCGAGCGTGCCGCCCGGCTTTAGAACGCGGTGCATTTCCTTGTACAGCCGCGTCTTGTCCGGGATGTTCATTGCCACATGCTCCGTCCATACGACATCGAATGTCTGGTCATCAAATGGCAGCTTGGTGGCGTCGCCTTGGCGGTAGTCGACGAGGTGTGCAAGGCCAGTCTTGGCCGAGAGCATCGAAGCAGCGCGGCAGTACTCGTCTGTAAGGTCGATGCCCGTGACACGGCAACCGAACTCCTTCGCCAGGCAACGCGAGGTCCCGCCTACGCCGCTACCCACATCAAGTACGTGCTTTGATGCATCGAGCCCTGCAGCCCGGGCAAGCTCGAGCGTCGCCGCCCGGCCGCGGATATGAAACTGGTCGATGGGCGCCAAGTCTTCGGGCGTGAGGTGGTTTATGTCCTTGCCCGCTTTCTCCAGCGCCGTCAGTATGACGTCTCCCAAGTCCGCACGGGTGTAGTGCGTCTGGATTGCTTCATTGATACGCGTTTGCATAGACACGGTCCTCCTCGTATTGGCGCTGCCTGACGTGTGATGAGGCGCACCCGCCCGTTGATCCTGGGTCACGTTCCGCGGTGAATCCCGGTGTGGGCTATGCTGCCATTCTCGCTGCGTTCTCGAATACCGGCCAGTGGCGGACGCCCATAATCCTGACTTAACCACCCACTGCAATACTCTGCACCTCGACACACCGCGCCCGGATGAACCGTAAAAGATTATGGGGCCCTGCTCCTGATCAACAGGCTATAGCTAAGCAGGCCCATGGCAATAGATTGCTCACACCGCAGTCGGGCTGAACTAACTTTCTGTAAAGGAGATACACCATGACCTCTACCCAAACGCTGCAAGGAAAAGTCGCTTTCGTTCAAGGTGGCTCCCGCGGTATCGGTGCGGCCATCGTCAAACGCTTGGCCCGTGAAGGCGCGGCAGTAGCTTTCACCTATGTATCGTCTGCTGAGCGGGCCAATGTTTTGGTCAGCGAAGTGGTTGCCGCTGGTGGTAAGGCACTTGCCCTCAAGGCCGACAGTGCTGATGCCGCAGCCGTGCAACAGGCCATTCGTACAGCAGTCGAGCACTTCGGCGGCCTGGATATTTTGGTCAACAACGCCGGCGTGCTGGCCTGGGGCAACACTGAGGAAATCACCCTGGAGCAGCTTGACCACACCTTGGCGGTGAACGTGCGCAGTGTATTCGTCGCCAGCCAGGAAGCTGCCAAGCATATGCTCGACGGCGGGCGCATCATCAATATCGGCAGCACCAACGCCGAACGCATGCCGGTTGCTGGCGGCGCAGTGTACGCCATGAGCAAATCGGCGCTGGTCGGCTTGGCCAAAGGCATGGCCCGCGACCTGGGCCCGCGCTGCATCACCGTGAACAACGTGCAACCCGGCCCGGTGGACACTGAGATGAACCCGGCCGATGGTGAGGGCGCCGAGTACCTGAAAGGTCTGATGGCACTGGATCGTTACGGCAAGGCCGAGGAAATTGCCGGCTTTGTCGCCTACCTGGCCGGCCCGGAAGCAGGCTACATCACCGGCGCCAGCTTGACGATTGATGGGGGGTTCTCGGCCTAGTTCTTTGCGCCCCGGAGCCCGCTATTTGCTCGCCCCGGGGCGCCTCTGTTCTGCCTGCGCACCTGAATGGCTGCAGTTGACCGGTTTCAACTGGTATTGGCAGCCATCAAACGCCCTCAGTACCTCTTTTGCAAATCTCCAGCACTAGACTCCGAAGCCATTGATGAGCGGGGTCAGCTCCATATCTTGGATGCCAAAGCAAAGAAACGGTGAACTCTGCGGTGCGAACCGGAAGCGCAAAGCTATGCATCCCCTGGCGCAAACTTGCAGTATGGCGCTCAGGAACGCTAGCGATCAGATCAGACCCCCGGGCCAAACCCAGAGCGGTCGAAAAGCCTCCGACGATCGTAACAACCTTGCGCGTCAGTCCAAGAGACATCAAAGCGTCATCAATCGGGCCTTTGTCCAGCCCCTCTCGTGACACAAAGATATGTTTGCCTGCAGCATACTCAGTAGGCGTTACTTTCTCACGACTAAGTGGATGTCCTGATCGCACAACGCCAACATAGTTGTCCCTGAACAAGGCCTGCCCCCGCAACTCAGGAGCGGTCGAGAGTTCTATCACACCGGTTTCCAGATCAACAATCCCATCGCGAAGAGGCTGGCTGTCTTTGTCTGGCTTCTGCAAAAAACACAGCCGCACACCAGGGGCGTCTTCCTCGATGCGTGCGATAAGCTCGGGCCCAAAGCACTCCACAAAGCCTTCGCTAGTCCTAAGGGTAAACGTTCTAACGAGTTGACTGAGGTCGAGCATCTGCGTGGGACGCAACACATCCTGAGCATCCATCACCAGTTGACTGACACGGTCACGAAGCTCTAGCGCTCTAGGTGTCGGGACAAGCGCCCGACCCGCCCTGACCAAAAGTGGATCGCCCGTTGTTTCCCGCAACCGCGAAAGCGCTCGGCTCATGGCCGACGGGCTAAGGTGCAGGCGCTTGGCTGCGCGAGCGACACTCCCTTCAGCGAGGACCGCATCAAGGGTAATCAGCAGATTGAAATCTGGAATCGTCATGGGTTGATGTTAGCGCACCCCGCAGGTGATAGGGCGTCAAACGCATCAATAAAGTGCAAGTGGTGCGTCTTCCGCCATGCACCATTGCTACCTAAAGTTCGAGCTATCGGGACATCCGTAGTGAACTAGATCGGGAAAGCAGGTATGAACTCACTGGACAAATTCGTTAGTAACGTCAGGTCAATTTGGGGGGCTCTGAGCTCTGAGTTAGTTGCAGGCTGTCAACAGCAACTGGATGAACTCTTGGATACCCCTATCTCGGAGCAGTGGTTGGCAACATTGCACCTGGAAGCATTGGCGCAACAAGAAGTTTACAGAGACCCAACAAGTGGATTCATGCTGTTGGCGCACACTGAACCTGAAGGGCTCTATCGACCTCCACATGATCATGGAAGAGGATGGGTAATTTATGCGGTTCAGCAGGGTGCTATCGAAATGGGCACCTATTCCCGGATCAAGGACCAGGACGGTAGGGTGAAACTCGTAAAACGAGGCTCCACTGTAATTTGCTCCGGACAAACTCAGGTGTACCTGCCTGGCGACATTCACGATACGCGCTGTATAGCTGGGCCCGCGCTGTTATTCCGGTTTACCGAACGGGATCTGAAGAAAGAGGACAAAGAGGCCCAAAGGCTGACGAGGTATGTCGAGCAAGACGGTGCCTGGGTGCCGGAGGCAAGACGGTGAAACCTCGCCCCAATAGCGCCAGGACGTTGCGGCTCTGCGCAGAACCGTTGCGCTCGTGCAAACAACCTGAGTCAGCATCGTCGGCAAGATACCCTTCGCCACATTCAACAGATGCGGATTCAGACCTGCCCGAGCCATTATGTGCAATTGCGATCGGTTCCGTGCTGGCGGCCATGGTTCTGGTGGTACTGAACACGGTGATAGTAAACGTCGCCCTGCCAACGATTGCCGAATCGTTAAAGGTCTCCGCTGCGATGTCCGTCTGGATTGTGACGGCTTACCAGACAGCACTGCTGATGGCTCTACTGCCATGCGCTGCACTGGGTGAAAGCATAGGCTATCGCCGGGTATTCCGGTGGGGTGTTGCGCTGTTCACAGGCACCACTTTGTTGTGTGCTTTGGCTCCCTCCATAACCTGGCTCATCGCTGCCCGCTTTTTGCAAGGACTGGGAGGAGCGGCAGTCATGGCACTGGGGATTGCACTACTTCGCACAGTAGTGCCGCATCGGCAGCTCGGTGCCGCGATAGGCTGGAATGCCCTTGGTGTCGCACTATCATCGGCAGCGGGGCCGGTAATCGGGGCGGCAATACTCTCGGTGACCAACTGGCCTTGGCTCTTCGCTGTACACCTCCCCTTAGGCGTGCTGG
Source organism: Pseudomonas sp. AL 58 (assembly GCF_036348395.1). Lineage (NCBI taxonomy): Bacteria > Pseudomonadati > Pseudomonadota > Gammaproteobacteria > Pseudomonadales > Pseudomonadaceae > Pseudomonas > Pseudomonas sp. AL 58. The sequence continues at coordinate 278,168 of NZ_JAZBQR010000005.1, forward strand.
TACTGATAGCAGCCAGTGCACTACCTCGCACTGAGGGCACTGCTCGCAGGATAGACCTGCTGAGCGTGTTGTTGAATGCGGGTGTATTTGCAACGTTGGTCATTGCGGCCTGGATCATCACAGACAAGCCCGTTCTTGCTAGCGCTCTAATGGCCATCTCAGCCATTCAATTGACGTTGCTGGTAAGACGGGAAATGCCCAAAAAAACGCCACTGATCCCGCTTGATTTGCTCAGATCCCATTCATTGCGCATTTCAGTGATCGCCTCGATCTGTTGCTTTGCGGGACAGACCACAGGAATGGTCGCACTGCCCTTTTACCTGCAGCACAACTTAGGACTAGGGGCGGTCAAGGCAGGCCTCTTTATGATTCCCTGGCCATTGACCGTTGCAATCGTGGCACCGCTCGCTGGCCGCCTTGCAGACCGAGCCTCGATGGCTAGCCTTTGCTCCATAGGCGGCTTGTGTCTAGCTACCGGGCTGGGGGCCGCCTCACTGTGCCAACCGACGGGCCAATACCTTCTGCTTGTAGCACTGACAGTGCTGTGCGGCTTGGGTTTCAGCCTTTTCAATGTGGCCAACAATCGTAATATGTTCCTATCTACGCCCATAGAGCGAAGTGGTGCCACCGGGGGCATGCAGGGCACTGCTCGGCTGCTCGGACAAACTGCTGGGGCAGTGATTATGGCGCTGCTCTTTAAACTGTTCCCAATCGAATCCGCACCTCAGATCTGTCTTGGTACCGGAGCTATTCTGACGTTGGTCGCTGCCCTGACAAGCACGCTGCAACGTAAAAAGATCGCAAGCATCTATTCGCAAGTTTCATAAGCCCTTTATCACTGCAATCTGTTCCTGTTCATCTATTGTTAAGGTCCGCTTCTCGTCGATAACAATACAGAGGCGCCGAGCAAACGCATGACAAAAAAAAGCCAGGCAGTGCCTGGCTTTTCACGGTTGTGCTCTTAGCGAGACAGCGCCGACACATTGGCTCGCGCCGTGTGCAGTTTTTTATAGCTCTCGATCAGACGCAGGTGCCTGTCGAGCCCCTCCAGTTTCATGCTCGTAGGCGTCAAGCCGAAGAAGCGCACGCTGCCGTCCACCGACCCCAACACGGCGTCCATCCGCGGGTTGCCAAACATCCGGCGGAAATTGACTTCGTAATCTTCAAGCGCCAGGTCATCGTCCAGCAGCACTTCCAGCACCACGTTCAAAGCCTGATAAAACAAACCGCGCTCGACCGTGTTGTCGTTAAACTGCAGGAAGGCTTCCACCAGCTCTTTAGCCTCTTCAAATTTCTGCAAGGCGAGATAGATCAGCAGCTTCAGCTCTAGAATCGTCAGCTGACCCCAGGCGGTATTGTCGTCAAACTCGATACCGATCAAGGTGGCTATGTCGGTGTAGTCGTCCAGTTCACTGTCTTCTAAACGCTCAACCAGTGCTTCCAGGCCGGCGTCATCCAGACGGTGCACGTTCAAGATATCCTCGCGGAAGAACAACGCTTTGTTGGTGTTATCCCAGATCAGATCTTCTACCGGATAAATCTCCGAATAACCCGGTACCAGAATACGGCAGGCGATTGCGCCGAAATGCTCGTACACCGCCATATACACTTCCTTGCCCATGTCTTCGAGAATGCCGAACAAGGTCGCAGCTTCCTCGGCATTGGAGTCTTCACCTTCGCCGGAGAAGTCCCACTCAACAAATTCGAAATCAGCTTTGGCACTGAAGAAGCGCCACGACACCACACCGCTGGAGTCGATGAAGTGTTCGACAAAGTTGTTCGGCTCAGTCACCGCATTGCTTTCAAAGGTAGGCTGAGGCAAATCGTTCAGGCCTTCAAAACTGCGGCCCTGCAGCAGTTCCGTCAGGCTGCGCTCCAGCGCCACCTCAAAGCTTGGGTGCGCCCCGAACGAGGCAAATACGCCGCCAGTACGCGGGTTCATCAAGGTGACGCACATCACCGGGTATGCCCCGCCAAGCGACGCGTCCTTCACCAGCACCGGGAAGCCCTGCTCTTCCAACCCCTGAATACCGGCGAGAATAGCGGGGTATTTCGCCAGCACGTCGTGCGGGACATCAGGCAGTGCGATTTCACCTTCCAGAATTTCGCGCTTTACCGCACGCTCGAAAATTTCCGACAGGCATTGCACCTGCGCTTCAGCCAGCGTATTACCGGCACTCATGCCATTGCTGAGGAACAGGTTTTCGATCAGGTTGGACGGGAAATACACCACCTCGCCGTCCGACTGACGCACATACGGCAGAGAACAGATGCCTCGCTCTACGTTGCCGGAGTTGGTGTCGTACAGGTGCGAGCCGCGTAGCTCGCCGTCAGGGTTGTAAATTTCCAGGCAATACTCGTCGAGAATCTCAGCCGGCAGTGCATCTCTACGGCCTGGCTTGAACCAGCGCTCGTTCGGGTAATGCACGAACGCCGCATTGGCGATGTCTTCACCCCAAAACTGGTCGTTGTAGAAGAAGTTGCAGTTCAGTCGCTCGATAAACTCGCCCAACGCCGACGCCAGTGCGCTTTCCTTGGTCGCACCCTTGCCGTTGGTGAAGCACAGTGGCGAGTGCGCATCGCGAATGTGCAGCGACCATACGTTGGGGACGATATTGCGCCACGAAGCGATTTCAATCTTCATGCCCAGGCCCGCCAAAATGCCCGACATATTGGCGATGGTCTGTTCCAGTGGCAGGTCCTTGCCGGGGATGTACGTGCTCGCGTCTGACGCTGAGTTCAGCATCAGCAATGCCTGGGCATCGGCATCCAGGCTTTCCACCTCTTCAATCACAAACTCAGGCCCGGTTTGCACCACCTTCTTTACCGTACAACGGTCGATGGAGCGCAAAATGCCCTGGCGGTCTTTTTCGGAAATATCGGCTGGCAACTCGACCTGAATCTTGAAGATCTGGTTGTAGCGGTTTTCCGGATCAACAATATTGTTCTGCGACAGGCGAATGTTGTCGGTGGGAATATTGCGCGTTTGGCAATACAACTTCACAAAGTAAGCCGCACACAAAGCCGATGAAGCCAGAAAGTAATCGAACGGACCCGGTGCGGAGCCATCACCCTTGTAGCGGATAGGTTGATCAGCCACCACCGTAAAGTCATCGAACTTGGCTTCAAGCCGAAGGTTGTCGAGAAAGTTAACCTTGATTTCCATGCGGGATTACCTGAATACGAGCCAAACGATTTGGCCGCCATTATCCGGCTTTTCGGCTGGAAGTCTTGTGCTTTTGAGCAATGGTCGCTGGCCGGTCCCGCCAAGCCAGGCCAGGCCAGGCTGCGCAGCAGCAACCCGCGTTGCTGCTGACGGCCTCACGCCGCACCCGGCGTTCTGGCAGGCTCAGGTATTCAAGATTCAACGCACGGTGCAGGTGAGCCTTACACCCAGCGGAAACGATTGATATGAATACGGCAATGAATGCGTTTGTACTTTTAAGACACGCTGTATTTAGTTGTGGCCGCAATAACACAATTCAAAGCAGATGAGGATATTGACAGGCCCGATCGCATTAACGGTCGGGCCTGTATTTACGCTTGCCTGACGATATCGACCGAGATTTCCACCGCCGGAGTCGCGCCTCTGTTCTCAAGCCAGTGGGTGGTGTTCCTGTCCTCGGGCCACCCTACTCCCGGCCCGTAGTCCGTGGCGACACCATTGCGATGGTCAGTGATCGTGCCTTGCAAGATATAAACGGTACCTGGCCTGTCTTTATGGCTGTGCATCGGGCCGAAGACGCCTCCGGGTTCGATAGTCACCAGGCGCATTCTCAGTTGGCGCCCTGCCATGCCGGCGATCTCAGGGCCAAGGTCAAGCGTTGCAAGTAACTTCACCGTCACACCGTGTGTCTCAGGTGCTTCCTGTTCGTTGCTCATCGCGCGGTCCTCTCTGTGATCCCCCACTGCCCAACAATAGGACGTTTCGGTACCTCAGGCCACGGCATGCTCACTTGGCGAGGTAACCGGTCATATGGATTACGTGCAGGCTGTGCGGAGGGCCGTCGAGGAAACACCGAGAAAATGACCGACCGCCTCAAGCACGGCTTCAGGTGCCTCCCGATGGGGGACATGGTGGCAATCATCCACGATCAAATACTGACCCGTGGATGTCGTCAGTTTTGCGATACGCATCGGATGCAGCGTCGACCCGTACTCATCGTACTGGCCATGGATGGCAAGCAGTGGGCAATGGAGTGCGTCAATCGTGCGTTCAATAGTCCACGCCCTGAAGGCCTGGGAGAGCCATGTACGGGTCCAGGCGGACAACACCCACGGTGCTTTGTCGCCGTGATACTTCTCAAGCCGCGCCATCTGCTCCGGCTGTTCGAATTGCACCTCGGCCGTTCGAATGCCTTGCAACGTCAGGTCCTCGACGAACGCCTGCGCCGACAGGGTAATCAACCCCATGCACACCGGTGCATACAAGGACGCACAACTCGCCGCCATGGCGCCGCCAACGCTGTGGCCCAGGGCAATAAAACGATCGATCTTCAACGCGGCCCGGAGGTGCGCAAAAAAACACTCGGCTTCGTCTCGGATAAAGTGCAGCGGTAATTGCCCGGGGTAAGCGTCGGACTGCCCGAAGCCGAGCCGGTCATAGGCAATGACCTCATGCCCGGTTGCATGGCACAGCCGCTGGGGGAAATCCCGCCATAGCGAGACGCAACCAAGGGAGTCATGGAAAAGAATGATCGGTGGCTTTTGCGTATTGCTTGATACGCTCAGAGGAAACCAGCGACGACAAAACAGTCGCCCGTATGGCGTATCGATCCAGCAGGTTTCAGTACGGATAGACAGTGGCATGCAAGGCCTCGGTAGACAGTTCAGCGCGCAGGCAGACGACACAGAGTACCAGTCGCGAGTACAACGATCAGCACGACAGGTAAAAGTCAGGCGCTTCTACTGACCGCTGCCCCACGTGCTAGTCGTGATCAACAGTGACCTCCTTCCAACTGTCATCTGGATCAAAGCGCTTCATCGACTGCGCCAATTTATCACCAGCAGGCCCCAGGTCTTTCTCGAACACCTGCCCTTCATGACTGATCATGAAACTCATCACCCCGGTGTCAGCATACTTCGCCGGCCAGGCGATCAGTGCGAAACCACGGCTCATCTTGTCACCGATGAGGTAGCTGTAGGCGCCGCCGGGTGCCGAAGGACCTTGGCCATCCAGAATCCTAAAGCGGTAACCATGCCAATCTTCGCCGGCAATGGTTTTGCCGAACAACGGCCCCAACGAGCTGATCTGACCGCTGTCGTCGTCCGCCCAGTAGAGGCCGTCATGCTTGCCGGGGGTGCTGAAGATTTTCTGCGCATATTCGAGTGCGCCGTCACCATCACGGTCGACTGATGCATAGTCCGTCTGGGCGTCGTGATAGGTCAGCACCGATTGCAGCGCAGCGAGTTCGTTTCGGCCAATTCGACGTGCACGGATTTCGGCACTACCGGCCTTGATGTCGAAACGCCAACTGTTCTCGCCTTTTATCAGGGGTATGGGCAGTGTCCAGTGGTCACTGCCAACAGAAAGAAGCGCCTTGTTATCACCAGTTTTTTCAATGCGGTGTTGTTCATGGTATTGCTGCAAAAACGCATCCACATCGCTGCGCTGCACGCCTTCGCGCGGAATGAAACTGCGCCATTCCTCACCGAGCAACTCGGTTAAACGTGCCTGATCGGCATGCTCCGTCCCCACGGCTTCAACGAACGCTTCAGCGGCCTTTTCAGGCGTTGGAAATGCCAGCTGTGCGGCAGCAATGCACGACCATGCCACACTGGCAGCTATCACCAAGGCATGAGGGCACAGGCCCATGAGGGCCGTTACTCGAGGAATGTTTTTCAACGTCGCCCTCCCCTTTGACGTGCAGGTGGATTGGACGGCCGACTGATCGGGTTGCCGGCTGATCGCGAGGCACTGGGGCGCTGGGCGGATACCTGGCTGGTACGACCACGACTGGCTTGTGCGTCAGCCTGGGACGGCGAGCGAGCGCCGGCAAATACATTGTTGCGGGCACTGCCAGTGCTGGCGGATGGCCGTTTTTGCGCAGCCTGGCGTGCCTGCAACTCGCCCTGGCCACGTTCCTGGGTGGCATTCCTGGGTGGCTGACTCTCCCGAGTGTTTCTGGCTGTACCTTGGCCCCTGTCAGACGACTTCAGCCTGTCGTTACCTGCTTGCAACCGATTGTTGTCCGGGGCGCCGGGCTGAGCTGCATTCGCGCGATCACGGGCTTCGCGGTTGCTGGTGGCCGGTCGTTCCATACCGTACTTGTCCATGGAACCCCGGGCCTTCTCACGAGCCTGGGCTCGCTGTGCATTGTCCCCGCGATAAGCCTCACGCTGATTGGCACCGTTCAGTTGCCGGCCATACTGTTCGCGGCTCCTGCTGTCTCGATAGGGAACGCCATCGCGGTGAACGGCGTTGTGCTGCCACTTGTTCTGATTGTTGGTGATTTGGTTGTTTCGATTGATGGTGTTGTAGCGATTGACGTCGATATCAATGTCGTTATTACCCCAGTCACAATCGCCCCACAGCGAGCCGATGATCGCCACACCGGTACCGAATGCCAGCCCAGCCAGCAATGCCGAGCCGGGGTAATAGGCAGGCGGCGGTGGGTAGTACACCGGAGGTGACGCGGGATAGGCCCAGGCACCATAGGTGGTTGTCGGGTTATAACTGGGTACGTACACCACCTGCGGATCGGAAGGCTGGATGATGATGGTCGAGGTACTGCTAGCGGGGGCGGAGGTCGCATTCGTGGGGGCCGGGGCCGTAGCAGCCTGAACCGTCACATTCTGATATTGGTTGCTCTGAAGGTTGCCTGCTGCTTGCGCCTGATGACGCAAGCGTTGCACGCCGCCCATGACATCGTCGGGTTGCGCCAGGAAGGCATCGCCCAGGCGCTGTACCCAGACGGGATCTTGGCCCAGCGTTGCCAGAACCTGCGGGAACGCAACCAGCGCCTGCACGCTAGGGTCCCACGGCTGGTTCGCCACTTGCTTGACCGCATCATCACCCTTGGCGTCCGGGTGTGCTTTGGACCAGGTTACCGCTTCGGCGACCTCCCCGGGGTACGTGGTGGCCATCAGCACCTGTGCCAGCAGCGGGTCCGGGTAAAGCGCAATGGGCGCGAGCATTTGATCCAGCTGTTCCTGGGTAAACACGGCATCTTTGGCCGCCGCCGTGACAGCCGCTGTATCGGCAGTGTTTGCGCTCTCGGTCGCATCCAGTGGTTGCGCCAAGCAGGAAAACCCGGTCAAGAAGAGTGCAGCGGACACCGCGTAAAACAATGGAATGCGCATTGCACCTCCAATGTGGTCAGGCAGGCTTGCAACAAGTGGGTCAATGCCAGGGAGGCGAAGGCCGACTCTGCACGCTGCAGACCTCCATCTCGATGCCGTTCGTTAATGGTAGCAAACGTATAGCGTTGGCCACTCATTCACTGCAACGCATGGGGGGGCAGACGCTTACGGTCTAATTGAGTCTTGGTCGGACTCAGCAGCCAGCTCCAGCTTCAATCGATCAGCCTTGCTCACATATTTAGGCTTGTTCTTCGGTGCCAGTTTGGCACTCGCCTTTTTGGCATGAGCCTTTAACAACTGGTTTATTTTTTTACGACGGTTCATTTGTGTCTGCTCAGCATTCAATTTGGCGAATGATATCAGCTTGGAATATTCAACCCGAAGCCCTGATAACATCCCTTGTTCATGCGTAACGACTCGATCAGCCTGAGTGCCGCGTTAGCCAACACTGACTGCGTGACGGCGTATTAGTCGAATGTTGAGGGGCGCAGGCAACCGAGCGCCATGGCCACCAGGCTATCGAGTAACGCCGGGGATTCGAGCTGGTTCGGCATGTCCTCCAGTACGGACCGGATGACGCTGCGCAGTCCCTGCCCGAGCAAGTAAGCCGCCAAAGCAGGGTGCTCGGTAGCGATCTCATCCTGGTAAAGGTGCAGGAGCGGCAGCCATGTCGCTTCGATGAACTCTCCCGCCGTGTGATAAGGGCCGCGCCACATTCCCAGGTGCAAGGCCGAGTGATAACGCAAGTGAAACGCCTGGTTCAATTTGAACAGACGTGTTTCGACCCGAATGATATTGGCCAGAATTACCCGCAGCGCCGACTTCAAGGGCACGCCAACCAACCTTTCGCGCAGCCTCAATAATGCCTCGGATTCCTCATCGAGTACTCGCTCGTACAGCAAGGCGACGATCGCGTCCTTGTTGGGGAAATACTGGTAGATCGACCCAACTGCGACCCCTGATATTTCCGCGATGCGCGCGACGGTCAGCGCTGCCTCGCCTGCTTCATCCAGAATCTGCAGGCACGCCTGCTCCACAGCATCGACCAGTGCGCGAGAGCGTGATTGAGTCGGACGCTTGCGTAACGCAGGAAGCTGCTCCGGCTTAGACGTTGGGGCCATCGTGGTTTCATCGCCTCTCTTGCTCATGAAAACCCGAGTGCTGCGTTTATCGCCGCACCACGATTTATATATTTATCCATTTAAATCAATCACTTAACTTCAAATTCCAGGGCTTCCGGAATGCGAATATCTCAACGTTGGCGACGTGAGTATGATCATTTTCGTCGATCAGACAACGTCTAAACGCAGCGTGATACGGCCCATAAGATCGGATATTCCAACCCTACCGGGAGATTGCCTATGTCTTCATCGTTCAGCGTCCAGCCTCTTGGCCCAAACCTGGGTGCCGAGGTGCTTGATCTAGATCCCGCTTCAATCGTTTTGCCGGAAACGCTGGCGGCGCTTGAGGCGCTACTTGTAAAACATGAAGCCATAGTGCTGCACGTCCCTGGGCTAAGGCCCGAGCAACATTTGGCAATGGCACGGTACTTCGGTGAGCCTGAAGTTCACACCTTCTATCCCAACCTGGGCGAAGGTTTTGAACAGATCACCGTGATCGACTCCAAGCTGGGCGACCGCGCCGATATGTGGCACCACGATGAGAGCTTTCTGCCAAGCCCACCTATCGTCACCATGACACACGCTCAGATCTTGCCGCCGTGTGGCGGCGACACCTGCTGGATCAGCATGACCACGGCTTACGACGAGTTGTCCGAGCGCATGAAGCGTTACCTTGAAGGCCTTGGCGCCTGGCACGACATGAACGGGCCAATGACGGCCGCATTGCGCCAGAACGTTGTCACGCATGATCGCTATGTCGAGGTCATCAACATGAACCGTCGACACCTGCATCCGCTGGTTATTCAGCACCCGGTATCAGGTCGCAAGGCGTTGTATCTGAGCCCGACCTACACCACCCATATCGACGGCCTGGCCACCCAGGAAAGCGATGCGATCCTTGCCTACCTGAATGCACATTGCCAACACGTTAAGTTCGGCTTCCGCCATCGCTGGCGAGTGGGTGACATGGTGCTCTGGGACAACCGCAGCGTGCTCCACAACGCCATCCTGGACTATCAACCGCATCAACGGCGCATGCAGCGTACCTCGGTATTCGCTCGCGGGCCTTTCCACGCGTAACTCTCAAGGAAACAGCCATGCTGAAGGATGAACTGAACTACGATTTGCTGACCCGTTACATACCCAGGCCAGGTCGCTATGCGCTGCTGCCTGAATTGACTCCGCGCCAGAGCGTGGCGCTACTTTGCCGGGTGTTATCTCGCGAAGGCTATAACGACCACATCGCCGGTCACATCACCGTTCGCCAGGACGATGGCACTTACCTGGCCAACCCTTGGGAACTCACCTGGGGAGAAGTGACCGCCTCGGATATCGTGCGCCTCGATCAGGAAGGCAAGGTGATCGAGGGGGAATGGAACATCACGCCGGCCATCAATCTGCATATGGATGTGCACGTAGCCCGTCATGATGTGGGCGTGGTGATCCATAACCATCCGCGATGGGGATCGGTGTGGTCGGCGGCCGGACGAATTCCGCCGATTTACGACCAGACATCCGCGTTGGTTGACACTGACCCGGTACTCTATGACGAGTATCGAGGCACGGTGGAAGACACTGCATTGGGCCGAGCTGTCGTCGACGCACTGGGGACGCAAAAATGGGCGCTGCTCGCAAACCACGGCGTACTGGTGGTGGCCAATGGCATTCGCCAGGCGCACTTGCGCGCTATCACATTGGAGTGGCGCAGCCGTCTGGCCTGGCATGTCGAAACGCTAGGTGGCGGCTCACCATTGCCCGCTAGTGTCGCTCTCGCAACCGGAACGCGCACCGATACGAACGGCTTCCCGTTCCTGTGGGAGGCCATGGCACGCGAGGAAATCCGGCGCGATCCAGGCGTTCTTGAGTAAGCCTCTCTCAGCCAGGTCGGAACGGCTGTCAGAGCGTACGACTGACCGAAACCTCCAGACGCATCACGCCCCGAACGCGCGGAGCAGAGTTGTTGTGTCTGGACCACCAACAAACCCGCCTGAGTGGTGAGCCCCCTACTGAAACGTCTTTCTTTCAGATTTACGCGAGTAAAAGCTCGACCTCCACCATTGCTTGAGGCGCTGGCTGAGTGGCTGGTTGTCTTGCTTTAACTGGCCACTCAGCTTTTCAAGCCCGCTCTCGTTGCCTTGTCCAGGCCAGCTTTATGTTCTCAACGCTTGGTACAAACCTGGACATATGCCGTATTCCCACAACCGGTACCCTCCGCCCTGCGATGGTAGCGGTGAACCCGTACGTCGCACGGTAGGAAGACGAATCGACATGGTCCAATGCCTCACCGTTGCCGAATGCCTCCCACATGATCCTCGCGGCGGACGGGCTCCCCAACCCATTGCTGTACGCGATGATCAGTTCTGGTTCAGCGAGCGACATCGTCACCCGTTGGAAAAACTGCATTGATTTGCGTGTCAGTGACTCCAGGCTCGCAGCAGAGGATCCTAGCGCAACTTTTTGTATCGATGCGGCATCTTTGGAGCACATCAACAGTGCATTGGTGTAAATGGTATCGCGCCACTCAAAACCCAGTGCGGTGGGTAACTCTGTCAGGCGCCGAGCCAGGGTTTTCGGCCCCCAACCGCCATCAAGGCCATAGGCAACATTGGAAAATTCAGGCTGATCGTAACCTGCACCTATTGAACCGGCGTTGGTGTGGACGGCATCGGCAAGAGAGCCGTTAAAGCCGACCATGATCAGACGCTTGCGGCTTGGTGGTGCCGCGAGCAACTCGAAAGCGCAGTCGAAGGGGCGTGCGTTGTAATCTCCAATGGCCAGGTCGCCAAGTGCTTCAAGAATAAAATTGCGGGTTTGCAGAAGCATGACCTCGTCCTTTTGGCATAGCGGCCCATTGACATTATTGAGCCTTAACATGATTGAACAGGGTCTCAGCGAGACCGTCCACCTAGCGCAAGAGGTCAGCGGTCAGATTTTCCAGGAGCATCACCATGACCAAGATAGTCCCCGATCCCCCGCACACCAACATCCTGAAAACCACCGCCTGCGCCACGTTCGGTTCCTGCGAAGACAGTCACGATCCGCTGTTCAGTGTTCGCGCCGGGCTCAACGTCGAAGACGTGCTGATCCACCTCACCATCCTGCTACGCTCCGCCTACGCCACCAACGAACAGGCCTGTCAGGTGGTCGACAGCGAAACCCGTCATCTGCTCTGGTCCACGCGCACGGCCGTTGATATGGCTCAAGGGCTGGCGCAGGCGTTACTCGGAGGCATGGAGGCCGACCGGTCAAGGCCGGAAGCACGCTAGCGGTGTATGCGGGTAGTGGCATAGCGCCCTGCCCGCTTGGTGTTCATGGCCGCCAATCAACTCACAGACGTGGCGGCACCGTTGGTGGGGTCCCCCTCACAAAGCATCTGTTTGAGGCGTTCACGCTCCTGTACGCCCGGCAGCACACCCGAGGTCAAAGCCTCCAGCACCGTGACGCCTTCTGCGTTGAGTATTATCACCTCGGCCTTTGCCTGCCCCCGCTCGTTGATGTCAGTGATGCGCCAATGGCACGTGATCTGTTCGCCTGGGTAAACCGGGCGTTTGAACTCGAATTGCATCCCTGTCGCCAGCCAACCAATCTGCCCGCCGATTTCAGTGAGCAGGCTGGCCGTCAGAAGACCGTGGGAAATGGGCGCCTTGAACCTGCGCAGTTCGGCATAGCAGGCATCGCAGTGAACCGGATTGTAGTCCCGAGATATCTGTGCGAACTGACGAACATCGTCCTCTGAGAAACAGCGGGATACTGTAAAGCAGTCGCCGACCTGAAGACCTTCAGCAGCACGTTCTCTCGGGCTTTTCATGTGGGGTTCCTTGGCTACTGATAGTCGGCGGTTAAAACGTATGCTCGGGGCCGGGAAATGTTCCTGCCTCTACCTCACCTGCAAAGTCCCTTGCCGCGGTGTGAAGGATCGAACGTAGATCGGCGTACTGCTTGACGAACCGCGGCAGCCGCCCCGTGCGCAGCCCGGCCATGTCTTGCCAGACCAGCACTTGGGCATCGCATTGGTTACCCGCGCCGATCCCGACAGTAGGAATCGAAACAGCTGCAGTGATCGCGCCACCCACGTCCCCCGGCACCATCTCGATCAAGATAGCGAACGCGCCCACGGCTTCAAAGGCTTTGGCACTGTCGATCAGTCGCTGTGCATCTTCGCCACGACCCTGTACGCGGTATCCACCTAATTGATGTTCCAGTTGTGGAGTAAAACCGATATGCGCCATGACGGGGATACCCGAGCTGACAAGCTTCTCAACCTGCGGCAACACCTCGATACCGCCCTCCAGTTTCACAGCGTGCGCACCGGCCTCCTTCATGAACCTGACGGCCGTGTTAAAGCACTGCTCCACCGAAGCCTGGTAAGCACCAAAAGGCAGATCCGCAATCACTAGTGCTCGCTGTGTCGAGCGAGTTACCGCGCGCACCAGCGGGATAAGTTCATCAACGGTTACCGATAGGGTGTTCTCATTGCCATAGACATTGTTCCCGGCAGAATCCCCCACCAGAAGGACAGGTATCCCGGCCTCTTCAAAGATAGCGGCGCTGTACATGTCATACGCAGTGAGCATCGCCCACTTCTGGCCGTCAACTTTCATCTGTTTCAGGTGTGAAATTCTGACGCGGGTCGCCTGTTGGGCACGAGGGGCACTGCCATAAGGTGAAGGCTGGTCGCTCATCGGGGGTCGCCTCGCTGAAATAGAATTAACCGGACAGCTGCCCGGCGAGCAGCACTACCGCGATGATGATCATGGTTGCACCAGAGAGCCGGCTGATGAGGTGCGCTGCAGCCGGGCGTGCCCGAAGAACGGCTTGTGAACCAAACCCGACCAGCAGATAGATCACACCGCAACTCAAGGCGTGTATGAGCCCCAGCGCAATGATCTGCATGGGAACGGGCCATGGCGCGGTGACATCCGTGAATTGAGGCAAGAGTGCCAGGAACAGCAGGAACACTTTCGGGTTCAGCCCGCTCACGCAAAGCCCCTTGACTGCCCAGCGCGACCAGGAGCCCGATGCCTGACGGGCATCAGCGTGCGGTGTAGCCGGATGGGCAAGCATATTGATGCCCAACCAAAGCAGATAAGCGCTCCCGGCAACGGTCAGTACCGACAGCGCTACCGGGTGGCTGGCAACCAGCGTGCCGACACCGCCTGCCACAATCACGGTTGCAATCAAGTGGCCAGACAGCAGCCCGGCCACCGCAGGTATGACGACACGCCCCTTCAGGCCCGCCGAAATCGCATACGCCCAATCCGCGCCGGGCGTGATAATGAACAGAATCGACACCGCCCAGAATGCAACGACCACACTGAACGTCATCGGGCCACCCGCCCCTGCTGCTTACTCATCATCATCTGCATCGCCTCACTCCGTGAATCAAACGCCGCCCTCATCTGGTCGCCAGAAAAGTGCAGCTGTTAAGGGTACGAGGAAGATTAGTGAAATCTTGCTAGAATTTTCTTTCGAATATCATCATGTACGTGCCGCTAACCGGGAGATTCTTCTACATGGACAGGACTGATCGGAAGATTCTTGCCGAGCTTCAAAAAGATGGTCGTCTATCGGTCACCGAACTGGCCGAGCGCGTGGGCCTGAGCCTTTCCCCGTGCCATCGGCGTGTACGGGCACTGGAAGAGTCTGGCGTGTTGCTGGGTTATCGCGCACAGCTGAATCCCGGCGCACTGGGCCTGAATTTTTCTGCCATGGTGTTTGTAACGCTCCGAGAGGGCGACAGGCGCGCCGTCGAGGCGTTCGAGACGGCGCTGATTGACATTCCCCAGGTGGTCGACGCTCAGCGACTGTTTGGCGAGCCGGACTACCTGCTTCAGGTCATCACTCAGGACCTGCCGGCCTTCCAGCGGCTCTACGATGAAAGCCTTTCGACACTGCCCAATGTGCAGCGGCTGACCTCCACCCTGGTAATGAAGCAAGTCATCCAGAACAGGCTTCTTCCTTTGTGATGGCGCAAGCCTGGCAGACAGGCACCGGCTCGAAGCCATGCCCGACGTGCTCTGCCGAACCTGCACAGGTGACCACAGATCAGCTATCCGTTGAACATACATCCGTTGTAAAGCCCCAGCGTCCGAGGCTTAATCGCTACAACTGCGATCTACACAACCTCACGCACTGACGAGAACAAAGGGCAGAACATGACCCTCAATGAAATGATCGACAACGGGTGCGAAAACCATCCTTTGCTCGCCGAATTGATCCGTCTTGAACCAACCACCTGGTTCAATCCGGCGCTGGCACCGACAGCGCAAGCGCTGGGTGATGTGCCGCTGAACGTCGCCGATGTCGACGACGCCGCCTCCCGACTTGAACGCTTTGCGGCATTTATCCAATCAGCCTTCCCCGAGACACAGGCCAGTGACGGTATCATCGAGTCACCGCTGCTGCCGCTGGCCCAGCTCCAGGCTGCCTTGTGCGCGGAGCATCAGCTGCCGATACAAGGCCGGCTATGGCTGAAGGCCGATAACCTGCTGCCGATTTCTGGCTCGATCAAGGCCCGGGGCGGTATCTATGAAGTACTCAAGCACGCTGAGGACCTGGCCCTGGCCGGCGGCTTGCTTCAGCCCGGCGACAGCTACAGCACGCTGGACAGCGATGAAGCCCGGGCCTTTTTTGCCCAGTACAGTATCGCGGTCGGCTCCACCGGCAACCTCGGCTTGTCGATTGGCATCATGAGCGCGCGCCTGGGGTTCAAGGCCACCGTGCACATGTCCGCCGATGCCCGGCAATGGAAGAAAGACCGGCTGCGCGCCTGCGGGGTCGAGGTGATCGAATACGCCTCCGACTACAGTGTGGCGGTGGAACAAGGCCGCAAACAGGCCGAGATGGACGCGAAATGCCATTTTGTCGACGACGAAAATTCTCTGAACCTGTTCCTCGGCTACGCCGTGGCCGCACGCCGGCTGCAACGCCAGCTTGACGCTGCAGGCATCACGGTAGATCAGGCGCACCCACTGTTCGTCTACCTGCCTTGTGGTGTCGGCGGTGGCCCTGGCGGGGTGGCGTTCGGTCTCAAGCAGGTTTTCGGTGATGCGGTGCACTGCGTCTTTGCTGAACCGACGCACTCGCCCTGCATGCTGCTGGGGGTTTACACCGGGTTGCACGATGCGGTCAGCGTCTACGACGTCGGCATCGACAACCGCACCGCCGCCGATGGCCTGGCAGTGGCCAGGCCATCAGGCTTTGTCGGGCGCGCCATGCAGCGCTTGATCGACGGTTACTACACCGTCACCGATGACGAACTCTACCGCCTGCTGGCCCTGATGGAGGCTACCGAAGGCCTGAAGCTGGAGCCCTCGGCACTGGCCGGGCTGCCCGGTTTCCTGCGGGTGTTGCAGGAGCAACAAGGCTACAGGGCACGCCTGGGGCTGGATGACCCACGTATGGCCAAGGCGACGCACATCATGTGGGGCACCGGCGGCAGCATGGTCCCGGACGAAGAAATGGACGCCTACCTGAGCCGGAGCCGTACACTACTGGCTGGACACTAGCCCTTGATCGCAGCGCCGTGGCCACAGGTTATTCGTCTACCCCAACCGCGAAGCCATGCCCCAGCGTGTACAGGTGCTGATTGACTGGCTCAAGCAGTGTGCCGACGAACCCGTGCAGCCTTGACTCAAGCGTCCTTCAGCAACCGCTCAACCTGGGCCAGTTCCCAGGTACTGAGCAAACTGACCGGGTCGGTACGTTGCCAATTGTCGCAGGCCCCTACTCGGCCATCCGGGCTCTGACCACGCAGGCAGTGGTGCAGGCTGTTGCCGCTGAAGTCGAGCGTCAGTTGCCACCCTTCAATGCCAACCTCCAACAGACCATGCCCAGACGGCTGGCCAAGGCGCTGCAAGGGTCGAATGCCCAAGGCGGCGTCTCGCAAGCATTGGTACACCTCGCGGGCGGTCAAGGGGGTCATCAGTTCACACTCGGCAGGTGCATGGGCGCTACTCGCTATTTTCCAGACAGGTACACGGTTGTTGCTTGATCTACCTTGCGGCGGCCAGGATGTTACCGTATTGACGGCTGACGCTGCATGCAAGGACGACGCGCACCCGCGCGCCGATCAACTTAAGGGCAGGCACAAGGGGAGATAAGTGCATTTATTTGAAACGCCGAGGCTGATTGGGCGGCATCTATCACAGCACGATCTACCCGCGCTGGCAGCAATGCTGAGCGACCCTGAGGTGATGAGGTATTCGGTGCGCGGGGTATGTAACGAGCAGGCCACCCGGCGTTTTATTGAATGGTGCCTGGCCTGCTACGCCTCGCTCGGCATAGGCCCATGGGCCTTGGTCGAAAAAGCCACGAATGACCTCGTCGGATTTTGTGGCGTTGGGCCGGAAGTGATTGATGGCGCAGAAGAAGCCAATCTGGGGTATCGCCTGGCCAGAAGGTACTGGAACCAAGGGCTTGCCTGCGAAGCGAGCAACGCTGTTGTTGACTGCGTTTTTGCTCGAAAACAACTGGCGTCTGTCGTTGTAGTCATCGAACCGGAGCACGTCGCCTCGTTGAGGGTGGCTGAAAAAACCGGCTTTACGACATTCGAGTTACGCGAGTTTCATGGCCGGCCAGTGCGCATGTACCGTTTGAGTCGTGAGGACTGGATGTGCTTGCGGCACGGGGCACGCCAGCACCAGGACGGGTAAGGGCAAGCCCCTACCCGTCCAACACTGCGCCTTGGCTCACATGGCGCAGCGGCTGGCCGCGATCAGATGCGGAAGGTTCCGACCAGATGCTTGAGGCGGTTGGCTTCACGCTCCAGATCGTTGCAGGCGCGCAAGGTCGCTTGCAGGTTCTCGACACCGTCCTGGTTGAGGGTATTGATCTCGTTGATGTCCAGGTTGAGCGCCTCGATCACCGATGTCTGCTCTTCTGTCGCCGTGGCCACGGACTGGTTCATATTGTCGATTTCACCAATACGCTCGGTGACAACCCCAAGGCTGGAGCCGGCCTGATTGGCGATCAAGACGCTACTTTCGCTGTCGCGTTGGCTTTCTACCATCGTTTCTACCGACTGCTTGGAACCAACCTGCAACTCCTCGATCATGTGCTGGATTTCCTGCGCCGAGCTTCGTGTGCGATGGGCAAGGTTGCGCACTTCATCGGCGACCACAGCGAAGCCGCGCCCGGCTTCACCGGCACGCGCTGCCTCAATGGCGGCGTTGAGTGCCAGCAGGTTGGTCTGGTCGGAAATACTCTGGATGACCTCAAGGATCTGCCCGATGTCGACCGTCTTGCCGTTCAGCGCCTCGATGTTGCCACACGAGTCACTGATCCTGGCGGACAGCTGGTTCATCGTCTTGATGGTGGCGTCCACAATGCTCTGGCCTTCTTCCGCCCGCGCCCGCGCATCGCTGGCCTGGTGTGCAGCCTCTGCCGCATTGCGTGCAATTTCCTGGGCAGCAGCACCCAGTTCATTGATGGCCGCAGCCACGCTATTGGTACGGCTGGCTTGTTCGTCGGAGTTGAGCATCGACGAATTGGAAGCCGTGACCACTTGGGTCGCCACATCGCTCAGATGGAAAGCCGACGACGACACTTCGCGGATAGAGGCATGAATGCGCTCGACAAACTGGTTAAAGGCCGTGGCCAGCTCACCAAATTCGTCCTGAGTATGTACCGTCAGGCGCTTGGTCAGGTCCCCTTCGCCCTTGGCAATGTCACGCATGGCAACACCCATGGCGTTCAGCGGGCGCATCAGCACGTGGATCAGGACGCCGAGCAACAGCATGATCACAGCGACCGCGACCAGCGTGGTGATGATCGCTGACGTGCGGTACTCGCTGAGCAGCGAGTAGGCCTTGGCTTTATCAACGGACAGTACGATGTACCAGTCAGCGGAAGGCAGGCCGTCGATATGGGCAAAACTGAGAATGCGCGTACCGTTCTGGTTGCTCGCCTCGCTGAAGTTGTCGCCGATACGTGGCGTATTGTGAGGGTACACATCCTTCAGGTTCTTCATGACCAGGCTCTTGTCTGGGTGAACCAGAATCCGGCCATCACTGCTCACGAGGAACGCGTAACCCAAGCCATTGAAGTTCAGCGAATTGATGGTGTCATTCAGCACGTTGAGGTTCAGATCGCTGCTCAGCACGCCCGCGCTGCCTGCAGGCGTTGCGATGGCTACGGTCAGCCCGCCGGTGACCACGTCGACATAGGGCTCGGTAAGGATGGTGCCTCCAGCCGCCTTGGCGGCCAGGTACCAAGGTCGTGTGCGCGGGTCATAGCCATCAGGCATCTTGCTGTCCGGGCGCATGGTAAAACGGCCGTCAACACTACCCAGGTAGGTGAACACAAAGTTCGACAGCAGCGTTTTTTGTTCCAGCAGGCCAACGACCTCCTCAGGTGCCGGGTTACGGACAATCGACTGGGCGGTGTTTTCCACCAGCAAAATGCGCCCTGCCAGCCAGCTCTGGATGCCCTTGGCAGTGGCGCCGCCAACATCGTTGAGATAGTTCTCCAGGCTCTTGCTGACCGCATCGCGCTGCAACGAGTAACTATAGAGGCTGGATAAAGAGAAAATCATCACCACTACCACAGCGGCAGCGAGCAGAATTTTCTGGCTGAATTTTAGCTGATTGAACATGCACATAATCCTTGGCGGCCACGACGTGTTAAACGCGCTGGCAAAAACTTTATATCCGATGATTTTCAGGCGAGTGGTACTGCGGCGCAGCGTTCATGACGTTAAATCGCAAGGCACACGGCAAACCCTGAATAAGTTGAGCGGTTATGAATGCGGTATGTGAAAGTTACAAACCCGATGGTTCTTTTTACGATGCCATCCGTGAATACGCTTATAAATAATCTGCTCCTGGGCCGATACGCACACCCTCACAGCTCAGACCTGCACATCGCCAGCGCAGGATAATATCACTTTAATATCGCCACGTAAGCATTTTGACGTCATTTTGCCGACGCCATGTTTAAGCCTTGTGACAGGCCGGGGAAAACCTCTGACAGCACCGCGCACAGATTGATAGCCCACTATCCATTCGTCGTATACCGCACGATTTTTTGCTCCCAGAGGGTTAACATTAACCACACTAAATCAATGGATTACCGGGTTTTTTAATGTTGTCACGGAAACACTCTGCGCAAGCACTGCCTGTAGACGCACACTTCCTAGCCTTGCTGAATGCCACCGACTGCGCCAAAGCTACTTGGCAAAACACCGTGGAACATCTAAGTACTGTATCCGACGAGGTTTGGCTTTCTAGAATGCAAGAGCTTGATGAACTAGAACGCCAATACCGGACGTGCCAGGACACGCTGTTTCAGCACATCAAGAACACCCTCGAAACTGTCGAAGAATAACCACCCTCAGACGTGGAAAAGCCCTTGCCAGAACGCAAGGGTTTTTTATTTAAAGAGCCTGCTACCCAACGGCAAGTACTAACGCCTTGCGCGGCCGCTGCGTTGGCACAACACTAACGGGTGACAGGTAACCCGAACCGCCGCCAAAACGAGAACTCCCTGCATGGAAATCAACGCCGACTTCGACCAGCGTATCGTGCTGCACGCAGCACACATGCCCTGGGTAGACTCCCCTATGCAGGGCGTGCAGCGACGAATGCTCGACCGCATCGGTAACGAAGTTGCACGCGCCACCTCCATCGTGCGCTATGCGCCTGACAGCCAGTTCAGCCCTCACACCCATGACGGCGGCGAGGAGTTCATCGTACTGGAGGGTGTGTTCCAGGATGAACATGGCGACTACCCTGCCGGCACCTATGTGCGCAATCCTCCAACCTCGCGGCACACACCCGGCTCCAGCGATGGTTGCATCATCTTCGTCAAACTCTGGCAGTTCGATCCGGCAGACCGTCATCACTGCGTGATCGACATGAACCACGCAACACTGACACCGGATGCCCAACGCCCGGGTATAGGCGTTATCCCATTGTTCCAGGACAATCACGAAACGGTACGCCTGGAAGTGTGGGTGCAAGGCACGCACATCGAGATGGCATGCCCGGATGGCGCCGAAATGCTGGTGCTGGCCGGTGAGGTGGAGGTTGATGGCGACCTGCTTACAGCCCTGTCGTGGATGCGCCTGCCCAAAGGCGACCATTTGGTCGCCACAGCGGGCGCTGATGGCGCCAGCGTTTGGATAAAAACAGGACATTTACGTCGCATTACTACACCACACAGTGCCTAGCCAGCACACGCCGATCAGCTCCAGGGGTGGCGAGGTGGCTTGACGCCATTGAGCGCATAGTTGCCAACGATGTGGTACTTCCAGCGTACCGGGTCGTGCAGCGTATGCACACGGGCGTTGCGCCAATGACGGTCAAGCCCGTATTCCTCAAGGGTCGACCGGGTACCCGCCAATTCAAACAGGCGGTTGCTGGCCAGGATTGCCACTTCGGTGGTCAGCACCTTGGCTTCGGCGGTGAGCAGCGAGGCCTGCGCCACGTTGTCTTCTGTCGGCTCGCTCAGTGCATGGTCAATCGCATCAGCCGCCAGGTCCAATACCGCATCAGCGGCACGCAAGCGAATCTGCAAATCGCCCACCTGCTGAATGATGTACGGATCATCCGTGGCTTTCTCCAACCCCGAGTCGATCCATGGACGGGTATGCCGGCGCACATAGTCCAGGGTATCGTTGAACGCGCCGCGGGCAAGGCCTGCATCGATGGCAGCCTGGATGAACTGAGAAATGGCACCGCCTGCGGTCGGACGGTCGAACGCCTTCCAGATCGGCACCACCTGCGCGGCAGGTACCCTTACCTGATCGATCAGCACCGTACCGCTGGCGGTGGTGCGCTGACCGAAACTGGACCAGTCGTTCACCACCTTCAGCCCCGGTGCATTGCGTGGCACCACGGCCAGGTGCGGCAAGCCTTCCTCGGTAACCGCGACAATCGGCACCCAGTGCGCCAACAGCGCCCCCGTGGAAAAGAACTTCTGGCCGCTCACCACAAAATCGTCGCCTTCAGCGCTGATACGGGTCTGGAAGTCTGCTACGTGCTTGCTGCCACGCTCGGAGAAGGCATTGCCAAAGCGTGCGCCTGACAGTGCCAGGTCGAAGAAAAAGCGCTTCTGCTGCTCACTGGCGTCAAAGGCGATGTGGGCCAGGATAACGAAGTGGTTCTGCGCCAGTTGGCCCAGTGAGCCGTCCGCCGACGAGATCTGCTTGAAGACTTCACCGACCGTTCGGTAACCGGCGCCCAGCCCACCGTACGCCTTGGGTACCACGATGCTCCATAGCCCGCTCTGGGAGTATGCGTCGAGTTCGGCAACCGGCAGACGCCTCTCGCGATCACGCGCAACGGCCTCACGGGCAAACTCGCTGGCCAGGCGCCGGGCCGTTTCAATGGCCTGCGCTTCACTGGTCAGGCGCTGTGCCGGCGTGCTTGATTGAGTTTGGATAAAGGCGTCGGCCTGCTCGGCCAATGGGGTGTTCAAGTCAGTCATGGCGAGTTTCCTTCAAAAACGATAGGCAAGATTGAGGCTGTACACCGTCGGGTCGACATCGACGCTGCCGACCTTCTGGCCGTCGATCTTCACGGTGCTGTCGATTTTCGCGTAGCGCACATCGCCGCCGAGGCTCCAGTGGTCATCAATGGCAATATCGAGCCCCGCCTGGAAGGCCGCCCCCCAAGAGTCGGAGAGCTCCAGCTTGGCGCCGTTGTCCAGATGTTCGTCGTAGAAATAGGTGTAATTCAGGCCGACACCGACAAAGGGCCGCACACGGGCGTCAGGGGCGAAATGCCACTGCAGCGAGACAATCGGCGGTAATTGCTTGGTGCTGCCAACCTTGCTGCCGTTCAGTTTGATGTCGTGTTTGAACGGCAGACCGCCCAGTACGTCGATGGCAAGGTTTGGTGTCAGGAAATACGCCAGGTTGAAGGTCGGGCCGGCATCACTGTCGATATCGACCGTGCCAGGCTGAATGCTGCCAGAGTCGGAGCTTGGGACGATATTGCTGACGCCCAGGCGCACTTGCCAAGGGCTGTCTGCCGCCAGAGCGAGGCCATTCGCCGCCAGCAGCAGCCCCCCCAGGGCGGCATGGCGAAGCCAGTGTATTGACATGCGGTTCTTCCTTGTCGATTTCGATTGGACCTGGGTGCGGGCTAAACACCGCACCGGCTAAGGCACTGTTTCGGTATGTCCGGCGGACAGGCTGCAGGACTATCAGCAGCTTTTGTGCCAATCGTATCCAATTGTTTTTATTGAATATTTTTTCAGGAAGAACACCGCCACTGTTGTTCGCGCAACAGCCGTCATACAACGCTGTTAGCCACTGGACAGCGGCTTGAGCAGAACAGAAGGCGCCGTACCGCACGGGCGCTGAACGAACG
This sequence comes from Pseudomonas sp. AL 58, assembly GCF_036348395.1. NCBI lineage: Bacteria > Pseudomonadati > Pseudomonadota > Gammaproteobacteria > Pseudomonadales > Pseudomonadaceae > Pseudomonas > Pseudomonas sp. AL 58. Next base: position 300,906 of record NZ_JAZBQR010000005.1, read on the forward strand.
GTTCGCCACCTATACTTAACAAGTAGCGTACGGGCGGGGGTTCAGGCATAGCAGAACCCACCCATTCTCGAACCTCTTCTGGGGGACCGCGGTCTTGAATCGACGCGCCCTGACCGTGACCCTGATCATTGCACTGCTGGCGGGAATCCCTGGCTGCGCCTCAAAAGCGCCGGCACCCGAAACGCAAGCGCCCGTGGTGATACCTGAATCCACCTGGCAGCAGGTGGACTGGGAAATTGTCAGTGCTTCGCAGGCAGTCACAGAGTCGGTCAAAGACTACGCACGCCGCTCGATGAAAGCCTGGCGGGACCGCGTCTACCAGCAGACCGAAGCCGACTTCATTCCCTGGTTCACCAGCTACTGGACCCAGCAATGGCTGACCATCAAGGTTGCCTGGTACAAAATGAACGCCGGCAATGACACTGAACCCGGCGAAAAGCGCCTGGCCGCATACCTTCAAGAGCAATATCACGAACGGGTATTGGAGCCGGTCGCCAAGGAGATTGATCCCGATGCGGTCATGCAACAAGCCATCGCGCTGTACGCCCAACTGCTCGGTCCGCAACTTCAGGGTATCGTGCAGCGCTATCGTTTACCGCCCGACCAATTCAACCTGCGGCTCAGCCGTATCCCTGCGATCAGCCTGGGGCCACCCCCTGCCCTCAATGCATCGCTTTACCAGTTGGTCTACACCAACCCTGTCAGCAAACTGCCGGCGTATGCGGCACTGGTAACGCAGGTGCGCACCGCGACGGGCGCAGGTGGCGCAGACCAGGCAGATGCGGTGTTGTCCTCGGTTGCACAACGCACCAGCGAAAAACTGGAGTCCACCCTGCCCGTGCGCGGTGCGGCGAGCGCAACGGCGGCCGCCGTTGGCCGGGTTGCCGGAATGATGATTTCACTGGTAGTGACGGGCGTTGGTGCGCTGATGCATGACAGTGAGCGGCCTGAAATGATCGAGCAGCTCAGGGTCATATTGAACGTCGCCCTGGACGAAGAATGGGCAACACTGCTGGAAAACCGAGCCTCGGGAGTCATGGCCGGGGTGTATTACCTGGCAGAGCAGATCGAAAGCAGCGTTCGCGCTACCGATGCCCCGCCAGGGCCTTACGAACCGCAACCGTAAGGCCTAGCCTGTCATTAAATCAAACGATACAGGCACTGCGGCTCAACAGGCCCAGTCGTCAGTGAGGAGCAAGCTCCAGCACAATCCGCCCGCCACACGGGCACTCATCCATATGCCGATGCGCGGCGACAAACGCCTCGAACGGATAGACCTTGCTGATCTGGGGTGTCAGCAAGTGGTCGGCGGTGAACTGGTTGATGTCACGCAGTGCACGCTGCAATGCCACATGGTCCTGAACAATGCCCAGCTCCGGCTTGCCGGTGAAGTTGCCAATGCAGTGAACGAAAAACTGAATGTTCTTCTGGAAGGCCGCACACGCCGGGAACGGCGTCTGGTTACCGCCCTGCAAGCCGTACAGCACCAGGCTGCCACGCGGTGCGAGGACATCGCCCAGCAACGACATCTGCGGCCCGCCCAGCCCATCGAGCACCATGTCAACGCCACGGTTTTCGGTGTACTTGTTGATCTGCATGAGCAGGTCCTGCTCTTCAGTGACGATCACCTTCTCGGCACCCAAACCAAGCAGGTAGTCACGCTCACTCGCTTGCTTGGTGGCAGCGATGACCCGAATGCCCAGCGCCTTGCCCAGTTGCACGAAGGCAGGCCCGGCACAGTGGCTGGCATCGGTCACCAGCGCCGTCTGCCCGGCCTTGGCCCTGGCCAGGTCGACATAGGCAAAATAGGCAATCAGCAAGGGCGTGTAATGAACACTGGCCTCGACAGGGCTGAGGACATCGGGGTAGCGCGTCAAGGCATCTCGCGGCAACACAATGACTTCACCGTACACCGGGTGCGTATTGGCGCTGCTGGCCGGAAAGCTGGCGACCTTGTCACCAACGGCGAGATCATCGACACCCTCACCCACGGCCATGACCACGCCCGCCATCTCATGCCCGATGCCGGCCGGCAGGCGAACCTGAGACGAGGCGAGGTTCTGCCGCCAGAGCACGTCGTACCAACTGACGCCGATCGCCTGGACGCGAATCTGCACCTCGCCGGCAGCCGGGGTCGGCGCTGCCTGCTCTTCGCATTTGAGCACCTCGGCCGGACCGAACTTGTGGAAACGGATCATGCGGGACATCGCAAACCTCGCCAAGTGAATCGCTAATACCCTGAACTCTATCGGGGCTTTCCTGGTTAGGCCATCCGTGGCTATTAATAGTCGACATGCCTGTCATTGATTGAAGGTACTGGCATACGTTCAATTTATTCGGTGCAGGGTAGCAGCCTTTCCCCTTAAGATTCACCCCTGCCCCATCCAGTGAAGCAAAGCGATGAACCGTAACGACCTGCGCCGCGTCGACCTGAACCTGCTGATCGTCTTCGAAACCCTGATGCATGAACGCAGCGTGACCCGTGCAGCGGAGAAACTGTTCCTCGGCCAGCCGGCCATCAGTGCCGCACTGTCGCGCCTGCGCACGCTGTTCGACGACCCGCTGTTCGTTCGCACCGGCCGCAGCATGGAGCCATCGGCACGTGCGGTAGAGATCTTCGCCCTGCTCTCCCCCGCGCTGGACTCCATCTCCACCGCCGTCAGCCGTGCGGCCGACTTTGACCCCGCCACCAGCACGGCGGTCTTTCGCATCGGCCTCTCCGACGACGCCGAGTTTGCCCTGCTGCCGCAACTGCTCAAACGCATTCGCGCCGAAGCACCGGGTATCGTGCTGGTCGTGCGGCGGGTGAACTACATTCTGATGCCGGCCTTGCTCGCCTCGGGCGAGATCTCGGTGGGTGTAAGTTACACCAGTGACCTGCCGGCAAATGCCAAGCGCAAGGTACTGCGGCGCAGCAAACCCAAGCTGCTGCGGGCCGACAGCATGCCGGGCAGCCTCAGCCTGGACGACTTCTGCTGCCGCCCCCATGCACTGGTGTCGTTCGCTGGTGACCTGAGTGGCTTTATCGACGAAGAACTCGCCAAACTCGACCGCAAGCGCCATGTCGTACTGGCCGTGCCACAGTTCAATGGCCTGGGTAGCCTGCTGACCGGCACCGACATCCTGGCCATCGTGCCCGACTACACCGCCGAAGTGCTGACCGCTGCAGGCGGCTTGCGCGCCGAAGAACTGCCGATCGACGTCCGCAGCTTTGAGCTGCACATGGCCTGGCGCGGCGCTCAGGACAACGACCCGGGTGAACGCTGGCTGCGTTCGCGGATTCAGATGTTCTTTGGGGATCCGGATAGCCTTTGACGCTTGCGACAAACCTGTGGGGCCTTATTCATAGGTCGGCCCTGCATCCGCCCGTTCAAGTTCACCATGCTGGCTCTTCTGCCGCGCCATCAGACCAGCCAGTATCGGCTGCTCCAGCAACCACTGCACGATCGCCTGGCTGCCTTCGCTGGTTGATGAAACGCCATGAATGCCATGGCCCGACTCGGCAGCGCCGTCTCGACCATCAGCACCTGTCGGGAATTTTCGCCAATAAACACCTAGATATGAAACAGCGTTTCCTCGCCACCAAGTGGTCCACCGGCCGCAGTGACGCACCAACGATGGACGAGGCAATGGTGGGCTTCGACTGCCGGATCAACGAAATCCGCGGCGCGGGCAGCCACAGCATCCTCTACCCAGTCACTAGGCCAGTCTTGCATGGGCCTGCTGGCACACCGCTCAAGCTGGCGATCTGAGCCAGGGGCGCGCCCAGGAAGGAAGGCGACTCAGCCTTCCTCCAAACGTGCTTCGTTGTCGCGAATGACCTGCACGGTCTGCGGGTCATTCGCAACGGCTTCGAGCAGAGAGCTCAACAGCCCGGGGAAACGGCTCTCCAGGTCTTCGCGGCGAATCGACAGCAGGTTCTCGCGACCATAAGGGCGTTGCCAGATCACACCGCTGTCACGCAGGACACGCCAATGGTGGGTCATGGTCGATTTCGATGCCCCCTTGAGAATGCGCCCACAAGGGTGTTCCTCACCATCGGAAAGTACCTTCAGCACGGTCAGGCGCAACGGATTGCCAAGTGCTGTCAGGACGTTTTCCAGGCGGATCTGTTCAATGCTGGGGTGGTTGGCAGTGTACATGCGATACCTCAATAACTTTACAAGGATCACCGCGTACTGAAGCATGGAAGCGCGTCGGCACAGCGGTTTCCTCGTATTGAACAGGTACGATTCCATGTCGCGCCCTTGGGGGAAAGCAATCTCCCATTGACCTCGGGCCGTCAGCCTATGGCTGTCTGCATCTGGAATCGCGACTGTTTGTTAGTACGAGCAATGTAGGACTATACACCAGTTTTGCAGCGCTCCGTGAGCCAGACACGGCAAACGTGCTACCTGATGCCCTTGAGGCGCAACCCATTGGGCCTTGCAAAACAAAGGGTTGAAAACCATGCGGAGCGGATTAAGGGATTGTTTCAAGGTGTAAAGCCGGCGCCAGGATGCAACCCTGGCGCCGGAAGACGGGCATCTACTGAACGTTCACTGACTCGGGCTGGTAACCACCGCCCAGTGCCGTCACCAGGCCCACTGCCGAGTCAACCTGCTTGCTGCTCAACAGGGCAAGACGCAGTTCGTCCTCAATCAATTGCTCCTCGATATTGAGCGAATCAAGGAAGTTGTTTTCTCCGACTTCAAACCGCTCTACAGCCAGATCGAAGGACGACTGGGCCGTATCGCGCGCAGTACGCTGCAGGCCGATCTGCCGGTTGACGGCCTGCAGTTCGGTCACCGACGTCGCAACCTGGTGCAACGCCGTGTTCAACGTGGCGTTGTAGCGGGCGATCGCCAGGTCCAGGTCGGCGTTGCTCTGTTTGAGGTCGGCACGCAGGCGACCGGCATCGAACAACGGCACGGTCACGGTTGGCGTGATGTTCCAGAACCGGCTGACGGTGTCGTTGAAACTGTCGCCAGACATGGCATGGATACCGCCTGCGGCACGCAGGTTGATGTTGGGATAGAAACGGGTCTTCACTGAGGCCACCGTGCGAGACTCGGCCTCAACCCGCCAGCGGGCCGCGACGATGTCTGGACGCCGCCCAAGCAGTTCGGCAGGCAGGCTCTCCGGCAACGCCACCTCGGTGCTTTTCAGCGGCTTGGGCCGGACGATGTCGCGGGCACCGTCAACGCCCGCGCCGAGCAGGGCCGATAGCTGCAGGCGGGCAATTTCCACATCGCTGCGCGCCCCCAGCAAGCTCGCCTCGGCGCGCGCCACCAGGCCATCGACCCGCTGCAGCTGGGACTTGTTGTCCAAACCGTTATGGAAGCGGTCACCGGTCAGGCTCTGCAGGTTGCGCAAACGCTTGAGATCACGCTCGCTCAGGTCGACCACGTCCCAGGCATAGGTCAGCTGGTTGTAGGCCTTGACCACGTTGGCGGCCAGCAGCAAGCGCGCCGACTGCAGCTCGACCTCCGCGGCCCGGGCCTGGTTGACCGAAGCCTCCCAGGCACTGCGCTTACCGCCCCACAAGTCGAGGTCGTAGTCGAAGGTCACGCCCAGGCTGCGCACACTGACATAGCGATTGCCCTGTCCGGCGAAGTCCTCGCTGTGCGACAGCCGCGAGCGGGACACACCCCCTGCGGCATCGACCTGTGGAGCACGGTCGGCGTCGTAGTATTCCTGGTAGGCGTTGGCCTTGTCCGCCCTCGCCCGCACCTCCTGCAATCCGGGGTTGCTCGCCCAGGCCTTGGCCACCAGACGGTCGAGCTGGGCATCGGCATACTGCTGCCACCAATTTTCGGTCGGCCAGGGCGCGGCTGGCAGCCGCGCGTCGGCCAGGGATGCCGAAGGCGCTCCCTCGGGGGTCAGCAGGGTCTGACGATGGTCGATGCCGGCGTAGTTCACGCAACCACCCATTACCACCAGGGCCGCCAGCGACAGCGGCCGTGCACATCGTGTCATTTTCAACATTGGATTATCCCCGCGCCGCGGCATCGATGACCTGGCCGTCGTGCTCCGCGACGGGCAGCACCTTTGGCTGCCTGCCAGTGCTCAACAGGCTGTAGACCGTCGGCAGGATGAACAGCGTGAACAAGGTGCCGATCAACATGCCGACGACAATCACAAGGCCCAAGCCGAAGCGGCTGTTGGCACCCGCGCCGGTGGCGAAGATCAACGGTGCGAGCCCCACCACCATGGCCGCAGTGGTCATCAGGATTGGGCGCAGGCGCACCTCGGCCGCATGCCGGATCGCCTCCAGCTTGCCCATGCCGTGCTGCATCTGCAGTTCGTTGGCGAACGCTACCATCAGGATGCCGTGCTTGCTGATCAGCCCTATGAGCGTGATCAGGCCGATCTGCGTGTAGATGTTCAGCGAGGTGTAGCCCAGCGCCAGCGGCAGCAGCGCCCCGCAGATCGACAATGGCACACTGATCAGGATGATGAACGGGTCGATGAAGCTTTCGTACTGGACTGCCAGCACCAGGTAGATGATGACCAGGGCGAAGGCGAAGGTCAGCACCAAGGTGTTGCCCTCCTGCACATATTGCCGGGTATCGGACTGCCAGTCGTAGGTGTAGCCAGCCGGGAACTGCCTGGCCTGCTCGCTCAGGAAGGCAACGGCGTCGCCCAGGGTCACGCCTGGCATCGGAATGGCCTGGAAGGTAGCGGCATTCTGCTGGTTGAACTGTGGACGCAGGTTCGGCTCGACTTTGACCTGGATGGTAGCCAGGGTCGACAGCGGCACCAGGTTGCCGTGCTGGTCCTTGACGTAGTAGCGATTGAGCGCCTCGGGGGTCAGGCGATCCTGGGGCACCGACTGGGGAATCACATCGTAGGAACGGCCATGGTAGGCGAACCGGTTGACGTACTTCTCGCCGATCAGGCTGTTGAGCGTCCTGCCGATGTCGCTCATGCGGATACCCATGGCATTGGCCTTGGCCCTGTCGACCTGAACCTCGACCACCGGGTTGTTGAAGTCAAGGTCGCTGTCGACCACAGCGAACAGGCCACTACTGCGAGCACTGGCCTTGAGCTTGTCCATTACGTCGAACAGTAATTGGTAGTCCTGGTCGCTGCGCACCACCATCTGTACCGGCAGGCCACCTGTGGAACCTGGCAGCGGCGGCATCTGGAAGACGAAGATGCTGGTGCCTTCGATCTGGCTCACCCGTTGCTGTAGCAGTGGCTGGATCTGATTGGCACTGCGCTCGCGTTTGTCCCAATCCACCAGGTTGATGCCGCCGACACTATTGGACAAGCCGTCGGTACCGTTGGCCACCCAGTCGCTGTAGCCTTCGGGGAATTCCTGGAACACCTCGTGGAGCTTCTGGGAAAACGCCTCGATATAATTGATGTTGGCGTGCTGCGGCGCCTTGATCGCGGTCAGCAGGATGTTCTGATCTTCCAGCGGGGCCAGTTCGCTCTGCGCCGACTTGTACAGCACTGGCAGGCTGAAGAAGATCACCAGGGCGATGGCCAGGCTGATCCAGCGCATGGACAACGACATGCCCAGCAACTTGCCATAGCGCTCGGCCAACCAACTGAAGAAAGCCTCGGCCCTGCGCGCCATATAGCCTTCGCTCGACTTGGCATCGAGCAGGCGGGTGCTCATGATCGGCGACAGCGTGAGGGCGACGATGCCTGATACCACCACCGAGCCGGCCAGGGTCAGCGCGAACTCCTTGAACAGCGTCCCGGTCAGCCCCCCCATCAGACCGATAGGCGCATACACCGCCGCCAAGGTGAAGGTCATCGCCACCACCGGGCCGGCCACCTCACGGGCGCCGAGCAAGGCCGCCTCGAACGGTGTCTTGCCTTCTTCAATGTGACGGTGGACGTTCTCCACCACCACGATGGCGTCATCCACCACCAGGCCGATCGCCAACACCATCGCCAGCAAGGTCAGCAGGTTCAGGCTGAAACCGAACATCTGCATCAGCACCGCGGCACCCAGCATCGACAGTGGAATAGTCACCAGGGGAATCAGCACGGTGCGGAAGGTGCCCAGGCACAGGTAGATGACCAGGACCACGATCACCAGCGCCTCGACCAGGGTATGGGTCACCTCATCGATGGACGACTGGATGAAATGCGCCACCTCGAACGGAATCTGCACCTTGACGCCTGGCGGCAGGGTCTTCTCGATTTCGGGGATCAGTGCCTTGACCGCGTTGACGATGGTCAGTGGGTTGCCGGTGGGGGCCGCGTCGAGGCCCAGGAACATCGCCGGGACTGCGCTCATCGCACCGCTGGTGTCGAACGACGCGGCGTTCAGCTCCACGGTACCGACGTCGCGCACCCGGATGATGTTGCCGTTGTCGTTGCGCAGGACCATGTCCTTGAAGTCGTCGACGCTGCTCAGGTCGGTGTTGACCCGCAGGTTGCTGACCACATACAGGCCCTTGACCTGACCGGGCGCGGCCTGGAAGTTGTTTTCCTTGATCGCATCCGCCACGTCCTGGCCTGTGATGCCATAACCGGCCAGCAGGTCCGGGTCGAGCCACAGGCGCATGGACAGGGTCTGCCCGCCCAGCACGTTGATCTTGGCGACACCATCGATCCCCGAGAACATCGGCTCGACCACCCGCGAGATGTAGTCGGCCACTTCGGGCATCGACAGCTGCTCGCTGGAAAACGCCACGTAGGCGACACTGGTGAAGCCGCCCGAGGTGCGCTCGATCACCGGGTCATAAGCTTCTTCGGGCAACTTGTAACGGATCTGGTTGACCTTGGCCATCACCTCAGTCAGAGCATTGATCGAGTTGCTGTTGAGCTGCATGCGCACGGTCACCAGGCTCTTTCCCTGGGTAGAGGTGGACGACAGGTAGTCGATGCCCTCGACCGAGGCCACGGCCTGGCTGATCGGTTGCGTCACGAAGCCTTGCATCAGCTCCGACGAGGCGCCGGGGTACTGGGTAGTGATAGTGATGGTAGAGGTTTCCAGCATCGGGTACTGACGCACCGGAAGCTTGCTGAAAGCCATGATCCCGAACAGCAGGATCAACGTGCTGACCACCAGCGCCAGCACCGGGCGGCGCAGGAAAATATCAGTGAAATGCATGATCGCTCCTCAGCGCTGGACGTTCAGTCGCACCGTGTCGGTCACGGGCTCAATGGCAACGCCGTCCTGCAGTTTGATCTGCCCGGACGTCACCACCTCTTCACCGGCCTGCAACCCCTTGAGCACCACCGCCAAGCCATCGCGACGCTCGCCGATGCTGATGTTCTTGCGCCGCACCTTCTTCTGGCCATTGTCCTCGTAGGTGACGAAGACGCTCTCGCCATAGGCGTTGTAGGTGATCGCGGTTTCCGGCACGACCAGCTCGTCCTTGCCCGGCAGTTGCACCTTCACCTTGGCGTACATGCCCGGACGCAGCTTGTCCTGATGGTCCTTGAGCAGCGCCTGGACACGAATCACATGGGAATTGTTGACCTGCGGATCGATGGCGCTGACCACGCCTTCGAACGTCATGCCGCCCCAGGCATCGACCGCCACTTCCACGGCCTGCCCCTTGACGATGCTGGCACTGTCACGCTCGGACACGGTGAAGTTGACCCGCAGCCCGTTGAGGTCGGTGAGCGTGGCCAACGGTCGGCCAGCCTGGACGTAGTCGCCCAGGTGAACCTGGCGGATGCCCAGCTCGCCGGAGAATGGTGCCCGGATGGTCTTCTGCGCGATCTGCGCCTGGATGTTCTCCAGGTTGCCCTTGGCCGCATCGAACTGTGCCCGTGCGCTGTCCAGCGCCCGCTGGCTCTCGGCACCATTGCGCGCCAGCGCCTGCAGCCGTGCGTAATGGGTCTTGGCGGCCTCGAACTCGCCACGCAGGCGGGTGAGCTCACCCTCCTCCGGCGAAGTGTTGAGCCTCACCACCACATTGCCCGCCTTGACCCGGTCGCCCGAGTCGAAGGCCAGCGCCACCACCTGCCCACTGACCTCGGCCGACAGCAGCACCTGCTGGCGAGCCTCGATCTGGCCGATGGCGACCTGGTAATAGGTGTACGGCACTTGCCTGACCAGAGCCAGTGCCGCGGGTACCAGTGCAGGGGCGGGCGCCGGTTCCTCTCCGTGAGCCATGTAACGCAGCGTCAAGCCGCCCAGCACAGCAAGCGTGACCACCGACGCCGTTACCTTCCCTAGATAGTGTTTCGCCCGCATGACTTACTCCCTGTCGCCTCTGGTGGCGACCGCCTGGAAATTCAACATTTGAAAAACTCCAACCTGCATCTGCACTGGCCCGACCGTGTTGACGGCATGCTCGCTGAGCATCGACCCGGCTAGCCCGACCCGCACGTTCAGGCCATCGCCATCGGCCTGCTGGACGTAGGTGTTGGTGATGCGGCACTCGCTGCGCGGCATGAAAAACATCCGTACCTGAGGCCACGAGACCGAGGTATCCAGCGCGGCCAGGCGCTGTACGATCTGCGAAATGACGCGGATATCCCGTTGCTGGCCACCAAAGTCCTTGCTCACGCACAGACGGGAAAAGCCCAGCTTGCACAGCTCGGCAATGACTTTGGGATGGGCTTCACCTTGTTCTTCGGCGTAATCGCGATACTGCCGAATCAGCGGCCGAACCGCCTCGATACGCGCTACCCATTCCTCGGCCTCAGCAGGCAGGTCACGCCACTGCATCACTGTCCTCATGTTCAGCTCCCTGCTGGGGTGAGATGAATCCCGGAGGTCCGTATCGACATCGAACGATACGACTGTACGCACATTAACGTACTATTTCAATGTAGTCGTACAATCTTTCTGTAATAAGCCGCATGTATGGCCTTCAGCGCTCGTCGAAAGGGATCCCGCCCCTGGCCTTGTCGCCAGGCTGCGCCTTGACGATCTGCACCATGTGCTCGCGGGCAGTTTCGAATCTGCTGGCAACGTAGTCAGTGACCGAACGCAGCAATTTATTCTTCTGCTGCTGGGAACGGGCAGCGGCTGCATAGGCGATGACTTCTGGCATGAAGGATCTCCTTGTCTGCTTACCCATGCTCTGGCGGGAGGAAAACATCGACCGGCATGGCTCGATCCGCACCCCAGAGATCGCCGAACAGGCGGCGCGCTACGGGGACGGTTTCTTTGCCAGCCATATCCTCTGGCCCAAGAGTCACTTCCAGCGCCTGGTCACCTTCTATCGCTCTCGCTACGCCTACTACGGCCATGGCACCCCTCAGGAGGCCATCGTCGGCCTTGGCGGGCACATCTACGTCAACCGCCAGTCGCAAGTTGCCCGCGAGCGTTTCCGCCCGTTCTTCGACAACGCGCCGGTGTACGGCCACGGCCCTTCGCTGGAAGAGTTCATGCGCGATACCCCTTTGTCAGTCGGCAGCCCTCAGGAAATCATCGACAAGACACTGACCTTCCGCGAGCAGTTCGGCGATTACCAGCGCCAGCTGTTCCTCTTCGACCATGCCGGTATCCCACTGCCTGAGGTACTGGAAATGCTCGAGCTATTCGGTAGCGAGGAGGCCGGCTTGCCGCTATGGATCAAAGGCCCGTTTCACCGGCTGAACGCCTGGTTGCAAGGCACACAGCCTCGGCATTTCAAGACTGGGTGAGTGCGTACCTACAGGCTTAAGCCCAACCTTGAGCACATGCTGGCATGTTGTGGCCCCAACACACCAAGTGCCACTAGGGCCTGGGCCTGACTTGAGGGCAAGTGTAGAGCGGGGCCTCTAGCGCGTTATCGTTTTCGGAAAAACTAGCAGACTCGTCATCAAATTTGAGTGATCGTTAGCGTTTTCGCGCCCAACAAATTACTGTTTTCACGTACCACCTTCTTCTGGCTATCATTTTCCAGCTCCCATTAAGGGATTCGACACTGCAGGTGGGTTTCAAGCCACTCGCCGGTCTTCGTCGCGCAAGCGACCATGCGCGAGCACATCGTGCACTACATTGCGCCGAAATTTGAGGTGCTGCCGCAACTGCTCGAAGGCCTGAAAGCGTTCGAGCTGGCAACGCGGGGCGCCGAGCCGCTGGCTCGAGCAGCGGCTATCGCTTTCGCTTTTGCATACATCCACCCCATGCGGGACGGCAATGGCCGGATCCACCGTTTCCTGATCAATGACACCCTGATCCGCGATAACATGGTGCCGGATGGCGTGATTCTGCCAGTGTCGGCCACCATCACGAGCTCGATCGATTTCCGGACACGCTACGACCGTACGCTGGAGGTGTTTTCGCGGCCACTCATGCAACGATACGCAGCATCCTATCGATTTGACCGAACGCGTTCTTTACGCGGCACAGGTCTTTGCGCATACGGTCCGTACCGAAATGGCAGACGAGGCCCGTGTGCTGGTTATTTTCCAGCGTGCTCAGGAACGGCTCAAAGAGGTGCTGGAAATGCCGGATCAGGATGCGAGCCGGATCATTCGTTCTCTCAAGGAGAACGGCTGGCAGGTATCTGGCAAGCTGAAAAAAGCGTATCCGCAACTGGACGACGCTCACCGGGCAGAACGTGTTGTGGAAGCCGTGCGCTCAGCATTCGAAGAACCGGACTCGGTTAAGGACCCGGACAGTCTTTGAGATCGGTTTCTAAATCAGCGGTACGCGTTCGTGTACCGCAAGCTGAGCACTGCCCTCCCCACTCAGAACTGTACCTTCAGCCCTGCATAGAACGTCCGCCCTGGAGCAGGTTCGTAGTAACGACCAGCATTGTCATTGATCCGCAAGTTGTCGTAGTAACGCCGGTCCGTGAGGTTATCCAGCCCCACATAAGGCTCCAGATTTTTCGCCTTGCCCTTGAGTGACATACCGGCACGCAGGTTAACCACCGCATAGCCACCCACCCGTGCGGTGTTGGCGCTGTCCGCGTACTGGCGGTCGTAGACCGAGGTGTTGATGCGTGCATACCAGTTGTCCCGGCTATAGCTCAGCTCACCAAACAGGCTCGTCACGGGGATGCCCGGCAGGCGCTTGCCATCGTAATTCTCGAAACTGCGGTAGCTGTAGTCATTGAGGCTGTAGGCGGTGGTCAGTTGCCAGTGCTCGTCGGGCTGCCAGCGCGCGCTCAGTTCCAGGCCGTCGCGGCGGGTGGAGCCGGCATTGCGGTAGAAGGTACGGCCATCGACATAAGGCACCAGCTCATCGCGCGTGTCGATGCGGTAGACCACCGCTTCGTAACGCCAGTGCGCGGTTTCGCCCTTCAGGCCGATTTCCTGGTTGAGGGCGTGGGCCGGCTCCAGGCTACTGTTGAAACCGCCTCCCGCGGGGTTCGCCAGTTCGCTGACCGTCGGGGTTTCGAAGGAGGTCGCAACGCGCGTGTAAAGGGTGTGGTGCTCGTCCAGGCGGTAGCTGAGGCCAGCGCTGTAGTTAAGGTCGCGCAAGACCCGATCACCGGAGTCATCGCGGCCATCACTGAGGAAGTGATCGTCGATGCTCAGACGCACTTCGTCATGGCGCAGGCCGAGGCTGAGCATCCAGTTTTCGCCTAGCGCAGTCTGGTTTTCAATGAACAGTCCAAGGCTCTGGGCCTCTTCACGCTGACGTTGGGTCAAAGCACCTTTTTCGCCTCCGATGAGGTTGTTGTTGCGATCACGGTCGTCGCGCAGCGATTCCAGGTCCGCACCGAACGTCAGCGTGTGGCTCAGGCCGAACCAGTCTGCGACATGGCTGTAGTGCGCGCCGACACCATCGAACAGTCGCTCGTAGCTCGTCTGCCCGTTGGCCGCCAACGGTAGGTGGTTGGTGAAGTCGCGCTGACCAACGTAGCTGCGTACCTGATACGTATCCTCGCCCACCGACTGGCCGTCCCAAACCAGTGACAGACGCTGCTGGGTGATGCGCTCGTCAGCGTCGAAGCTCAGGCTTTGCGGACGCGCCTGATGACGATCAGTACGAACCTGATCGAGCGTCAGACCACCGGGGTCTTCGGATCGATTGTCGAGGGCGTGCAAGCTCAGCGCCAAACGGCCGGTCTCACCCCACCAGCGCAGTTTGCCAGTGAGATTGTTGGCTTCGCTGGTAGCGTGATCACGATAGCCATCCACCTGGGTCGAGCTGACCGCCACCAAGGTGCCGAAGTTGCCTTCGGTGCCGCTGGCTTCGACGCTCCGCCAGCGATAGCCGGAGCTGCCAAAACCGAAGTTGCCGGATACGCTCGGATGGTCGCCCGGCTCGCGGGTGTTGATCACCAGTACGCCACCGGCGCCGTTGCCATAGAGCACCGCGGCCGGGCCGCGGATGACTTCCATACGCTCCACCAGGCCGATATCGACACCGTCGAGTTCAGTCTGGCCGTCGGGCATGGTCAGGGGAACGCCGTCCACCAGCACGCGGATGCCGCGCACGCCGAAACTGGAGCGCGAGCCGAAACCGCGGATCGCCGGCCGCAGGCCCTGGGCGGCGTTGTAGCGGCTCTGCACGACGACACCGGGCACGCTGGAAAGCATATTGCCGAGAGTCAACGCCTGCTCGCCACGGCTGTCAGCGGCATCTACGACGCTGGCCGACAGCGCGGTCTGCGCCCACTGGTCACCGGTGCGGGTAGCCGTGACGACTACCGGTTTGACTTCGACGGATGAGTCCGCCAGAGCGCCGGTGGTGGTCAGTAAAAGTGCGCCGAATGCATTACGGCGATGTGCGGCACGGTGCCGCTGGTTATTTTTCATGGGTTGTTCCACTTGGCAGCGCTGGACATTTTCCAACGTACCGGGGCGCCCTCTCTTGGGTTGGACGCTGTTTAAGGCAGACCATGCGCAAGCTCACAGGCACATGGCTATTAAGCAGGACTTAGAAGCGCAGGGTACGAAGGTTGGTCACTCGAAAGCAGGAAGTTGGGGCCGCCGTGCGGCCCGTTACCCCAGCGAGTCGGATCAATAGAAATACGCCAACCGAAACTGCAGCGAATTATCGATCTTCACCCCCTCACGCACCGAGGTGTCGTGCATCACCTGCCCCATCAACTGCAATTGCTTGTTGACCATGGTCGCCATGGTGAAACCGACAGTGCCATTGTTGTGGCTGGTGGCCAGGGTCTCGCCGTCGAGGGTTTCCCGTGCGCCCCAGTTGTGCCTGTAGCTGATGGCGGCATAGGTGTCAGGCGTGAAGTTGTAGCGCAGGTGATTGTGCAGCTGCAGCAGCGTGTCCTTTTTCGCGTCGGTAGAACGCTGATCGTCATAGAACTCAGCTTCGGCGATCACATCCCAACTGATTTTGTCAGTCAGGCCCTTGATGTAGCCCACCTGGAAGTCCACGGCCCAGCGGTTGTTGCTGAGGGCAAAACCTTCGTTCTTGTCACTGCCGGTAGGCGCCGTGAAGAACACCGACCAGCCAAGGTGCTCGTTGTGTTCCAGATCGCCGATGGTCCACAAGGTGCCGCCGAAGGTGATGTCGCCCAGCCCTGACGTCTTGCTATGGCTGGCGCCGATATCCTGCTGGCCGAAGGGGATAACGATCTGTGGGTCCCAGGTATACCCGGTGCCGAAAAAGTCGGTGAAGTGGATCAGACGCAGAACGCCGACGGTCATGTCCAGGTCGAGGTCGTCGGCGACCTTCTTGCCGCCGGAGTAGACCTTGTCGCCGCGCGGGTTCTGCTGGTAAAGCACGACCACGTCGGTGCCCTTGGGCAGCGCCGTATAGTCACCCGGATCGGGCTTTACGTCGGCCAGCGCGGACAGGGAAATACCAAACACAGCCAGGCCGGTCGCCAGGGTCGAGGGACTGATGATCTTCATGGTGAACTCTCGTTGTTGTTTTTGTTGGCGTGAAGCGCCCCGGGCAGCCCCTTTTCAGGGGCCACCAAGGCTTTGGTTGGGTCGGCGGTGAGACTTAGTGCGCGGCAGTGGCCTTCAGGTCGGCCTGGAGGTCATGGGTGCGCTTGATCAGGTACTGACGGATCAGCTCCATGTCCTCGCGCTTGAGGATGTCGGAGAAGTTCGGCATGCCGCGATAGATCAGCGCGCCGCTGACGAACGCCGGGAAAGCCGCATGTTTGTCCTTGGTCAGGTAGCGCAGGTCCGGGACCACACCACCGCTGATGGCGTTGAGGCCATGGCAGCCGGCGCACAGGCCGTTGAACATACCGCGGGCCTGGACCAATTGCTCCGGCGTGGCGGTCAGTTTCAGGTCGACGTTGGGGAACACAGGTGCCTGACGCGGCGGCGGCAGTTCACCCTTGGCGCCCAGCTTGAAGGCGATGATCCGCGACTCTGGCTGCACCTTGCCCTTGTTAGTCAGCGGCCCAGTCAGCAACGGCAAAATACCGCCCCAGCCCACGGAGAACGCCACGTACTGGTCGTTGCCAACGGTGTAGGTAATGGGGCCAGCCATCACGCCGGAGTTGGCGCGGTGCTCCCAGAGTTTCTCGCCCTTGTCGGCGCTGTAAGCCACAACCCTTCCATCGGCGGTGCCTTGGAACACCAGGTTGCCGCCGGTGCTCAGGGTGCCGCCGTTGCCTGCACTGATGTACGCCTGCTTCCAGGCCGGCGCCTGCTTGACCGGGTCCCACGCGATCAACTCGCCGGTCCAGGCGTCGCGGATCTGGTTGAGGATCTTCGGGTCTTCCGGCAGGTCGGGCACGTCCAGACCGAAGTTCACTACCGACTTGTTCGGGACGAACACCGGCTCCTTGGCCGCCTTCAGCTCGGCCAGGGTGTGCTGGGCCGGAATGTACACGTAACCGGTGTTGGGGTTGTAGGACATTGGGTGCCAGTTGTGTCCACCGAGGAAGCTCGGTTGTACGACTTTCGGCTCCTTGGAGTAGTCCGCGGCGCCGGTCAGCACCGGACGACCCGTCTTCAGGTCAATCTCACTGGCCCAGTTCACCGGCACGTAGTTCTTCGCCGAGATCAGCTTGCCGTTGGTGCGGTCTAGCACATAGAAGAAGCCGTTCTTCGGCGCCTGCATCAACACCTTACGCACCTGGCCGTCAACCTTGATGTCGGCGAGAATCATGTGCTGGGTTGCGGTGTAGTCCCAACGGTCCTGCGGCGTGACCTGATAGTGCCAGACGTACTCGCCGGTGTCCGGGCGCAGGGCCAGGATCGACGAGACGAACAGGTTGTCGCCCTTGCCCTCGCTGCGGAACTGGTAATTCCACGGCGAGCCGTTGCCGGTGCCAATGTACAGAAGGTCCAGCTCCGGATCATAGGCCATGGAGTCCCAAGCCGTGCCGCCGCCGCCCCACTTTACCCAACTGTCGCCGGTCCAGGTTTTGAGGGCCATGGCCATCGCCGGGTTTTCCGGCGGCAGCTTCGGATCGCCCGGTACGGTGTAGAAGCGCCAGGCTTCCTTGCCAGTCTCGGCGTCGTAGGCGGTGACATATCCCCGCACGCCAAACTCGGCACCGCCGTTGCCAATCAACACCTTGCCTTTGACGATGCGCGGGGCGCCGGTGATGGAGTAGCTCTTGGAGCGATCGAGAATGGTGTCCACCGACCAGACTTCCTGACCCGTAGCCGCGTCGAGGGCGATCAGACGGCCGTCGAAGCTGCCGACGTAGACTTTACCGTTCCACACCGCGACACCGCGGTTGACCGGGCCGCAGCAGCCCTGGCTGAGGTTGGCTGGCGGCACTTTCGGATCGTACTTCCACAGAAGCTCACCGGTGGCCGCATTCATCGCATAGACGATGCTGAAGGCACCGGTGGTATACATCACCCCGTCAACCACCAAGGGCGTCGCTTCAGTACCGCTGTCGATATCCAGGCGAGTGGTCCAGGCCACGCCGAGCTGGCTGACGTTCTTGTCATTGACACCACTGAGCGGACTGTAGCGCTGTTCATCATAGGTACGACCGTGGCTCATCCAGTTGCCGGGTTCGAGATTGGCGTTGACAAGGCGTTTCGTATCGACCTGGGCAGGATGCGTGCTTTCCACAGCCGAGGCATGCAGGGAGGAAAGCAGCAATGGGAGACCCGCCAGCAGAAAGAGGGTTTTCATGTGTTTCTGACTCCAACGACACATTTATTGTTTTTATGAATCCACAGGGCAGACCGCCCCCGCGGGTCACGCAATAGCAGGGCTTGCGCTACGTAGAGGTATTAGAAGTTTTGAGGGAGGGCTGCGCTTGACTGTGGCCGCCAATTCAGTTGGCATTTTCTGCCAGTACCGACTGGGCTTACTTCTGGAACGCATGCGCCCGGTAATCACGGGGCGAGACTTCGAACTGACGCTTGAACGCCCGGCTGAAATGGGCAACATCGACAAAGCCCCACTTGAAGGCAATCTGGGTGATTGATTGACTGCGCAATGGCGGGCTGCACAGGTCATGGGCCACTTTACTCAGGCGGGTTCGGAGTATGTAGCGCGACACGCTTTCACCGTGCTCTTCAAACAGGCGATAAAGGCTGCGCACAGACGTGTGCAACTGATCGGCGAGATAGGCCGGGCCCAGATCTACATCATGCAAAGACTCATCCACCAGGCGCAGCGCAGTCAAATACAGATTACTGCTTTCCAGCGGATGCTCCTGCCTTTGCGCCTGGCCGGACATCGCCGGCAGCACCAGGCTGACCAGCGCACTCTGGATCGCCTGTCCATCGTCACCACTGGCGGCACCGTCGCCAAGCATGCCGATCGACTGCACCAGCGAACGCACCATGCGACTGGAAACGTTATTGCGCGACAGTTTGCCGAACAGGTTATCGCCCTTGAATTTGCAGGTGACGATGTCCCGTGGCAGATGCACAGAGACGTTCTCCACCAACCCCAGCGGCTCGATTTCGAACAACCTCGCCGAGTCCACAAGTGCAATGTCCTCCGGCCCCAACTCCACCTCCATCCCGGCCTGACGGATCCGCTGGCGGCCGCTGCGCTGATAGATGAGGAAGCAGTGACTGTCATCACTGTCGATACCGATACGCTCACGACTGATCAAACTGGCATTAGTACGGATATGCGCCGTATCCAGCGCCCCAATCGCCTGGCTGTGGATTTCTCCGATGAAATGCCGGGTAAGGCTAGAAGGCAGCGTGCTGAAATTGCCGCAGATGCTGCGTAGGGACTGGCACCAGCGTTCGAATCCGATCTGCTCGCTTGATGACAGGAACATGGCGCCTCCAGGATTTATTTTTATTAACATATTATCTAAATTGCTGGAGGGCAAGGTCTGGGGTGGTCGAATGGGTGCTTCGCACCCATGCTGAATGCTGCTCACGAGCCTGGAAGGCTCGCCTCAGAAAGAGACACGCAAGATTCGTGAGCACGTGGTGCTGGCGACCAAGTTCGGCTTTGACATCGACCTTTCTGGCAAATGACAACGTGTCGCAGCCACCCTCATTTTTTGATATCGTCACAAGACTAACTATTTAGTTCATAATTTTCGGGCTTTCATCGAACACATCGCCTTGAGCGGTTGTGTCAGCGGCGATGCGCAGGCGTTGGGACTCCCCAGCGACCGGCGCCCTGAAAACCAGGCCAAGCACTCTGGCCTCCACTACTCTAAAACTACTCCCACAAACGCTCATGCGTCAGAAGGATCATGCAACATGACTACGTCTCGACCTCCGGCATCCGCCGGTCGCTGGCTCATAGGGTTCGGCGCCTTTGGTGTGCTGGTATTCGGGTTACTCTTCGCAGCAGGTGGTGGATACCTCGCTACGCTTGGCGGCAGTTGGTACTTTCTGCTCGCTGGTCTCGGTTTGATCGTGTCCTCCATTCTGCTCTTCAAACAGCGCCTGTCGGGCGTCTGGCTGTTCGCGGCGGTGATGGTAATCACCGTGGTCTGGGCACTCGCCGATGCCGGTCTGAATTTCTGGCCACTGGTCTCTCGTTTGTTCGCTCTGGGCGTGCTGAGCCTGCTGGTGGCGTTGGTCTACCCTACCCTGCGCAAGGCCAATGGCCTGGCCAGCGGCAGCGCTAGCTACGCCCCGAGCGGTGTTCTGGCGATCGCCTTGCTAGCCGGTTTCGCTGGCATGTTCGTCCCACACGCGCCTGTGGCGCCAACCGGTGACGGCCCTGGGCTGACCAAGGTCGACCCTGCCAAGGCCCAGAAAAACTGGGAACACTACGGTAACGACGAAGGGGGTGGCCGCTTCGCCGCGCTGGACCAGATCAACCGTGACAACGTTTCGAAGCTGGCGCCGGCCTGGACCTACCACACTGGAGACATGGCCATCAGTGATGGCAATGGCGCCGAAGACCAGATGACGCCGTTGCAGGTTGGCGACAAGGTGTTCATCTGCACCCCGCACAACAACGTCATTGCACTGGATGCCGACACCGGCAAACAACTGTGGAAAAACGAGATCAACGCCAAATCTGCTGTTTGGCAGCGCTGCCGCGGTCTCGCCTACTTCGATGCTACCGCTGCGGTCGCCCAGCCCACCGATGGCAGCACGCCGGTCAAGCCTGTATCGGTGCCGGCCGGTGCCGCTTGCCAACGCCGCCTGCTGACCAACACCATCGATGCGCGCCTGATCGCCGTGGACGCCGACACCGGCGAGTACTGCCAAGGCTTCGGCAAGAATGGCCAGGTTGACCTGAAAGTTGGTCTGGGCAATGTGCCTGACGCCTATTACCAGTTGTCCTCGGCGCCGCTGATGGCCGGGACCACGGTGGTAGTGGGCGGCCGTGTGGCCGACAACGTCCAGACCGACATGCCAGGCGGCGTGATCCGTGGCTTCGACGTGATCACCGGCGAAATGCGCTGGGCGTTCGACCCGGGCAACCCGCAAGACAAGCGAGCGCCGGCTGCCGGTAGCACCTACGTGCGCAGTACGCCTAACAGCTGGGCCCCGATGTCCTATGACCCGGCGATGAACACCGTCTTCCTGCCGATGGGCAGCTCCTCCACCGACATCTACGGTGTGGAGCGTACCGAGCTGAACCACAAGTACGGTGCTTCCGTTCTGGCGCTGAACGCGACCACTGGCGAAGAGAAGTGGGTCTACCAGACCGTCCACAATGACCTGTGGGACTTCGACCTGCCGATGCAGCCAAGCCTGATCGATTTCACCAAGGCTGACGGCAGTAAGGTCCCCGCCGTTGTGATCGGTACCAAAGCCGGCCAGATCTATGTACTGGACCGCCACACTGGCCAGCCGTTAACCAAGGTTGAAGAAGTTCCGGTCAAGGCGGCCAACATCCCGAACGAGCCTTACTCGCTGACCCAGCCGAAATCGGTAGGGATGCCGCAGATCGGCGCCCAGCACCTTTCGGAGTCGGACATGTGGGGAGCCACTCCATTTGACCAACTGCTGTGCCGTATCTCGTTCAAGAAAATGCGTTACGAGGGGCTGTACACCGCGCCTGGCACCGATGTGTCGCTGAGCTTCCCGGGCTCGCTGGGCGGGATGAACTGGGGCAGTATTTCGACCGATCCGGTACACGGTTTCATCTTCGTCAACGACATGCGTCTGGGCCTGTGGATACAGATGATTCCACAACAGAAAGATGCCAAGGCCTCTTCCGGTGGTGAAGCCTTGAACACCGGCATGGGCGCGGTACCGCTCAAAGGCACGCCGTATGCGGTGAACAAGAACCGCTTCCTGTCGGTTGCCGGCATCCCTTGCCAGGCACCCCCCTTTGGGACCTTGACCGCCATCGACATGAAGAGCCAGAAAATCGCCTGGCAAGTACCGGTTGGCACCGTCCAGGACACAGGCCCATTGGGTATCAAGATGCACCTGCCTCTGCCGATCGGCATGCCGACGCTAGGTGGTACGCTGTCCACCCAGGGCGGACTGGTGTTCATTGCCGGCACTCAGGATTACTACCTGCGCGCCTTCAACTCGGCCACCGGTGAAGAAGCCTGGAAAGCCCGCCTGCCTGTAGGCAGTCAGGGTGGCCCAATGACCTACGTGTCGCCGAAGACGGGCAAGCAGTACATCGTCATCACCGCGGGTGGTGCGCGTCAGTCACCTGATCGCGGCGATTATGTGATGGCTTACGCGCTGCCTGACAGCAAGTAAACCTGTAACACGTGAAACCCGCTGTCGTCACATGAGGGTTTCAGCGTTACGTTGTTGCTTGCACGCCCCCTATAGCCGCTGACGAAGGCTGCGTCTTCCTTGATCTTTCGAGGTCAAGGAAGACCTCCACGCCACCTTCGGCACCCGCTACAAGGGCTAGCCGGTCTCGAGCTCACTTGCGGTGAGTTGCACTACACCCAGATCGCTCAATAGGTCGCCCTCCCCCCACTGAGGTCGAACACAAAGCCTGTGGTGAAACTGCACTCAGGCCCGGCGATCCAGGTCACCATGTTGGCGATCTCCTCGATTTGCAGGAAACGCCCCATGGGAATCTTGGCCTTGCTTGCCGCAATGTGCTCGGGCGTCATTTCCGCCATCAGCCCGGTTTCCACCATGGCCGGTGCGATGCAGTTGAGCAGCACGCCGTCCTGGGCCAGTTCCTTCGCCGCGGCTTTGGTGAATGCGATCACGCCGGCCTTGGCCGCTGAGTAGGCCGAAATGTACTGCACGCCATCCTTGCCTGCCATTGACGCGATATTGACGATACGCCCGTAACCGCGCTCGCGCATGTGCGGGATGACCGTGCGGCAGCAATAGAACACGCCGGTCAGGTCGATAGCAATGACCTGGTCCCAGGCGCTGGCCGGGTACTCCCAGGAGGGAACGACCGGCCCATTGATACCGGCATTGTTGACCAGGATATCGACTCGTCCTTGCTGGGCAACGACCTCGCCGAAGGCTGTTTCTACGGACGCCAGGGAAGCCACGTTGACCGCCTGGCGCATCACCGGTTCAAAGCCATTGGCGATGCTGTCCCAGCCATCGACTGCCAGGTCCCAGATAACAATTTGCGCACCCGCGCTGTGCAAGCGGCGAGCGATGCCCAGGCCAATACCGCGCATGCCGCCGGTAACGATGGCCGTCTGACCTTCAAGCTGTAGAGTCATCAAAGTGCTCCTTGTTGAACGGATTGAATATCAGGCAGGCGCTGCAGATCGCGGACCATGAACAGGTAACACAGCGCACCCAGTACGGTAATCGAGGACACAAAGGCCAATGCCCAGACGAACGAGCCAGTGGTCGAGACAATGACGCCGATGGTCAGCGGGGTGACGATACCGGCGGCATTGGCAAACAGGTTGAATACCCCGCCGCTCAAGCCGAGCAAGCCTTTGGGTGCGATATCGGAGACGATCATCCAGGCCAGCGCAGACATGCCCTGGGCAAAATAGGCCACGCAGAGAATGGCAATCACCAGCGCATCGGAGTCCACGTAGTTGGCCAGCACGATCACGGATGCGGTCAGAAGCCCCGCAATCACCGGCAACTTACGTGCGAGATTCAGCGAGTAGCCGCGGCGCAACAAGGCGTCCGACAACCAGCCGCCGGCCAGGGTACCGAGCGAGGCTGCGATGAATGGCAGCACCGCTACCCAACCCACCTTGAGCCAAGGCATGTACCGCTCTGTGACCAGATAGGTGGGAAACCAAGTCAGGAAAAACACGTTGGTCGAGTTACAGGCAAACTGCCCCAGGCAAATCCCCAGCATGTTCCGGTGCTTGAGCAGCGCGGGAATCTGCGACCAGCAGAACCGCTTGGCTTTCTGGCCACCATCGATCACTCCGCCACCTTCGGCAATGTAATCAAGCTCCGCCTGATTGGCCGTGGTCGACTCATGAGGCTCGTGGTACTTGCGCAACCAGACCAGGCCGTAGATCACCCCCAGGACGCCCACTGCCATCAACAGAACGCGCCAGCCATAGGCGTGCAACACCCAGAACAGCAACGGCGTGAGGAATGCCAGGCCGACGTATTCGGCGAAGGTGTAGATACCGGTCGCCCGGGCACGTTCATTCTGCGGGAACCAGGTCGCCACCACACGGCTATTGGTGGGAAAGCACGGTGCTTCGCTGGCGCCCACCAGCAAGCGAAAGCCCAGCAACGAGAGAAAGCCTTGCGCGAGACCCTGCAGGCCCGTAAACAACGACCATAATGTCAGCGCCAGCCAGTAAGTGCGTTTCGTGCCCAGCCGATCGATCAGGATTCCGCCAGGAATCTGCGCTGCCGCGTAGGTCCAGGAGAACGCCGAGAAAATCAGGCCCATCATCACCGCGTTCAGGCCCAGGTCGGCACTGATGCTGGGGGCGGCGATGCCCATCACACTGCGATCCAGGTAGTTGATCATGGTGCCACCGGATATCAGCGCCAGGATCATGAATCTAGTGCGTGTTCTGGCAATTTGCGCCGTCGGACAGGCGAACGTTGCCGCTCCGAATCGATTGTCGGTCGTCATTGTCTTGTTCCTTGTTATTATCGGGGTTGTTACTCAGCCCAGGTCTGGCTCAATGCTCGCCAAAGCCGAACAATCGCCGTGGCGTGTCCCACATCACTTTGCGACGTACATCGGTATCGGGCATCAACCGCTCTGCCAGCTTCAGCAGCGGCCCGTAGTCCACCCGCGACTGCTCGCGAATGAACGGCCAGTCCGAGCCCCACACACAGGCATCCGGGCCAAAGGCCTCGAGCAGTGCGCGCACGTAATCGCCTGACTGCTCATCCAGATGATTCAAGGCGGCGAACTTATGCATGCCGGAGATTTTCACGCAGGCTCTGCCGCTCCCGGCAAGGCCCAAGAGCGTCTGGAACCCTGCCTGGTTCAGGCCTGAGTTGATATCGGGGCGGCCACAATGGTCGATTAGCAAGCGCGGCGCAGTCGTTTCTATCAAGCCCTGCAAGTCGACTAGCTGGTCGCCGCACACCTGAATCTGTGCGAAGAGGTCCAGTTCGGCGAGCCGTTCGAACAGTGCGGCCGCACCGTTCATCACCGCCACCCCTTCCAGCGCCGGGTTGAACGCTATACCCACCACCCCCTGTTCCCTCAGCGCTGCCAGTTCTTCCAGGCCAGTGCCAGGGTCGACCACGGCAATGCCCTTGAAACGGCCCTCGCCTTGGGCCAATGCATGCAGCAGGCAACGGTTGTCTGTGCGATAGCCGCTAGTCGGCCCCACCAGCAAAGCGTGTTGCACGCCATAGGCGTCCATGACCCGACCGAACTGTTCAAGGGGCGCAACTTCCTGCTTGGTCGGCGTGTAGAGCGTGTCGGCGCGATAAGGAAATCGCACGGGGTCAAAGAGATGGTTATGGCAATCAATCTTGGGTTCGTCGTAGATGCTCAAGGCTGCTCCTGCCAAGCGTCGCTGCGCTTGATCATTGATCTTTGTTATTGTTCGTCGCTGCGAGCGATGCAGCTGCAGTGAAGATACGATCACGCTGTAAAACGCGCTCATACAGAGATCGCTAGAACAATAACCAAAGGTTAATGACCCCATGCCCTACGGCGAAGGCCCAGACGCCAACACGATGGTGTTCAAGCTGCGACACATGGAAGTGTTCCGGGCAGTGATGCTCACGGGATCGATCAGCGCTGCGGCGAAAATGCTGTATGTGTCGCAGCCGGCGGTCAGCAAGCTGATCGCCTATATCGAAAGCCGGCTGGCCTACCGCTTGTTCCAGCGCATCAACAACCGCTTGGTACCCACCGCCGAGGCCCACACCCTTTACCGGGAAGTCGAGCGCGTTTACCAAGCCGCGCTGGCGGTCAACGAATGTGCACTTGCCCTGGCCAGCGGTACCCACCGCCAGCTCCGCATCTGTTGCAGCGCGTCGCTGTCGACCGTGGTCATCCCGTTCGCCTTAGCCCAACTCAAGCGAGAAGTACCGGCGCTGAATATTGAATGGCAAACCACGTTGATGGGAGATATGCCCAACCAGATCCTCTCCAAGAAAGTCGACCTGGCAATTTCGGCACTACCGCTGATCCATGACCACCTGCACTCGCGTGCCTTCATGCGTGCACGCATGGTCTGCGTGATGCCAGCGGATCATCCCTTTGCCAAAAGGTCGTCACTGTCATTGCATGAATTGGTCGACCAGCCATTACTGCTGTTTCGCCCTGACATGCCGTTTGGCCGGTTGCTGGCCAACGAGATTGAACGCCAAGGCTTGCACCTGAAGTCGATGCTGAATTTCACCAATGCAAACGAAGCGGTCGCCTTGGTCAAGCAGGGCATGGGTTTGACCATCATCGACGAGTTCGTGGCGCAGGACAGCGGTCTGATCGTTGTACCGCTGGTTGAGGCGATTCACTTCGATATCAGCTTTGTCTACTCACGGTTCGAGCCGATGTCCGAGTCGGCCATACAGATCATGCAGGTGCTTTATCGCCAGGCGATCACGGTGGGGCGGGTCATCCCGGGCTTCGAATTGCCGAATGCCGACCGATAACTACCCCTTCGGTGAAGCGGACAATACGTCACCCGCAAGACGCAAGACCGGTTCCGATCACAGCTACAAATCGCTCAACTCGAAATGTGGCACAACACGTATCAGAACCGGGTAGCCCATCAAGAACTTGGGCCGGGTTGAGTTCAGGCCTTGTTGAGCAGGTCCAGCGCCACATCAACGATCATGTCTTCCTGGCCGCCGACCATACGCCGTTTGCCCAGTTCGACAAGAATGTCGAGGGTCCTGAGGCCGTACTTGGCTGCGGCGATTTCGGCATGACGCAGGAAGCTCGAGTAGACACCGGCATAGCCCAGTGCCAGCGTCTCCCGATCGACCCGTACCGGGCGGTCCTGCAGTGGCCGGACAATATCGTCGGCAGCATCGAGTAACGTATAGAGGTCGGTGCCGTGGTTCCAACCAAGGCGCTCGGCTGCCGCGATGAAAACTTCAAGCGGCGCGTTACCGGCGCCAGCGCCCATACCGGCGAGGCTCGCGTCGATGCGGTCGCAGCCCTCTTCCACCGCAGTGATCGAGTTTGCCACGCCAAGGCTCAAGTTGTGGTGCGCGTGCATGCCGGTTTCGGTCTCCGGCTTTAGCACAGCCTTGAAGGCGCGGAACCGTTCGCGCACATCCTGCATGTTCATTGCACCGCCAGAATCGGCCATGTACACGCAAGTAGCGCCGTAGCTTTCCATCAGCTTTGCCTGTTGCGCCAACTGTTCGGGGGCGAGCATGTGGCTCATCATCAGGAAACCGACAGTGTCCATGCCCAATTCGCGAGCGTAACCGATATGTTGCTTGGCCACGTCCGCTTCGGTGCAATGGGTCGCCACGCGAACCACCCGGGCGCCAGCGTCGTAGGCAGCCTTGAGGTCATGCACGCTACCGATACCGGGCAGCAGCAACGTAGTGATTTTTGCATGGCTGATCACATCCGCCACGGCTTCGATCCACTCTAGATCGGTGTGAGCGGCAAAGCCGTAGTTGAAGCTAGAGCCCTGCAGGCCGTCACCGTGGGCGACCTCGATCGAATCGACTTTTGCCTTGTCCAGCGCACGGGCGATGTCCTGGACATTCTGGATCGAATACTGATGGCGAACGGCATGGCTGCCGTCACGCAACGTCACGTCTGAAATGTAGAGCTTTTTCGCAGGGTTGAACGTCATGGCGTTTGTCCTCAAGCATTCAGCATCGACAGCGCCATGCGCTCGGCGGTGGCCAGGGCCGCTGAGGTCATGATGTCGAGGTTGCCAGCGTAGGCTGGCAGGTAATGGGCGGCGCCTTCGACTTCCAGAAAAATCGAGGTCTTCAGACCGGAAAATGTACCCAGGCCGGGAATTTTCAGGGGCGCGTTCTCCGGGATAACGTCGAACTGCACTTTCTGCTTGAGGCGATAGCCCGGCACATAGGCCTGCACCGCTGCAACAGTTTCTTCGACAGACGCTTCGATCTGCCCCTGATCGGCAGCTTCGGACAGGACGAATACTGTGTCACGCATCATCAGAGGCGGTTCGGCCGGGTTCATGACGATGATCGCCTTGCCCTTGCCAGCGCCTCCAATCACTTCAATGGCCTTGGATGTGGTCTCAGTGAATTCGTCGATGTTAGCACGGGTGCCAGGGCCGGCCGACTTGCTCGCGATTGAGGCGACAATCTCTGCATAATGCACCTTGGCCACCCGCGATACTGCTGCGACCATCGGGATGGTCGCCTGGCCACCACAGGTGACCATGTTCACATTGAGCTGGGCAAGATTCTGTTCCAGGTTGACCACTGGCACACAGTACGGGCCGATGGCGGCCGGGGTCAGGTCGATCAGGCGGATACCCGGTTTAATCGAACGCAGGAAAGCATCGTTCTTCACGTGGGCGCCAGCTGAGGTGGCGTCAAAGACAAAGTCGATGTCCTTGAACACATCCATGCGGGTCAGCCCTTCGACCCCTTCATGGGTGGTGGCAACCCCCATGCGCTGGGCGCGGGCCAGCCCGTCGGACGCCGGGTCAATGCCCACCATGGCAGCCATTTCAAGGTGCTGACTGTTACGCAGGACCTTGATCATCAGATCAGTTCCGATGTTGCCCGAGCCGACGATGGCGACTTTGAGTTTTCTAGTCATGCAAGTACTCCAGAACGGCGGGCATCCCTGCCCACCTGAGCAATCAGGATGCCTGTCCGAGCGCAGCGTTACGCGCGAGCGAGGCTTTCTTTTCCAGTTTTGTGTAAACGATGTAGGTCAACACCACACCACTGAGCATCACCGCCGAAAGGAAATACAGGCCGGAGGACAAAGAGCCGGTGTACTCCTTCAAGGCACCGATACCGAACGGACCGATGTAACCGCCCAGGTTGCCGAACGAGTTGATCAACGCGATCCCCGCAGCGGCCGTGGCACCGGACAGGAAGCGCCCCGGCAGCACCCAGAAGATTGCTGTTACCGAGAACAGACTGAAGGCCGTCAGGCACAGAGCCGCCAGCTGCAGGCTTGGCAAGCTCAGCCATGCGCTGAGGAACAAGCCTGTGGCGCCAAGGATATAAAGCACCGTGAGATGCCCATAGCGATCATTCAAACGGTCGGAGCTGCGCGGGATGATCAGCAGGCCAATAACACCGAAGATGTATGGAATCGCTGAGATGAAGCCCGTCGTCAGGTCGCTGCCGCCGAACTGATGCACCAGGGTCGGCAGCCACAGGCTCAGGCCATAAGTGCTCAGGGTGCTTGGAAGGTATAACAGGGCCAGGATCAGTACACGGCGATCGGTCAGGGCACGCAATGGATTGGTGTGCTCGGTCTGGCCGTACTCCTTGCGGTCTTTTTCCAGTTCACCGAGCAGCCATTGGCGATCAGCATCCGCCAGCCAGCGCGCATCCTTGGGGGTGTCAGGAAGGAACTTCAGCGTTGGCCAGGCCAGCGCGATCGCCGGAATGCCGATGGTAATGAACAGCCACTGCCAGCCGGCCAGACCGAGAATG
The DNA here is from genome assembly GCF_036348395.1 of Pseudomonas sp. AL 58. Taxonomy (NCBI): domain Bacteria; kingdom Pseudomonadati; phylum Pseudomonadota; class Gammaproteobacteria; order Pseudomonadales; family Pseudomonadaceae; genus Pseudomonas; species Pseudomonas sp. AL 58. Next base: position 330,009 of record NZ_JAZBQR010000005.1, read on the forward strand.
CCATTCATGCCCAACAGCCAGCCGGCCAGTGGCCCGGTAACCATCAGCGCAATGGGCTGGGAAAGAATAAAGAAGCCCAGCACCTTGCCGCGGTTACGTACAGGGAACCAACGGGTGATGTAGTACAGCACACCCGGGAAAAACCCGGCTTCGGCTGCACCCAGCAAAAAGCGCATCACATAGAAGCTGTAGGAGCCCTGTACAAACGCCATGCCCACCGTGATCGCACCCCACGTGATGAGTATGCGGGCAAACCAACGACGCGCACCGAAACGTTCCAGCAACAGATTGCTCGGCACCTCGAACATAAAGTAGCCAATGAAGAACAGGCCTGCACCAAAACCATAAGCCATGTCACTCAGGCCTATATCGGCATTCATGTGCAATTTGGCGAAGCCGACCGCGGAGCGGTCGATGAAGGCAACGAGGTACAACAGGATCAGGAAGGGAATCAACCTGAGCGTGAGCGTGCGAATGATCCGAGCTTCCGGACTCATAGTCTTCTCCAAATTGTTTTTGTTATGGATTTGTTGACCCCGACCAGTCGAAGCGGCAGTGGCGCACCGATCCCGGCCAAGTGACCGAGACAATATAGTAATACTATTTTGTGCGCAACGATTTCAAAATGGCTTTTTATCGGGTAAATTCAGCGGAACATCCTCCAATTAGTCATACAATAAGAGCTGACCGCGCCATGACAGATAAAAAAACTCCGCTTCGTTCCGCACAATGGTTCGGTACGGCCGACAAGAACGGTTTCATGTACCGCAGTTGGATGAAAAATCAGGGTATCCCGGATCACGAATTCCAGGGCAAGCCCATCATCGGCATCTGTAACACCTGGTCAGAACTGACGCCCTGCAACGCGCATTTCCGCAAAATCGCCGAACACGTAAAGAAAGGCGTACTTGAGGCCGGAGGCTTCCCTGTCGAGTTCCCGGTGTTCTCCAGCGGCGAATCGAACCTGCGCCCTACTGCCATGCTCACCCGAAACCTGGCCAGCATGGATGTGGAAGAAGCCATTCGAGGAAACCCGGTAGATGCCGTGGTCCTGCTCGCCGGTTGCGATAAGACCACCCCGGCCCTTCTGATGGGCGCAGCCAGTTGCGACGTTCCAGCGATCGTCGTCACCGGTGGCCCGATGCTCAACGGCAAGCACAAAGGCAAGGATATCGGGTCCGGTACTGTGGTCTGGCAGATGCACGAAGCCTACAAGGGCGGGCAGATCAGCCTTGATGAATTCCTTTCCGCCGAAGCAGGTATGTCACGCTCGGCCGGGACCTGCAACACCATGGGTACCGCCTCTACCATGGCCTGCATGGCCGAGGCCCTAGGCACCTCACTTCCGCACAACGCAGCGATCCCGGCCGTTGACTCTCGCCGCTACGTCCTGGCGCACCTGTCGGGCATGCGTATCGTCGACATGGTCCATGAGGACCTGCGTTTGTCGAAGATTCTCACCAAAGCTGCGTTCGAGAACGCCATCAAAGTCAACGCCGCCATCGGCGGCTCGACCAACGCAGTGATTCACCTGAAGGCCATTGCCGGGCGCATCGGCGTCGAACTGGATCTGGAGGACTGGACTCGCATTGGTCGCGGTACACCCACCATCGTCGACATGCAGCCTTCCGGTCGTTTTCTAATGGAAGAGTTCTACTACGCGGGTGGCCTGCCAGCGGTGATCCGTCGTCTTGGCGAATCCGGCCTGCTCCCTAACCCCGACGCCCTGACTGCCAACGGCCAAAGCCTATGGAAAAACTGCCAGGCCTCGCCACAGTACAACGATGAAGTGATCCGCCAGATCGACAACCCGCTGGTGGCCGACGGTGGGCTTTGCATCTTGCGTGGCAATCTGTCACCCCGCGGCGCGGTTCTCAAGCCTTCGGCAGCGACCCCCGAGCTTATGCAGCATCGCGGGCGTGCAGTGGTCTTCGAGAACTTCGACGACTACAAGGCGCGCATTGCCGACCCGGATCTGGATGTTGACGAAACCTGCGTCCTTGTCCTGAAAAACGCAGGCCCCAAGGGTTATCCTGGGATGGCCGAAGTCGGCAACATGGGCTTGCCCCCCAAAGTCCTGGCCAAGGGCGTAACAGACATGGTGCGCCTGTCCGATGCGCGCATGAGCGGCACCGCCTACGGCACCGTGGTGCTCCACGTCGCCCCGGAAGCAGCCGCGGGTGGACCACTGGCGGCCGTACGCAATGGTGACTTTATCGAGCTCGACTGTGCGGGTGGTCGCCTGCATCTGGACATCAGCGACGAGGAATTGCAGGCGCGACTAAGCGATCTCAACCCCGACACAAGCGCCAAAATTTTCTCCAGCGGCTACAGCCGCCTGTATGTCGATCATGTGCTGCAGGCCGATCAAGGCTGCGACTTCGACTTCCTGGTTGGCTGTCGCGGTTCGGAAGTACCGCGTCACTCGCACTGATCTCAACATGAGCGCCAGCACTCGCTGGCGCTCGCTTCCCCAGACATTTGCGAATCCTGCTCAAACGGGACACAGCCGCTCGCCCGAAACAACTGTTACCCAGTCCAACAACGGCCCTACTTCCCTTCAGGGAATCCACTACATCGGGAGTACAACAATAATGACCCGTATCAACGCCAACCCCTTCGCTCTGTCACCGGCGCAACTGCTGGCCGCCTGCATGGTCGTGCCACTGTCCGCGGCGGCATGGAGCGCACATGCCGAGGAGCATGGCTTTGTAGAAGATGCCACGGCCAACATTCTTGCCCGCAACTTCTACTTCAATCGAGACTTTCGCCAGGACAGTGCTGCCCAGTCGAAACAGGAGGAGTGGGCCCAAGGGTTTCTGCTCCAGGCTCAATCGGGCTACACCCAGGGCACCGTAGGCGTGGGTGTGGATATTGTTGGTATGCTCGGGGTCAAGCTCGACAGCGGTCCTGGACGCTCGAACAGCGGACTGTTGCCGACCCAGGACGACGGCTCCTCTGCCGACGAATTCTCGCGCGCCGGCGCGGTGGGCAAGATTCGTCTCTCAAAGACCGAACTCAAGGTAGGCGAACTGTTTCCGGAACTGCCAATTGCGATGCGCAATGACGCCCGCCTGCTGCCTCAAAGCTATCAAGGCGGCATGCTGACCTCACGTGAGTTAGAGGGACTAACGCTCTACACCGGCCAATTTCGCTCTGCCAGCCAGCGCAACGAGTCGGGTCACGCGGATCTCGCGGCCAATGGCATCGCCGGTGTGACCTCAGACCGCTTCAATTATGCCGGTGCTGAATACCGTTTCAACGCCGAACGAACCATGATTGGCCTATGGCAATCACAGCTTGAGAACATCTACCAGCAGCGTTTCTACAACCTTGTCCACAAACAGAAGCTTGGCGATTGGAGCCTTTCTGCCAACGTTGGCCTGTTCACTGGTGAAGATGACGGCAGCGCCCGAGCAGGCACGCTCGACAACAAATCCCTCACCAGCCTGTTCGGCGCCGGTTACGGCGGTCACACCATCAGCGCGGGTTACCAGCGCATGTACGGCGACAACGATGCCCTGTTGCTGTCCGGCGCCAGCACGCCACTGGTCAATGATATTCAGGTGCGTAACTTCATCTTCGCCGGCGAGCGCTCCTGGCAGGCACGCTACGATTACAACTTCGCCGCACTCGGTATACCGGGGCTGACTACCTTCGCCCGCTATGTCAGTGGCGACAACGTCAAGCTGGCCAAAGGCGGCGAAGGTCACGAGTGGGAGCGCGACCTGGACATCACCTACGTCCTGCAGAGCGGGCCCTTGAAGAACCTCGCCGTGCGTTGGCGTAACGCGATGGTGCGCTCCAGTTTTGGTGCAGATATCGACGAGAACCGCTTGATCCTGGCCTACACAATCCCGTTGAAGTAAGGGTGGGTGCAACTCTCGGGATCGCCCCATGGAGCCAAATCGATCCGAGAGCGATGCTATGATGGACGGCATTTCGCCAGAGCAACGTCTCCGTCATGAATTACCAGACGCCCACACCACGCAAAAGCATGCATGCCCGTATCGTCCAGGAGCTGGGCATGCACATCGTTTCCGGCCGTTTCAAGCCGGAAGAGAAGCTGCCATTGGAGGCAACACTGTGCGAGGAATACCAGGTCAGTCGGCCGGTACTGCGCGAGGCGACTCGCGTGCTCAGTGCCAAAGGCCTGGTCTACTCCAAGCCGCGGGTCGGTACGGTGGTGCGCCCGCGTGTCGAATGGCACCTGCTCGACCCAGACGTACTGTTCTGGCTGATGCAGTCAACGCCTCACAGCGAGTTCTTCCACACCCTGGCAGGCGTGCGACGGATCCTCGAGCCCGAGATCGCCGCGATGGCAGCGACCACCGCGACCGATGCCGACATCGCAATCATCGAAGAAGCCTACCAACGCATGGAGGCAGCCCAGACCCGCAAGGACCTGTTACAGCCGGACCTGGACTTCCACCGTGCGATCGCAGAAGCAACCCACAACGACCTACTCGCCTACATGTGCAACATGCTTTCGCTACCGCTGCGCGAGTCGATCAATGTTACCAACCGACGCCCCAACACCCAGCAACTGAGCCTGCCGCGGCACAAGGCAATCCTTACCGCGATCAAGAACCGCGACGCCCTCGGCGCCCGGCATGCCTCGCTGGTACAACTCGACGACACCCGTGTCGCCCTCGATACCGTGATGAATGTCCTGACCCCGCTGTAGCCGGTGGGGAATGGGTCGCGGTCGCGCCGGGCGAACCGACCTTCCCCTACAGGAGCCCTGTCATGACCTCATCCCAGCCTCTGCCCCAACCCTTGCGCGACGCCCTCGACAACCTGCTTGGCGAGCGCTTCAGCACCGCCCAAGCGGTGCGTGAACATCACGGTCGCGACGAGTCCTTGTATGACCCGGTCTTGCCCGATGCCGTGGCCTACGCACACAGTGTCGAAGACATCAGCGCTATCCTGAAGCTATGCCATGAACACCGAGTACCCGTGATCCCGTACGGCAGCGGCTCGTCCCTGGAGGGCCACCTGTTGGCCGTGCAGGGAGGTATCAGTCTCGATGTTTCACGGATGGACCAGGTGCTCTCATTCCAGCCCGAAGACCTGAGCATCACCGTGCAGCCAGGTATCACCCGCAAGGCATTGAATGAATACCTGCGTACCAGCGGCCTGTTCTTCCCCATAGATCCTGGTGCAGACGCCAGCATCGGCGGCATGTGCGCCACCCGTGCCTCAGGGACCAACGCGGTGCGCTACGGCACCATGCGCGAGAACGTGCTCGGCCTGAACGCCGTGCTGGCCGACGGGCGGCTACTGCGCAGCGGTTCGAAGGCAAAGAAATCTTCCGCTGGCTACGACCTCGCTCGGCTGTTCATCGGCAGTGAAGGCACGCTTGGGGTGATCAGCGAAGTCACCTTGAAACTGCATCCGCAGCCAGAAGCGATCAGCGCTGCGGTGTGCAGTTTCGATTCGGTCGAGGGCGCGGTACAAACCGTGATTGAAACCATCCAGCTAGGCATTGCGGTAGCCCGAGCCGAGCTGGTTGACCGCTTGGCGATCCAGGCACTGAACCACTATTCCAAGCTGACGCTGCAGGAGTCTCCAACACTGTTCCTGGAGTTCCACGGCAACGCAGCCAGTGTTGCCGAACAAGCGAAAACGGTGCAGGACCTGGCCGCCAGCAATGGCGGGATGGACTTTAAATGGGCGACCCAACAGGAAGAGCGCAACCGCCTGTGGAGTGCACGCCACAACGCACTGTTCGCCTTTTTACAGCTCAAGCCAGGTTGCCGGGCGCTGTCCACAGATGTCTGCGTTCCGCTATCGAAACTCGCCGACTGCGTAAGCGCTACCGAACAGGACCTGCGTCAGTCTTACCTGCCAGCCCCCATATTCGGACATGTCGGCGACGGCAACTTCCACGTCTGCCTGTTACTGGACCCCAATAACCCCGCGGAACTGGCCGAAGCCGAACGCCTCAACCACGCCATCGTCCATCGGGCGCTGGCGGCAGGCGGCACGTGCACTGGCGAGCACGGCGTTGGCCTGCACAAAATCGACTTTCTGGTAGAGGAGCACGGTCAGGTCGCTATCGACACCATGCGTGCAATCAAACAGGCACTCGACCCGCTCAACCAGATGAATCCAGGCAAGATCTTCCGTCAGCTCGGCTGAGGGGTGTTACCCAGAAAAAAGGCCGACCGGAAATACCGGTCGACCTTTGACCTACCGCACGCCAGGCTCAGCCCAAGGCAACACAGGAACTCACACCGTCCACCAGACGCTGGATACCTGATGGGTTAGCGTTTTTCAGCGCATCCGGCAGCAAAGCGTCCGGGTAGTTCTGATAGCACACAGGGCGCAGGAAGCGCTCGATAGCCAAGGTGCCAACCGAGGAGCCGCGAGGATCGGACGTTGCTGGATAAGGGCCGCCATGCACCATCGCGTCGCACACCTCGACCCCCGTCGGATAACCGTTGAGCAATAGACGCCCGGCCTTCTGCTCAAGCAGGGCTAGCAGATCGCCATAAGTCTCGAGATCGCCGGGTTCTGCAATCAATGTGGCGGTAAGTTGACCGCGCAGACCATGCAGCGCCTGGACCAACTCGGCCTTGTCGGCCACTTCGACGACAATAGTCGTTGGACCAAAGACTTCTTCCTGTAGCAAGGCATCACCGCTCAACAACAAGCTGACATCGGCCTTGAATACTTGGGCATGTGCTTGTTTGCCGACCTGTGGTGAACCCGCCAGGTGGGTAATACCAGCATGATCATGGAGGTTGTCGAGCCCACGGCTGTAACTGCTCAAACCACTGGCGTTGAGCAAGGTTTGCGCCGGCTGATCATTCATCAACGCGGTGAAGCGTTCGAGAAACGCGCTGAACTCAAGCGAGCGAATGCCGATCACCAGGCCAGGGTTGGTACAGAACTGACCGGCGCCGAGCACCACTGAGGCGGCGAGCTCGCTGGCAATCCTGTCGCCACGCACCTTGATTGCTTCCGGTAACAACAGCATCGGGTTGATACTCGACATCTCGGCAAACACAGGAATCGGCTGTGGCCGTGCCGCGGCCATGTCGCACAGCGCCCGACCACCACCAAGAGAACCGGTGAAGCCGACTGCCTGGATCGCTGGATGCTTGACGAGCCATTCACCCACACCACTCCCATAAATCATATTGAATACACCCGCCGGCATCTCGGTTTTCTTCGCGGCGCGAGTAATGGCATCTGCGACCCATTCGGCAGTCGCCATGTGCCCGCTGTGGGCCTTGAACACGACTGGGCAACCTGCCGCCAAGGCAGCAGCGGTATCACCACCGGCTGTGGAGAAAGCCAGCGGGAAATTACTGGCTCCGAACACCGCCACCGGGCCAAGACCGATGCGATACTGGCGCAGGTCTGGACGCGGTAGCGGTTGGCGATCCGGCAACGCACGATCGATCCGTGCGCCGTAGAAGTCGCCGCGACGCAACACCTTGGCAAACAGACGCATCTGCCCGCTAGTCCGCCCACGCTCGCTCTGAATGCGGCCCGTGGCCAGAGCCGTTTCCTGGCAGACTAGCGCAACGAAATCATCACCCAGCCCATCGATCTCGTCGGCGATGGCCTCAAGAAATTCCGCCCGGCGAGTCGCCGATAGATTGCGATAAACCGGATAAGCCGTCTGAGCAGCTTGGGCAGCGGCATCCACTTCGGCCTGGGTGGCTTGATGGAAACAGAAAGGTAATGCCTGGCCTGACGTTGCGTCGTAGCTTTGTAGGGTAATACTGCCTGCGGCGCTTCTGACGCCTGCGATATAGTTCCAACCGGTTATGACGGTCATTCTCTGCTCCGTAAGCTTATTGCGAGACCGGGCCGAAGCCCCTAATACACCCATTCACAGCGAGGTGATCGCCCCCGGGGCCAGCGGCTCGGCGTCGATCGCAATGCCGTTGCGCAATGGCGCGCCAAATTCGCTCATCGCTATCTCGAAGGTATCCCCCGGCTGCGCCTTGATAGCATCGGCGAACGACAACGTTGCGGTGCCGAAAAAATGCGCATGTACGTCCCCCGGCCGGAGAAACTGCCGATACTTGAAATGGTGAAACTCGAGGTTTTCCAAACTGTGGCACATGTTCTCTTCGCCACTGAGGAACGCCTTTTCCCATAACACCTCACCATCGCGGTGGATGCGGCTGAAACCACACAGGTTCGCCGGCAAATCGCCGACCCGCAGCTCAGGACCATAGGCGCACATGCGTAGTTTGGAGTGCGCCAGGTACAGATAGCTGCGACGCTCAACTACGTGGTCGGAGAATTCGTTGCCCAAGGCATAGCCCAGGCGATAGGGTCGACCGTCAGCTCCGATCACATAGAGGCCGACCAGCTCCGGCTCCTCGCCGGCATCCTCAGCGAAAGCCGGCACCAAAAAGTCTGCGCCGGGACGTACTACGATGCTGCCATCACCCTTGTAGAACCATTCAGGCTGTGAACCGACTTGGCCCGCGCCAGGTTTACCGCCTTCCAGGCCCCATTTGAACATCCGAAGGGTGTCGGTCATTAGCGACTCGTCCTGCGCCTTCTGCTGGTGCATCTTGTCGCGGGTCGCTGCACTGCCCAGGTGGGTCAATCCTGTGCCGCTGATCAGGCAGTGAGCAGGGTCTTCATGGTCCAGCGGCGGCAGGACGCGACCGGCCTCCAGCAGTTCACGGTACAGCGGGCCGGGGGAACTGCCTCGGGCCAGTACTTCGGCTTCAAGGCCGCGCCCCTCGGAAATAGCTGCCAGGGCCAGCTCTCGGGTGCTGGCTGTGCCGTGCACTACTTGAATCTGCTCGCCTTCAACGATACCGACCGAACGTACACCGGTAACCGTCTCGAATTGAATCAGTCGCATGACCGTGACCCTTTGTATTGGGGAAAGAATTTGCTGACCGCACTTTACGAATCCGGCCGCAGCCTGCCTAATGAGAGCCACTGATCAAGCGATAACTTTCCCTCATCCCCATGATTGCTTCTCTCCCCTCCTTGATTTCCCGTTTGCGCCTGAAACAGTTGCGGCTGCTTATCGCTCTGGATGAACACGGCTCATTGCACAAGGCTGCTGAACAGGTGTCGATTACCCAGCCTGGTGCGACCAAGGCACTCAATGAAATTGAATCGGCCTTTGGCACGCGGCTATTCACTCGCACCAGCCAAGGCCTGGAGGCCAATGATCTAGGGCGCTGCGCCGTTCGCTACGCGCGATTGATCCATAGCGACCTGGCACATTTACGTGAGGAAATGATCGGCATCCTTCAAGGTCAGGGAGGACGGATCTCTGTCGGAATCATCATGGGGGCAGTACCGTTGCTGGTCAGTAGCCTGGCGCGCCTGCGCCAGAGCCAACCGGAGCTATCGGTGGAAATCATCGAAGACACCAGCGCCCGACTGCTCGCCCTGATCGACCAAGGTCGACTGGATCTTGCAGTTTGCCGAACCAGTGTTAGTCAGCGCCCGGAAGCCTACGACTGCCTGCCGCTGTACCGGGAACAGTTGAGGGTTGTGAGTAGTCCCAGGCATCCACTGGCCAACGCTGACTCACTGGAACTGACGCAACTCAACGACTACCGCTGGATCGTCTACCCGGCGAACATGCCGATGCGCCTGGTACTTGAACGTGAGTTCAGCGAAGCAGGGCTAGAGTTCCCCAGATTCCCTCTGGAAACAGCCTCAACCTTCACAACGCTGATGTTGCTGCAGCAGGACCAGAATCTGGTCGCCCTGATGCCAGAGGAAGTCGCCGATGCCGCAAGCGAAATGGGCGTACTGGTATCGCTGCCACTGATATTGATTTCGCGCAGCGAGCCTTACTCAATAGTGACTCGCCAGGGTGTCCAGCTTTCCGCCCCTGCAAAACTACTGTGGGACGCATTGCAACACGCACAACATCCCACGCTATGAAGTGGTCATTTCCTCGATCTTGACAGGCGCACTGACATCACGCGCCACCGCTTGAATAATGAGTTTCACTCATAAGTCATTGCTGATTTACCCATCTAGTCCGCACCCGCTTGCTCGCTTTGTCTTTTCGCAGCGGTATTGCACTGAGCCAACTTTTTACCCACGAGCTCAAATCTGATCGCCCAAGCCGGGAGATCTGAAATGCAAAAGCGAAAACTTGGAAACCGGCGTGCCTATGCAGTTCAACCGCTGACGGCGATACAGAGCGAGTGCTCGCTGTTCTGGCGTGGGCCGGAGCATGATCTGCTGGCGCAGAATCCATGGATTGTCTCAATTACCAGGCACGGCGAAGCCGCATCGCCTGAAGGAGAACCTTGGAACCCTGACCGCCATCGATATGAAGACCCAGCTCACCTTTCCGCTGGCCGAGGCCGGTTACTACGTCCTGCCAGTGGCACTGGTGGATGAAACCTTGCGTCAGAATGGGATGACGAAACCCGGTGATATCCACCAGATATAGACGGCCAGGTTGCAGGAAATCTTCGGTGCCGATGCGGCCTTGTATGTCACCGTGAAGGCATACGGAAGCCGCTACACGGTATTGAATAGCGCAACGGTTGTGACAGTCCCAAGCCAGGCGAGTGAACCTCAAGACCGGCACCGAGCTGTGGTCGGCTTCTGCGTCGAGCGAGGAAGGCCGTCACACCTATGATGATCGTGTGATCGGCTTGCTAATCTCTGCTGCGGTAAAGCAGGTCATCAACAAAAGACCGTCGAATTACTGGCTAACGCCCGGCGGTCAACGCATGGCATCACGCAGTTGCACCAAGGCCGGGTTGCCCAGCGCCTGGGCTGAATAGCACAGGCCAATGCGGCGCTTGAGATCAAGCATGGGCAATGACCGCACGAGAACTTCAGGCTGCTCTTCGGCCAAGGACTTTGGTACCACCGCGATGCCCTGACCGGCAGCGACCAAGGCCAGTGCCAGCCTGAAGGAGCCGGCCTGGGCTTCAGGCGTGATGGCGCCTGCGCCATACAAGGGCAGCAAGCGCTGATGACTGGCATGGCCTGGGCATGTGATCCAGGCTGCCTGCTCCAGTGCAGGGTCGACGGTCGACTCACCCTCTGCCTGGCTGTAGTCCATTGGCAGCGCCAGTACATAAGGCTCGCTCCACAACGGCAAGAACAGTTCGTCTTCACAACGCAGTTCCTCGCTCGCCAGCCGCGCATCCCCTTCACAGCCCTCCAGTAGCCCCAGTAACACGCCGGGAACGACTTGACTCGCGCCGCGAATCAGCGCCTGAACGTAACACTGGGCAATGTCCTGCTCCACGCCGACCTGCAGCAGCACACGGTGACGCTTCTCGCGAAATTGTCGGGCCAGACTGTCGACGTCCGCCACCATGCGTCTGGCCTGCGGGTAAAGCGCGCGAGCATCTTCGGTGACCTCCACGCCGCGCGCCTGGCGCACGAACAATGGGGTACCCAAGGCGTCTTCCAACAGCTTGATGCTCGCGGAAAGTGCCGGCTGGCTGAGGTGGATACGCTGCGCAGCAACCGTGATGTTGCGCGCCTCAAAAACGGCGATAAAAGCACGAAGCTGGCGGTAGTCCATTGCTAACCCATAACAAAAGCCGATGGCAGGAAGAAGAATAATCCATTTTTCAGGCTCTCTAGAGAAATCTATAGTTTCGCCCACCTCAAGCCATCAAATATTTCGATCCCAGGAGCACCTTTCATGACGACTACCGGCAAGCCCCTCATTGTCATCACCGGCGCCAGTTCCGGTATTGGCCAAGCCACCGCCCGACTGCTCTCCCGTCGTGGACACCCGTTGTTACTGCTGGCTCGTCGCCTGGAACCCATGCTGGCACTGAACCTGCCTGACACCCTGGCGGTATCAGTGGATGTAACCCACCGCGCCGCGTTGCTCGACGCGGTCGCTCAGGCCGAGCAACAGTTCGGCCCGGCGGATGCCATCATCAACAATGCCGGAGTCATGCTGCTGGGCGATATCACCCGACAGGACCCATCGGAATGGGACCAGATGCTGGACATCAACGTACGTGGCCTGCTCAACGGCATCCTCGCCGTAGCCCGTGGCATGGTAGCGCGCAAACACGGCACCATCATCAACGTCAGCTCCGTCGCCGGGCGCAAAACCTTCTCCAACCACGTGGCCTACGTCGGCACCAAGTTTGCCGTCACAGGCCTTTCGGAAAACCTGCGTGAAGAGTTGGCCCCGCACAACGTCCGGGTCATCACCATTGAGCCGGGCGCGGTGGAAACCGAACTGCTCAGCCACACCACCGACGAAACCATAAAGACCGGTTACCACGCCTGGAAACAGGACATGGGTGGCGTGGTGCTCTCGGCCGACGACGTCGCCAATGCCATCGACTACGCCTATGGCCAGCCCCAAGGCGTGTGCATCCGCGAGATCGTTCTAGCAGCGACCCGCCAGCAGGCCTGATGCCCAACCACGCGCCCCTGGACGGGCCAGGCGACGCCTATCGCTGATACTGATGATAGGGATCCAGCACCATCCATCATTCCCAGTGATAGTTACCTTCGCCTCGTTCGATTCGTTGTTGACCGCTCTAGCACGCAGAATTCGCCCACTTTCAATAATTGGCGGATTCTCTCCATGGAGCAGTCACTCAAACCCTTGCGTTATCCCCTCGCCGCTTTGGCACTTCTGGTCATGAGTGCCTGCGGCCGTACCCCTGAAGCCGTACAGGCACCCAGCGCGCCCACGGTCAGTGTGGCCAAGGTGCTGGAGCAGCCTGTCAATGAATGGGACGAATTCACCGGCCGGCTGGAAGCGCCGGAAACCGTAGAGGTTCGGCCTCGTGTCTCCGGGCAGATCGATCAGGTGGCCTTTACCGAAGGCGCTCAGGTGAAGAAAGGCGACCTGCTGTTCCAGATCGACCCGCGCCCGTTCCAGGCAGAAGTCCGCCGCCTTGAGGCACAACTGCAGCAAGCCCGTGCCACCGCTACCCGCAGCGCCAACGAAGCCGAACGTGGCGAGCGCCTGCGCAGCAGCAATGCGATTTCCGCCGAGCTGGCCGAGTCGCGCACCAGCGCCGCTGCCGAAGCACGCGCCGGCGTCGCGGCAATTCAGGCGCAACTGGACCTGGCCCGGTTGAACCTGAGCTTCACCCGTGTCACCGCCCCCATCAGCGGTCGCGTCAGCCGCGCCCAGTACACCGCAGGCAACATTGTCAGCGCCGATGTGACGCCGCTGACCAGTGTGGTCTCCACCGACAAGGTGTATGCCTACTTCGATGCCGACGAGCGGGTCTACCTCAAATACAGCCAATTGGCCCGCGATGGTCAGCGTGGCCAGAGCACCCCAGTGTACCTCGGCCTATCCAATGAACAGGGCAACCCACACCTGGGGCAGATGAACTTCGTCGACAACCAGGTCAACCCCAAGACCGGCACCATCCGCGGCCGTGCCGTGTTCGACAACCGCGACGGGCAATTCACCCCTGGGCTGTATGCACGCCTGAAGCTGGTCGGCAGTGCCACTTACTCCGCGGTATTGATCAACGACGAAGCCGTCGGTACCGACCTGGGCAAGAAGTTCGTGCTGGTGATGGACAAGGACAACAAGGCCGATTATCGCGCGGTCGAACTGGGACCGAAGCTGGAAGGCCTGCGCATCGTTCGTAGCGGCCTGAACAAAGACGAGCGCATCGTGGTCAAGGGCCTGCAGCGGGTTCGCCCTGGCTCGCCAGTCACCCCGCAGGACACACCGATGGCCAGCGAAGCGACCTTGGCCGCCCTCGCCCGGCAACGTCAGGCACTTGAAGCCAGCACCCAGGGCAAACCGATGGGCAACACCACGGTCAAGCTCGCCAGTAACCAGGCACCACGCGGTTAAGGGACACCACCGATGAATTTTTCCAAGTTTTTTATCACTCGGCCGATCTTCGCCGCAGTGCTGTCACTGCTGATCTTGATCGCTGGCAGCATTTCGCTGTTCCAACTGCCGATCAGCGAGTACCCGGAAGTGGTACCACCGACGGTGGTAGTGCGCGCCAACTTCCCGGGCGCCAACCCCAAGGTCATTGGTGAAACCGTCGCCGCGCCACTGGAGCAGGCCATCACCGGTGTGGAGAACATGCTGTACATGTCCTCGCAGTCCACCGCCGACGGCAAGCTGACCCTGACCATCACTTTCGCCCTGGGCACCGACCTGGACAACGCGCAAGTGCAGGTGCAGAACCGCGTGACCCGAACCCAGCCGAAACTGCCCGAAGAAGTGACGCGGATCGGCATCACCGTCGACAAGGCCTCGCCCGACCTGACCATGGTCGTGCACTTGACCTCGCCGGATAACCGCTATGACATGCTCTACCTGTCCAACTACGCGATCCTCAACATCAAGGACGAGCTGGCACGCCTGGGCGGTGTCGGCGACGTACAGTTGTTCGGTATGGGCGACTATTCGCTGCGGGTCTGGCTCGACCCGAACAAGACCGCATCGCGCAACCTGACCGCCAGCGATGTGGTGGCAGCAATCCGTGAGCAAAACCGTCAGGTTGCCGCAGGGCAACTGGGTGCGCCACCCGCACCGGGCACCACCAGCTTCCAGCTGTCGGTCAACACCCAAGGCCGTCTGGTCAGCGAAGAAGAGTTCGAGAACATCATCATCCGTTCCGGTGCCGACGGCGAAATCACTCGCCTGAAAGACATCGCCCGGGTCGAGCTCGGTTCAAGCCAGTACGCGCTACGCTCGCTGTTGAACAACCAACCCGCCGTCGCCATCCCGATCTTCCAGCGTCCAGGTTCGAACGCCATCGAGATCTCCGATGAAGTGCGGGCCAAGATGAACGAGCTGAAGCAGAACTTCCCTGAAGGCATGGACTACAGCATCGTCTATGACCCGACCGTGTTCGTCCGTGGCTCCATCGAAGCGGTCGTCCATACCTTGTTTGAAGCGCTGATCCTGGTGGTACTGGTAGTCATCCTGTTCCTGCAGACCTGGCGCGCCTCGATCATTCCGCTGGTGGCAGTGCCGGTTTCGCTGATCGGTACCTTTGCGGTCATGCACCTGTTCGGCTTCTCGCTCAACGCGCTGTCGCTGTTCGGCCTGGTGCTGGCCATCGGGATCGTGGTGGACGACGCCATCGTCGTGGTGGAGAACGTCGAACGCAACATTGGCCTTGGCCTCACCCCGCTGGAAGCCACCAAGCGCGCCATGGGCGAAGTGACCGGCCCCATCATCGCCACGGCACTGGTGCTGTGCGCGGTGTTCGTACCGGCGGCGTTCATTTCCGGCCTCACCGGGCAGTTCTACAAGCAGTTTGCCCTGACCATCGCCATTTCCACCGTGATCTCGGCCTTCAACTCGCTGACCTTGTCGCCAGCCTTGGCAGCGGTGCTGCTCAAAGACCACCATGCGCCCAAGGACCGTTTCTCCAAGGCACTTGAACGCCTGCTGGGCGGCTGGTTGTTCGCCCCGTTCAACCGTTTCTTCGAGCGCGCCAGCCACAGCTACGTGGGCACCGTGGGACGGGTTATCCGCAGCAGCGGCATTGCTCTGTTCGTCTACGGCGGATTGATGGTCATGACCTGGCTGGGCTTTACCTCGACGCCGACTGGTTTCGTCCCGGCTCAGGACAAGCAGTACCTGGTGGCCTTCGCCCAGTTGCCCGATGCGGCCAGCCTTGACCGTACGGAAGCGGTGATCAAGAAGATGAGCGAGATTGCCCTCAAGCAGCCTGGCGTTGCCGATTCGGTCGCCTTCCCGGGCCTGTCGATCAACGGTTTCACCAACAGCCCGAACAGCGGCATCGTGTTCACTCCGCTCAAGCCCTTCGATGAGCGCAAGGACCCCAGCCAGTCGGCCGGCGCCATCGCTGCCGCATTGAATGCCCAGTTCGCGGACATCCAGGACGCCTACATCGCGATCTTCCCTCCACCGCCAGTACAGGGCCTGGGTACCATCGGCGGCTTCCGCCTGCAGATCGAGGACCGTGGCAACCTGGGGTATGAAGCGCTGTACAAGGAAACCCAGAACATTATCGCCAAGAGCCGTGGCGTGCCGGAGCTGGCGGGGCTGTTCACCAGCTACCAGGTCAACGTGCCACAGGTCGATGCTGCTATTGACCGCGAAAAAGCCAAGACCCATGGCGTTGCGATCAACGACATCTTCGACACCCTGCAGATTTACCTGGGTTCGCTGTACACCAACGACTTCAACCGTTTTGGCCGCACCTATCAGGTTAACGTCCAGGCTGAACAGCAGTTCCGCCTTGATGCCGAGCAGATCGGCCAGTTGAAGGTGCGCAACAACCAAGGCGAGATGATCCCGCTGGCGACCTTCATCAAGGTCAGCGACACCGCCGGCCCCGACCGGGTGATGCACTACAACGGCTTTATCACGGCCGAAATCAACGGTGCCGCAGCGCCAGGCTATAGCTCCGGGCAAGCCGAGAAAGCCATGGAGAAGCTGCTCAAGGAAGAACTGCCCAACGGCATGACCTTCGAATGGACCGAACTGACCTACCAGCAGATCCTTGCCGGCAACACCGCGCTGTTCGTGTTCCCGCTCTGTGTGCTGCTGGCCTTTCTGGTGCTGGCAGCCCAGTACGAAAGCTGGAGCTTGCCACTGGCCGTGATCCTGATCGTGCCCATGACGCTGCTGTCGGCCATTACCGGGGTGATCCTGTCCGGTGGCGACAACAACATCTTCACCCAGATCGGCCTGATCGTGTTGGTGGGCCTGGCCTGCAAGAACGCGATTCTGATCGTCGAGTTCGCCAAGGATAAACAGGCAGAAGGCCTCGACCCGCTGGCAGCGGTACTGGAAGCCTGCCGCCTGCGTCTGCGGCCAATCCTGATGACCTCGATCGCCTTCATCATGGGTGTCGTACCACTGGTGTTCTCTTCCGGTGCCGGTGCTGAAATGCGTCATGCCATGGGTGTCGCGGTGTTCTCCGGGATGATCGGGGTAACGTTCTTCGGCCTGTTGCTGACCCCGGTGTTCTTTGTCTTGATCCGTCGTTATGTCGAACGCAGCCAGGCCCGCAAGGCGGCCCGGGTTGCCCAGCGGGAGCAGCACGCATGAGCCACGTTAAACTGTTGATGCCCAGCCTGCTGGTGCTGGCCCTTGCCGCCTGTGCGGTCGGGCCAGACTACCGCGCACCCGATACCGCAGCGGCACACCTGAGTGCAGCGGACCAGCCGGAGGCGCCCAAAGCCTTCGACCGCAACCGTTTTGAAGCAGCCTGGTGGCGCCAGTTCGATGACCCGGTGCTGAACCAGCTGGTGGCTCAGTCGCTGGCCGATAACCGTGAGCTGCGCGTGGCGTTCGCCCGTCTGAAGTCCGCGCGGGCGATCCGCGATGACGTCAGCAACGATGCCCTGCCAACAGTGACCAGCCGCGCCAGCAGTGATCTGGGTAAAGGCCAGATTCCAGGCCAGAGCGACCATCGGGTCAACAGCGAGCGCTATGACCTGGGCCTGGATATGGCCTGGGAGCTCGATCTGTTTGGTCGTATCCAGCGGCAACTGGAAGCCAGTGAGGCGCAACAGGACGCTGCCGAAGCCGACTTGCAGCAGCTACAGGTCAGCCTGATCGCCGAGCTGGTCGATGCCTACGGCCAACTGCGCGGCGCCCAGCTGCGTGAAAAGATCGCCGTGGCCAACCTGAAAACCCAGCAGGACTCCAGGGCCATTACGCAGACCCTGAACGAGGCCGGCGTCGGCAATGAGCTGGATGTGGTGCGTGCCGATGCGCGTCTGGCCGCAGTAGAAGCTACGGTGCCGCAATTGCAGGCAGAACAGGTACGGGCACGTAACCGTATCGCCACCCTGCTGGGTCAGCGTCCGGACACCTTGAGCGTCGACCTGTCCCCGGCGCAACTGCCCGCCATCGCCAAGGCGCTGCCGATCGGTGATCCTGCCGAGCTGCTCAAGCGCCGCCCGGACGTCCGCAGTGCCGAACGCCAGTTGGCGGCGGCGACCGCGAATGTCGGGGTGGCAACCGCCGACCTGTTCCCACGGGTCAGCCTGAGCGGTTTTCTCGGTTTCACCGCCGCACGCGGCTCCCAACTGGGCTCCTCGGCGGCACAGGCATGGGCCTTGGGCCCGAGCATTACCTGGGCAGCCTTCGACCTGGGCAGCGTCAAAGCCCGCTTGCGCGGGGCCAATGCTGAAGCCGAAGGCGCCTTGGCCAGCTACGAGCAGCAGGTGTTGCTCGCCCTGGAAGAGTCGGAAAATGCCTTCAGCGACTACAGCAAGCGCCAGCAACGCCTGCTTGCGCTGCTGCGCCAAAGTGAGGCCAGTCGCAAGGCGGCCGAGCTGGCATCCATTCGCTACCGCGAAGGTACGGTGGACTACCTGGTGCTACTGGATGCCGAGCGTGAACGGCTCAGCGCCGAAGATGCCCAGGCCCAAGCGGAAGTTGAACTCTATAGCGGTGTCGTCGCCATCTACAAGGCACTGGGTGGAGGCTGGCAAGCCGAAACCGTCGCCTCGGCGCACTGACGCAACGGCTCCTTTGGTTGGTTGCAAACCAACCCTTTGCCCCGCAGCTCATGGCTTGCGGGGCTTTTTTATCAGGACTGGAATTGCCCGCCCCCAGGCGTCACGCCGACAACCGATTTGACTCCAACAGCGCACTGCCACAAGCTGCCCTTTTGGCTCCAGCCGTACACGCGGATTCAGCATGCCCAAGCGTCAAACTTACACGCTGATCAGTCTGGCCCTGCTCATTGTTCTCGGGCTGGGCAATTACTTTTGGCGCGACGACAGCCCTGAGCCTTCCCCAGCGCTCACAAACAGCTACGCTAACGCCTTGGCCCAGGCCCATGACGGCCTGCCAGGCGCCGCACGCGTGCTCTACCAGCAACTGGCCCGCAACGACTTGTCGCCCATCCGCCGAGCCAGCTTGCATGCCGAATTGCCAAACTACCCTTCTCCCTTGGCGTTGAAGCTGGCCAGCAAAGACCTGCAGCATGAAGACCCGCAGGTACGCCGCGCCGCAATCACCAGCATTGCCGCCTTGGTTCCGGCAGCGCAGCGCAGCCTGTTGCTGGGGCCGTTGCTCGATGAAAAGGATCAAAGCGTACGTTTCGCCGCTGCCGACGCCCTGCTGGGGCTCAGCCCTGATGAAATCGGCCTGTACTTTGGCCCGTTGCAGGATGTACTGGAACAGTACCAACATGTACTGCAAAGTGTCGACGACCCCTCCGCTCAAGTGCATCTGGCACGGCTGTACATCCACGAACAACGCTTCGACCAGGCAGGCATCGCACTGGAGCGCGCATTGAGCCTGGCGCCCGATGACTTGCAGGCACTGGCAACCCAGGTGCGCCTGCTTGAGCGCCAAGGTCATACTGACGCTTCTCGCGAGGTGCTGGCCAAGGCCCTGCAGCGCCACCCCGAGTCTGCCTTCCTGCAACATGAGCTGGGCCTCTGGCTGCTGCGTCATCATCAGGATGAATATGCACTGCTGGCGTTTGCCCGAGCGCTTGAGCTTGAACCGGCCAACAACGATTACCGCTATACCCTGGCCACCAGCCTGCACGACCTCGACCAGACCGATGCAGCACAGAAACAGCTGGAAACCATCCTTGCCCGACAACCGGCCAACCGCAAGGCCAGGGTCTTGCTGATCAACTACTGGAAGGAAACCGGCCAGTTGCAGAATGTACAGATTCTGTTGGCCCAACTGGAGCAGCAGAACCCAGACGATCCGCTGGTACAACAAGGCCTCTGAGCGCTGCGGCGATTGCGCAACACTCAATCCTGAGTCAAGTGCCGAGGCAACAGCAGTCTTACCCGGGTGCCCTTGCCTGGTTCGGACTCGATCAAGGCGCGTCCCCCCGACTGCCGGACAAAACCGTAGATCATCGCCAACCCCAGTCCATGCCCCTGCCCTGCAGACTTGCCCGTAAAAAATGGCTCGAAGGCTCGCACCACAGCCTCAGGCCCCATGCCACAACCGTTATCCTCTACCTGCACGTAGGTGTAATCGCCAGGCAGCAGGCCGTCATGGCCCTGCTCGCACGCGTCATAGCGCACATTGCCGGTGCTGACGATCACCCTGCCGCCGTTCGGCAAGGCATCACAGGCATTCAAGCAGAGGCTCTGCAACGCGTGCTGCAGTTGCTCGACATCCACCAGCACCGTCCAGGGCAACAGCTCCAGGTGCATCTGCAGGGTGATCTGCGAGCCGAGGGATTGGCTTAACACCGCTGCCATGCCATCAATCAGTTGAGTGACATTGACAGGTTGAGGGTCAAGCGCCTGGAAACAAGAAAAGGCAAGTAACCGATCTGCCAGTGCAATGGCCTGGTTTGCCGCCCCCCTGGCGCTTTCAATACAGGTGTCCAGACGCTCCAGGTGCCCCTGCGCCAAACGTTGTTCAAGTAATGCCAGGCTGGAGCAAATGCCGCCCAGCAGGTTTTTCACATCCTGCGCCATACCACCCGACAACTGCCAGAGATGCTCAAGGTCGGCGGTGCGCGCCCGCACTTGCTGTTCATGGGCAAACGCCAGCATGCGCCATTGCTGCTCGGACTGAACATGGGCCGTTGTTTCGATCACCTTGTCGAGCACCCCGACAATAGCGCCACTCTCATCCCGTACAGGCGTACAACTGAAGGTGAAGTAACTGGGTTCTGATGCCCCATTACGGTTGATGATCAACGGAAGGTTTTCGATCAGCGTCGCTTCACCCGAAAGCGCCTTGAACAGGATCGGGCCAACCTTCTCCCAACTCTCACCCAGCACGTCATCAAAACTGCAGCCCAATACCTGGCGCTTGCCCAGCATCTCGTTGAAGGCGTCGTTATAGATCGTGGAGAGTTGCGCCCCCCACACCAGACACGTCGGCACCTTTGATACCAGCAGCATGTCCACCGCAATGCGCAAGGTCGCGGGCCAGCTCAAGATAGGCCCCAGCGGCGTGTCTTCCCAAGGGAACTGCCTGACTTTTTCACCCATTTCGCTCGGTGGCATGAGCGGCGAAGCAAGATGCTTCATGCGCATTGTCGACTCCATGTCCTCAAATGCTGCAACTGAAACTTATAGACCGATATCTTCGTTCCACAACTTGGGGTTATCGGCGATAAAATCGTTCATCAGCTTGATGCAGTCGGGATCCTGCAACACTTGCAAATGCACGCCCCGCGACTTGAGCAGGGCCTCCTCCCCCATGAACGAACTGTTCTCACCGATGATCACCTCCTTGATACCGTAGAGCAGAATCGCCCCACTACACATCGAGCAGGGTGACAATGTGGTGTAAAGGGTGGCTTGCCTATACACGCTGGCAGGCTGGCGACCGGCATTCTCAAAGGCGTCCATTTCGCCATGCAGGATTGCACTGCCCGACTGCACCCGACGATTGTGGCCGCGCCCGATAATCCGGCCCTCATAGACAATCACCGAGCCAATCGGAATGCCGCCCTCGGCGAGACCGGCGCGGGCCTCATCGATAGCCGCCTGCATGAATGACGAATGGTTAGTACTCATAAGGCTGACTCAATGGCATTTGGATAAATGAACACTAGCACAAGGCCATTAACGCGGCAGTCACCATGGCACCTTTCAAGCCGACAGCTATGCTCAAAAGTCCGAGATTGAGCTGCCGGTGTACGCCAAGACACCGATCGTCTAAGGAGGACCGTAATGAGCAAGAAAATCCTGGTGGTGTTGACCAATACTGCCAAATACCCCTCACTCAAACGCGCCACAGGGTTGTGGTTGGGCGAAGCGGTGCATTTTGTCGATACGGTTCAACAGGCGGGCCTGGCAGTTGACTATGTCAGCCCTGCGGGTGGCTACGTCCCCATCGACCCGCATAGCCTGAGCATGGCTGCCGATATCGATTGGGCCTGGTATGAAGACAAGGCCTTCATGAACAGGCTGGGCACGACCCTGAACCCAAAGCAGGTCAAGGTGCAGGACTACAATGCCATCTATTACACCGGTGGTCATGGCGTGATATGGGACTTCCCGGAAAACACGGCACTGCAAGGCATTGCTGGAACGATTTTTGACAACGGCGGTATTGTTTCGGCCGTGTGCCATGGCGCCGTTGGCTTGCTGAACATCAAGCTCAGCGATCACTCCTTGTTGGTCAAGGACCGTGAGGTCACGGGTTTCTCCAATATCGAAGAACAACTGGCAGAGTTGGACAAAACCGTTCCGTTTTTAACGGAAACCGAGTTGATCGCACGGGGCGGCCTCTATCAGAAAGCTGAAGAGCCCTGGGCGTCCTTTGTAGCCGTTGACTCAAAGGACGGCAGGCTGATTACCGGGCAAAATCCGGCATCTGCTGCGGCAGTAGCGCAGCGGGTACTGGCAACACTGCCGCGTGCCTGACCGATACGCCTGACCTTCGCTGTTGACCGATACCACGGCGGATCGTTTTCAGGGACTACAGGAGCGCCCCACAACACCCTTTATGCTGACGACACAGTCGAAAAGCTCGCAACGCCCCTCTGCGGGGCATACGAGCCCTGGCTTTCACTCAGCGTCCAGAGGTGAACCGTGGCTATCCATAAAAAACGCGCAGGCCGTGTCCTGCTCGAATTCCTGACGATCATGTTGATCGGTTTGACCCCTGTGGCCAGCGGCCTGCTGATCATTGCCCTGCAAGTAGACCGAAAGCATTTGGAGGCGGCTGAAAAAGCCGCTCATGAAGCGCTTGATCGAATCGAGACCGTTATCGAAACGCTGCACACTACCAGCAGTAAAGTGCTCAGTCTTGCAGAGCTGGCCTGTGATAAAGCAATGCCCAAACTGCGCGTGGAAGTCGTCTCCGAGCCGAATCTGCGCTCATTGGTGCTGCTGAGAGAAAACCGCGCCTACTGCAGCACTCAACATGGAGAGAGCGAAATCATCGTCGACCCAGGCACTTTCCATAACCAGAAACTGTTGCTGGCCGCCGGTAACCAGGTAACACCCGACTCCCCAGTTCTGTACTACCGCCTTCAGGAATACCCGTTCGGGGTACTGGCGCTGACCAACGGCTTGCTTTTGCAGCAAATGATCAGTGCCATCAAGGAGCCCGCGACCGTGGTCGTTCAATTCGGTACGGAATACTTGTCAGCGACGGACATTGTCGAAGATATAAGCCACACCAACATCAACGAACAGTACCTTCACGTCGTGTCCCACAAACACGGCTTTATCGTACACAGCGGCTTTGCGGACGGTAGCACCTGGCAGGAAGTGCGCAGCAACATGCTTGCCAGTGCGCCCTCGCTACTACTGGTCGGCATCATTACCTCCGCCTTTGTGTACTGGAGCCTGTTTTCCCGACGCAACCGCAAGCTTTAGGGCAGCACGAGCAGGCGTCATCACCTGAAAAACAAAGAGGCCAGCGTACGAACGCTGGCCTCTTGTGTATCACGCTATCGGTAATCAGTCGGTAGCCAATACACCACGGCGTACCTGATCACGTTCAATCGACTCGAACAGTGCCTTGAAGTTACCTTCACCGAAACCGTCGTCACCCTTGCGCTGAATGAATTCGAAGAACACCGGCCCCATCAGGGTCTCCGAGAAAATCTGCAGCAGCAGGCGTTTGTCGTCAGGCTGCGAGGAGCCGTCGAGCAGAATGCCCCGCGCCTTCAGCTCTTCTACCGGCTCGCCATGGCCAGGCAAGCGGCCTTCAAGCATTTCGTAGTAGGTCTCCGGCGGTGCGGTCATGAAGCGCATGCCCAGTTTCTTCAGGGCATCCCAGCTCTTGAGCAGATCGTCGGTGAGGAAGGCCACATGCTGAATGCCTTCACCGTTGAACTGCATCAGGAATTCTTCGATCTGCCCGGCACCTTTGGACGATTCTTCGTTCAACGGAATGCGGATCATGCCATCCGGTGCGGTCATGGCCTTGGAGGTCAGGCCGGTGTACTCGCCCTTGATATCGAAGTAGCGGATCTCGCGGAAATTGAACAGCTTCTCGTAGAACGCCGCCCAATAGGCCATACGACCGCGATAAACGTTGTGCGTCAGGTGATCGATGATCTTGAGGCCCGCACCCTCTGGATGACGGTCGACACCTTCAATGAAGTTGAAGTCGATGTCGTAGATCGAACTACCTTCCTCGAAGCGGTCGATCAGGTAGAGTGGCGCGCCGCCAATACCCTTGATCGCTGGCAAGCGCAGCTCCATTGGCCCGGTTTCGATTTCCACCGGCTGCGCACCCAGTTCCAGTGCACGGGCATACGCCTCGTGGGCATTACGCACGCGAAACGCCATACCGCACACCGACGGACCGTGCTCGGCAGCAAAGTACGAGGCAATGCTCTTGGGTTCGTTGTTGAGGATCAGGTTGATACCGCCCTGGCGGTACAGATGGACGTCCTTGGAGCGGTGGGTCGCCACTTTGGTGAAGCCCATGATCTGAAAGATCGGCTCCAGAACCCCGGGGGTCGGTGCAGCAAACTCGATGAATTCGAAGCCCATCAGGCCCATCGGGTTGTCAAAGATATCAGCCATGCTCGTGTCCTCATCAATACGGTAAAAACAGGTTCAATTGCTATCGATGTCGAGCAGACGGGGTGGCGCGCAGGAGATGCCCCTCACACTGCGTGCGAGGTAGTCACCAAAGATCAGTTTGAACCCATGACACTTCATATGGACCCATTCTCGGCGGGTTTGATTCCCCGGAGGCGGAGAACCTTATTATTGTATGCGTAACCTGATTCTACATGGCGTAAAAACATTTGTCCGCACTTTAGTTCACGCCACTGCTTGCACGGCCATGGGGGTTGCAGGGCACACTCTCGGACAACGCCGGTGCCCTATCAGGATGGTGAGTACACTGTAGCCATAATAGACTACTGCCACACCCGCTATCACAGGCGGGCGGGGCAAGCGCTATGCTTGCCAACGAAGGACCCTTTGCCATGACAGGTAGTCAACCATGCCCCTTTCGCGAAAACGCCGCAGCCGCTCCACTGGACGCGTCCTGCTGCCCTGGCTGGTGGGTTTCATTCCGGTAATTTGCGGTGTGCTTCTGCTGAACTGGCAGGCACAGCGAGAGCTGCACGCCAGGGCACAGCTCAACGCAGAGCACGCCATCGAACAGTTCGACCGGGTGCTGGACAACATCGCCCAGGCCGCACGCAACCTGCTGCCGCTGGCGGGCCAACCTTGCGAGCAGGTCAAGCTGCCCTTGCGTGAACAGGTCACGCGAGGCACCTTCGTTCGTTCGACCAACCTGTTCTACGACGATGCCCTTTACTGCAGCTCACTGTTCGGCAGCTACCGCGAAGCAGTCAACCCTGGCGACTATACCGACGGCAGCCTCTGGCTGATGGATGGCAACTCCGTCTCCCCGGGGCACCCGCTGCTGGTCTACCGCCTCAGTGAAGGCAGCAAGGGAGCAATCACAACCGTCGATGGCGATCACTTGATACACCTGTTGCGCCTGATCGACCCGGATTCCGACCTGCGTGTACAGGTGGGCACGCACTGGATGGGAACTGACGGCCGGGTGCGCAACGACCCCGTGCCAGACTTTGCCGTGGCCCCGACAGCCCTGAAGTCCTCGCATTTCAGCTTCACGGTCCATAGCGGTTACCCGGAGGGCGAGGTATGGCGCCTGATGCAACGCCAGTACGGCCCCTTGTTCGGCCTGCTGGTCTTCCTCGGCATCATTGCCGGAGTAGCCTGCAACTGGCAACTGAAGCGCGCCAATTCGCCTCGGGCTGAACTGCAACGGGCACTCGAGGCAGATGAATTCGTGCCGTACTTTCAACCCGTCGTACGCCAGGGTGACTATCGTTGGGCCGGCGTCGAAGTGCTGATGCGCTGGATGCACCCGCGTGACGGCCTGGTGCGTCCTGACCTGTTCATTCCCTACGCCGAGCACAGTGGCCAGATCATCCCAATGACCCGTCGCCTGATGCAGCAGGTCGCTGAACAACTGGCACCCCATGCGGACAACTTCGAGGAAGGTTTTCATATCGGTATCAATATCAGCGCAGCCCACTGCCAGGACCTGGCGCTCTACGATGACTGCCAGAAGCTGCTGGCGGCCTTTCCGACTGGGCGCATTCGGCTGACCCTGGAGCTGACCGAGCGTACGCTGATAACCCCCACCGACTGCACGTTCAACCTGTTCGCCAAGCTGCACGAATTGGGGGTGATGATTGCCCTGGATGACTTCGGCACGGGTCAGTCGAGCCTGACCTACCTGCGCCAGTTCAAGGTGGATTACCTGAAGATCGACAAGAGTTTTGTCGGCATGATCGGTGTGGATGCCTTGTCACTGCACATTCTCGACAGCATCATCGAGCTCTCCAACAAGCTGGACATGGGCGTCGTTGCCGAAGGCGTAGAAACACAGGCGCAACGGGATTACCTGGCCCAACGCCAAGTGGACTTCCAGCAAGGCTACCTGTTCGGCAAGCCCTTGCCGCTGAACGGTTTCATCGACGCCTTGGCCCACCAGAAAAAGGAGCCTGCGGTTGCCCAGCCCTCCTGCCCCTGAGATCATTGCAGGTCAACCGTTCTGTCACTTGCGTTAGTTAGAGGCACCCTTGTCCAAAGGTATCGTTTCATCCGTCATGGCTTCGTTCCTGTTTGCCGTGATGTATTTCTACACCTCGCTGCTCAGCCCGCTGGACGGTGAGGAGATCTTCGGCTGGCGCGTACTGCTGACAATGCCCTGCGTTACCCTGTTCATGCTGATTTCCAGGGACTGGTCACTGGTCATCGGGTTACTCGCCAGAATCCGTCAGAAGCCGATGTTACTGCTGGGTTTGTGCGCCACGTCGGCACTGATGGGCGTGCAGCTCTGGCTGTTTCTCTGGGCACCGCTACACGGTCGTAGCCTGGAAGTCTCCCTGGGCTACTTCCTGCTGCCGCTGAGCATGGTGCTGACCGGGCGCATGGTCTATGGCGAACGTCTGTCACGCCTGCAAAAACTGGCCGTGCTTTGCGCCATGGCCGGTGTTGCTCACGCGCTCTACCAACATGGCAGCTTCGCCTGGGAGACCCTGCTGGTGGCCGGCGGCTACCCTGTGTATTTCGTACTGCGGCGCAAACTGCGCACCGATCACCTGGGCGGGCTGTGGACCGACATGTGTCTGCTGCTGCCAGCGGCACTCTATTTCATTGTACAGGGACCACTGTCGGCGGCCGATCTGGTTGAGCATCCGGGGCTTTACGCGCTGATCCCGCTGCTCGGCGTGATCAGCGCGCTGGCCCTGATTTGCTACGTACTGGCCAGCCGGCTGTTAGCGTTCAGCCTGTTCGGCCTGCTTAGCTATGTCGAGCCGGTATTGCTGGTCGCGGTAGCGCTGATGCTGGGTGAAAGCATCGACGCCGACCAATGGCTGACCTATATCCCGATCTGGCTGGCTGTAGTGGTGCTGGTGCTTGAGGGCATCAAGCACCTGCTGCGTCAGCGTCGCCGCCTGGCGTAAGGCGCACCTGCCGCACCCTGCGCTCGGCCACCGCCACCACCGTGAGCTGCCAGCCGTTCCAGTTCAGCTTGTCGCCGACCATCGGCAACCGGTCAAGCAGGCTCATGACCAGGCCCGCAAGGGTCTGGTAATCCTCGGTGGCCTTGGCTACAAAGCCGGTACGGGCCTGAATCTGGCTCAGGTTCAAGGCGCCGTTGACCAGGTACCCCTCTGGGCCTTCGACGATGTCCGGCCCCTCGATCTCACTGGCATCCGGCAACTCGCCGGCAATCGACTCAAGAATGTCGGTCATGGTCAGCACGCCTGTGAAATCGCCGAACTCGTTCACCACAAAGGTGATGTGAGTCGACTGGTTGCGCATTTGCTCAAGGGCATTGAGCACGCTGAAGCTTTCCAGCACATGCAACGGTGTGCGCGCCAGGCGCTCCAGGTCTGGCTCATTGCCGGCCAGCAGCTCTTTGAGCAGTTCTTTCTTGTGCACAAAACCCAACGGCTCTTCGACGTTCCCATCACGAATCAAAGGCAAACGCGAATAGGACGAATGCATCAGTGCCGTGCGAATCGCCTCTGCCGATTGTGCCAGGTCAATGACATCGACCTCGGCCCGAGCCGTCATCACGGTCTTGATCGGGCGCTCGGCGAGGTTCAGCACGCCACTGATCATCACACGCTCGCGGCGATCGAATAGCACCTGTTCGGTTCCACCCTCGACCAGATCGGCGATCTCCTCGCCGACTTCGTCTGCCTCAAGCCGGCGCCCGCCGAGCAGACGCAGCACGGCATGGGCGGTGCGCTCACGCAGTGGTCGGTGCTGCTGCAGGCTGCGCTTGCGGCGCACACGGGCCAGTTGGTTGAACACTTCGATCAGAATCGAGAAACCAATCGCGGCATACAGGTAACCTTTGGGTATGTGGAAACCCAGGCCTTCGGCCGTCAGGCTGAAGCCGATCATCATCAAAAAGCCCAGGCAGAGCATGATCACGGTCGGGTGGGCATTGACGAAGCGAGTCAGCGGCTTGCTGGCGACAATCATGATGCCGATGGAGAACACCACCGCGATCATCATGATCGACAAGTGCTCGACCATACCCACCGCAGTAATCACGGCATCCAGCGAGAACACGGCGTCAAGCACCACAATCTGCGCCACGATGGGCCAGAAAGCCGCGTGACGAACCGTTCCGCCTGTCTGGGCAACATGCCCCTCAAGGCGCTCATGCAGCTCCATGGTGGCCTTGAACAACAGGAACACACCACCAAACAGCATGATCAGGTCTCGCCCGGAGAACGACTTGTCGAGAATCTCGAACAGCGGCGCGGTCAGGGTCACCATCCAGGAAATACTGGCCAGCAGGCCCAAGCGCATGATCAGCGCCAGGCTCAAACCAATCACCCGCGCGCGATCACGCTGATGCGGCGGCAGTTTGTCGGCAAGGATGGCGATGAATACCAGGTTGTCGATGCCCAGTACCAGTTCCAGGACAATCAGCGTGGCAAGGCCCAGCCAGGCCGTGGGGTCGGCTAGCCATTCCATGGAGAGGTACTCGCAAGCAAGGCGTCACAGGGACGAGAGAAAGGCCAGGACGGCCAGCTACTGGGGGGCTCCGAGAACGAAGTCATATCAACCTTGATATCAATAAGGGACATCGATCCTACAAGCGTCAGGTGCTCTTGATATAGCGGGAAACTATTACAAAAGCTGTAACGCCCTCCTCCATGACGCCTCTCCAGGGTGATTTTCTTCAATACCCAGCCTCCCCTGCTGCTTAGGCTATGTGACCGTTCCCCTTAACCCAGAAGGTCACTATGAGCCTGATTTTATCCATGGCCGCCTTTGCGCTGGCCGCTTCGATTTCTCCCGGCCCGGTCAATATCGTCGCCCTCGGTGCCGGAGCCCGGCATGGTTTGCGCGCCAGCCTGGCGCATGTCACGGGGGCGACGCTAGGCTTTTGCCTGCTGTTGGTGCTGGTCGGGCTTGGCCTTCACGAGCTGTTGCGCCACTGGCCCGGCCTGGCCCGCCTGCTGCAGGCGGGGGGTGTGCTGTTTCTGTTCTACATGGCCTGGAAGCTGAGCAGCGACAATGGCGAGCTTGGCGCAGGGAACCGTGAAGAGCCGCCCTCCATGCTCTACGGGGCAACACTGCAATGGCTGAACCCCAAGGCCTGGCTGGCGAGCGTTGCCGGTATTGGCGCGTACGTCGGCGAAGGCGAGGTGGGCCTGCTGTGGCAGTTCACCGGGTTGTATTTCGTGATCTGTTATCTGTCTGTCGCCAGTTGGGCCTGGGCCGGTAGTGTCATCAGCCACTACCTGAACAACCCTCGACGCATGCGCCTGTTCAATCGCAGCCTGGCGCTGTTGTTAGTGGCCAGCGCGATCTACCTGTTACTCGGCTGAACGGTAGTGCCCGGGCGTGGCGGCCAGGTGCTGCTTGAAAGCCCGCTGCAGGTGGGCCTGATCGGCAAATCCGGCGTCGGCGGCCACCTCGGCAATCAGCCGCCCCCGACGCAACTGCGCCCGGGCATACTGGATGCGATGGTCAAGCAAGTAGCCGTGAGGCGTCAGGCCGTAATGCTGCTTGAAGGCCCGAATCAGGTAAGACGCCGATAGCCCGGCGGCCTGACAGATGTCCTCCAGTTTCAGCGGCTCGGTGCAGTGCTGGCGAATATAGTCGGCGGCACGCTCCAGACGCTGGTTGCCCTGCGCTGGCTCGACCCAAACGGGCCCCAATTGATCCAGCAGTTGGACAAAGAATGCCTCTGCTGCCGCGGCCTTCTCCTGGGGGCTGCGTGCTGGATCAACCAGCCACGCATACAGCCTCAAGAGCTCGCTGTACACCTGTACCGACGTGGTATGGGTCGCCGCCAATGGCTGAAATCCCAATCGCTCAAGCCAGGGGGTATCGACATACAGCATGAGGTAGGACCAGGGCTGATCGGCAATCGGGTTGCAGGCATGCACCGTACCCGGGTTCATCATGACCACCGTGCCTGCGCTGATCTCGTGCCAGTGATCACCGTTCAGGTAGGTGCTGCGCCCCGCCGTGACGGCACCGATGGAAAAGCCGGCGTGGGAATGTCGCGCATAACAGACCTTGCGTCCGTCTTCCACGCTGCGGGCCTCAATGAAGGGCAAGGCCGGGTCACGCCAGAATTGTGAATGAATGCTCATGGCTGGCTCAGGTCCTGAAGGCTCGTCTACCCGTTCATCTCATGCACCACCACCAGCAACTGCGCGGGTTGTGGCCCCAGCGAGCGCAATCGATGCGGTGTCTGTGCGTTGAAATACAGCGCATCACCGCGCTCTAGAATGACCCGCTCGTTCATGAAGTCAACTTCTACCTGGCCCTCATGAACAAACAGGAATTCTTCGCCCTCATGCTCCTTGAACGTTGAATCGCTGAACTCGCTTGGCGGGCTGAGCATGAACGGCAACAGGCTGCGATGGCTGATCTGGCTGGCAAGAACGGCATAGCCGGAGACCTCGCGGGCACCTGGCAGCAACTGGCGCTGGTGGCTGCGCACCAGGCTATAACGCTCTTGCGTTGGCGTGTCGGCGGCAAACAACTCCTCAACCTTGACGTTCAACGCACTGGCCAGTTTCAAGGCAGCGGCAATCGAAGGGGTGTTCAGGCCACGCTCGACCTTGGACAAGTAGCTCTTGGTCATACCGGCTTTTTCAGCCAGCGCCTCCAGCGTTATCCCCAATTTTTTTCTCAATAATTTCAATCGGATAGACATGCGAAGCCGTAGATCCCCACAGGCGTGTGCGATTTTGCCTTGCCAATGACACTTTGTGTCATATAGCATCTTTTGTGTCATACGCGTGTCGCCGCGCCACCTCCCAGCAACCCGGCGACATACCTCCCTGACACCCATGACTACTGCACAGGACATCTCCATGGCCAAGACATTAACACTGCCCAAGGATCAATTGATCAAGCAGGCCCTTGCGCATATGCAAGGCTCGCTTGCCGATAATACGTGGACTACCCGAGAAAAGCTGGCCCTCACCTGCCGGATTCTCTTTGAACATGGCCACGACTCCGGTCTGGCCGGGCAAATCACTGCACGTGGCCCGCAGCCCGGGACCTATTACACCCAACAGTTGGGCCTGGGCTTCGATGAAATCACGGCCAGCAACCTGTTGCTGGTCAATGAGGACCTTGAAGTGCTCGAAGGCGATGGTATGCCCAACCCGGCCAACCGCTTCCATAGCTGGGTGTACCGTGCTCGCCCGGACGTCAATTGCATCATTCACACCCACCCGACCCATGTCGCGGCCTTGTCGATGCTGGAGGTTCCCCTGCAGGTCTCCCATATGGACCTCTGCCCGCTGTACGAAGACTGCGCGTTCCTGGAGGCCTGGCCCGGGGTACCGGTGGGCAACGAAGAAGGCGAAATCATCAGCGCCGCACTGGGTGACAAGCGGGCGCTGTTGCTCTCGCATCACGGCCAATTGGCGACAGGCGCCAGTGTTGAAGAGGCCTGCGTGATAGCACAGCTGATCGAGCGTGCCGCCAAGCTGCAGTTACTGGCCATGGCCGCAGGGCAGATCAAACCGATCGAGCCGGCACTGGGTCGTGAAGCCCATGACTGGATCGCCCGCCCCAAGCGCCACGTTGCCGCCTTCAACTACTATGCCCGGCAAAGCCTGCGCCAGCACGCCGACTGCCTGAACTGATCACATTCTTATCGGAGCCTCGTCCATGTCCACCGCAATTCACGGCATCATCGGCTACACCATCACGCCCTTCACCGCAGACGGCGAAGGCCTTGATCTGCCCGCGCTGGGTCGTTCTATCGATCGTCTGGTCGAAGGCGGCGCTCACGCTATCGCGCCCTTGGGCAGCACTGGCGAAGGCGCCTACCTCAGTGATCACGAATGGGATCAGGTGGCGGAGTTCAGCCTGGCGCACATCGCCGGCCGCGTCCCCACGGTCGTCAGTGTTTCCGACCTGACCACTGCCGGCGCCATACGCCGTGCGCGACTGGCCGAACGCCTGGGCGCCGATGCGGTCATGGTGTTGCCGACCGCGTACTGGAAACTCAGTGAAGCGGAGATTCTCCAGCACTACCAGGCCATTGGCGACAGCATTGGTGTGCCGATCATGCTCTACAACAACCCGGCCACCAGCGGCACCGACATGTCGGTGGAGCTGATTCTGCGCATCGTCAAGACGGTGGAGAACGTGACCATGGTCAAGGAGAGCACTGGCGATATCCAGCGCATGCACAAACTGCAGGTGCTCG
This sequence comes from Pseudomonas sp. AL 58, assembly GCF_036348395.1. Taxonomy (NCBI): domain Bacteria; kingdom Pseudomonadati; phylum Pseudomonadota; class Gammaproteobacteria; order Pseudomonadales; family Pseudomonadaceae; genus Pseudomonas; species Pseudomonas sp. AL 58. The sequence goes on from NZ_JAZBQR010000005.1 coordinate 362,554, forward strand.
GCGAAGGCCAGGTGCCGTTCTACAACGGCTGCAACCCACTGGCGCTGGAAGCATTCGTGGCAGGCGCGACAGGCTGGTGTACTGCCGCCGCCAACCTGATTCCGGCACTTAACCTGGCCCTTTATCAGGCAGTACAAGCCAACGATCTGGAGCGCGCAAAAGCACTGTTCTACCAACAGTTGCCATTGCTCGACTTCATTCTCAAGGGTGGCTTGCCGGCAACCATCAAGGCCGGCCTGGCGCTAACCGGCCTGCCCGTGGGCGAGCCGCGTCGCCCGGTGTTCGGGCTGAATGAAACTGGCCGTATGCAGTTGCAGGCGTTGCTGGATCAACTGATCTGACAATGCCCGCCCGCAAGGCAGGCTCCGCTCTTTGCAGGAACCCGTCTTGCGGGCGACAGGCCCGGTACGGTCAAGATAAAAACGACTGCTTAGAAGGTCATTTCCTTCACATCGTCCGCGACGATCAGCTTGCCGGCCGTTTTCTCGATGATTTCCTCGACGCTGACGCCCGGAGCGGTCTCGCGCAGGATGAACGCACCGTTCTCGATCTCCAGGTAAGCCAGGTCGGTGAGTACCTTGCGGATGCAGCCCGCACCGGTCAGCGGCAGGCTGCAGCGCGACAGCAATTTGGACTCGCCATCCTTGGAGGCGTGGGTCATGGTGACAATGATGTTGTCGGCACCGGCCACCAGGTCCATCGCCCCGCCCATGCCCTTGACCAGTTTGCCCGGGATCATCCAGGAGGCGATGTTGCCCTCCACGTCCACCTCGAAAGCGCCCAGTACGGTCAAGTCGACGTGGCCGCCACGGATCATGGCGAAGGACTCGGCAGAGTTGAAAATCGAAGCGCCGCGGCGCGCCGTTACGGTCTGCTTGCCGGCGTTGATCATGTCGGCATCCAGTTGTGCTTCGGTCGGGAATTCACCCATGCCGAGCAGGCCGTTTTCCGATTGCAGCATCACGTCCATATCGGCCGGGACATAGTTGGCCACCAGGGTCGGAATACCGATGCCCAGGTTCACGTAGTAGCCGTCCTTGAGTTCGCGGGCGACGCGCTGGGCCATTTGTTCGCGGGTAAGTGCCATGGTCAGGATCTCTTTGTTGTTCTGTGCGGGGGCGGGTCAGGCTTTGACGGTGCGCTTCTCGATGCGCTTCTCGAAGGTGCCGACGATTACCCGGTCGACATAGATGCCTGGGGTATGGATCTCGCTGGGCAGCAGGACACCTGGCTCGACGATTTCTTCGACTTCGACCACGGTGATCTTCCCGGCCGTAGCGACCAGCGGGTTGAAGTTCTGTGCGGTGTTGCGGTAGACCACGTTACCGTAGTGATCGGCCTTCCAGCCCTTGACGATGGCGAAGTCGCCGGTAATGGCTTCTTCCATGATGTACTTGCGCCCATTGAACTCGCGCACTTCCTTGCCTTCGGCAACCGGGGTGCCGTAACCGGTGGCGGTATAGAACGCCGGGATACCCGCACCGCCAGCGCGCATTTTTTCCGCCAGGGTGCCTTGCGGGGTCAATTCCACTTCCAGTTCGCCGCTGAGCAACTGGCGTTCGAATTCGGCGTTTTCTCCAACGTAGGAAGCAACCATCTTGCGGATCTGGTGCTGCTCCAGCAGCACACCCAGGCCAAAGCCATCGACACCGCAGTTGTTGGAGACAACGGTCAGGCCCTTGACGCCACGGCGCTTGATTTCAGCGATAAGGTTTTCCGGGATGCCGCACAGGCCGAAACCGCCGGCCAGTACCGTCATGTTGTCGGTCAGGCCTTCGAGGGCCTCTTCATAGGTTGCTACGCGCTTGTCCAGTCCGGCCATGCTGATCCGCCTTTTGTAGTTGTAGAACCGACCTCAGGTGTCGGAGGAGCGTCTGGGCCATCTTCACCCCTCCTGACTCATTTGTTAATTTTGTTTTTTTCATTGATTAATTGGTTTTAAAAAACAATAGACCCTCTACCGCTTACTGCGCAGGCATCGACCCGCAAGCGGCGCTGGGCGACGCGCTGAAACATCAATGAAAGTCCCGGCTGCGCACGTCCAGCCCGCTCAACAGCGGGCTGAGGTCTTCAAGGCGTCGGGCAATCACATGGCGCACCCCACTCTCGCACTCCAGCCGCCCCACCACCCGCAACAGCAGTGCCCCCACCAAGATGCGGCGCTGACGCTCGGCCAGCGTGCGCCAGACCACCACATTGATCATGCCGAACTCATCCTCCAGGGTGACGAAAGTCACCCCACTGGCGGTCTGCGGTCGTTGTCGTCCGATGACAATACCGGCGACGCTGACCTTGTCAGCATGAGCCAACTCGACCAGCCGCTGCGAACTGCGACAACCCAGGCCTTCGAGGCGACGCCGCAGCAAGGCCAATGGATGCGGCCCCAGGGTCGTGCCGGTGCTGCTGTAGTCGGCGAACAGGTCCTCACCCAAGGTTGGCGCGGGCAAGGCCACCGCCTCGTCTGAAGGCGCCGCCAGCCCGGCGAACAACGGCAACTGGGCCTGAACCGCCGCCACTTCCCAGCGTGCCTGGTAACGGTGCCCGACCAGCCCCTGCAAGGCTCCGGCATCGGCCAGCAACTCACGTGCGCGTGCATCCAGACCGGCCCGCAGGCTCAGATCGCTGACATCGGCCCATGCCTTCACGGCGCGCGCCTGCTCAATACGCCGGCCATCTTCCTCACGAAAGCCTCGCACCTGACGCAGCCCCAGACGAATCGCCAAGGCATCATCGGTGACCGGCTCCAGGCTGCAATCCCAGTTGCTGTGGCACACATCCACCGGGCGAATCTCGATGCCATGTCGCCGCGCATCCTGAAGAATCTGGTCCGGGCTATAGAAGCCCATCGGCCAACTGTTGATCAACGCGCAGGCATAAATAGCGGGCTCATGGCACTTGAGCCAGCAACTGGCGTAGGTCAGCAAGGCAAAGCTGGCCGCATGGGACTCGGGAAATCCGTAACTGCCAAAACCCTTGATCTGCTCAAAGATCCGCGCAGCAAAGGCCTCGGTGTAACCGTTGTCGAGCATGCCGCGGGTCAAGCGCTCACGGTGCGGCTCCAGCCCGCCATGACGTTTCCACGCGGCCATCGAGCGACGCAGTTGATCGGCCTCGCCCGGGCTGTAGCCTGCCGCGACGATGGCCAGTTCCATGACCTGCTCCTGGAACAGCGGCACGCCAAGGGTGCGTTCAAACACCTTCGCCAGCGCGGGCGAAGGAAAATCGACAGGTTCTTCGTTGTTGCGGCGACGCAGGTAGGGGTGGACCATATCGCCTTGAATCGGCCCGGGGCGAACAATCGCCACTTCAATGACCAGGTCATAGAACGTCTTCGGCTTGAGCCTCGGCAACATGGCCATCTGCGCCCGCGACTCGATCTGGAACACGCCGATGGTATCGGCCCGACCGATCATGGCATACGTCGCTGCATCCTCGGGAGGCACCGTGGCGATGCTCAAGCGACGCCCACGATGGCGCTCAAGCAGGTCAAAACACCGACGCAAGGCGCTGAGCATGCCCAAGGCCAGGATATCGACCTTGAGCAACCCGACCAGGTCGAGGTCGTCCTTGTCCCACTGGATCACCGTACGGTCTTCCATGGCCGCGTTCTCCACCGGCACCAGGCTGTCCAATGGCTGCTCGGAAATGACAAAACCGCCCGGGTGCTGGGACAAGTGCCGGGGAAAGCCGATCAAGGTCCCCGTCAGTGCCAGTACCCGGTGCAACAACGGGCTTTCAGGGTCGAAACCCGCTTCACGCAGGTGCTCGGCCGACGGCACACGGTCACTCCAACGGCCACAGCAATCAGCCAATGCGTTGATCTGATCGGGCGGCAACCCCAGCACCCGAGCAATATCCCGCACGGCACCGGCGGCATGGTAGGTGCTGGCCACGGCCGTGAGCGCTGCGCGATGACGCCCATAACGACGAAACACATACTGCAGCACCTCTTCGCGGCGCTCGTGTTCGAAATCGACATCAATGTCCGGAGGCTCGTTACGCTCGCGGGAGAGGAAACGCTCGAACAACAGGTGCGAGGTCATGGGGTCCAGTTCGGTGATACCCAGCACGAAGCACACCACCGAGTTGGCTGCCGAGCCCCGCCCCTGGCAGAGGATGCCCTGCTCGCGGGCAAACCGCACGATGTCATGGACCGTGAGAAAGTACCCTTCGTAACCAAGCTCGGTGATCAGGGCCAGTTCATGCTCCAGCATGCCACGGGCCTTGTCGTCGACACCCTCAGGCCAGCGCCAACGTAGACCGTGCTCGCACAACTGACGTAGCCAACTGGTCGAGGTATGGCCGTGCGGCACCACTTCCCGAGGGTACTGATAGCGCAATTGACCGAGGTCGAACTGGCAGCGCTCGGCGATTTGCACACTGGCCTGGAGCAATTCGGGTGGGTACAACTCGGCCAGGTGCTGCAACGGTCGCAAGTGTCGCTCGCCATTGGCGAACAGACGGTGCCCGGCCTCGGCCACGGTCGTGTGATGGCGGATAGCGGTCATGCAGTCCTGCAAGGCCCGACGTCCACGGGCATGCATATGCACATCGCCACAGGCGACCGCAGGAATGCCGGTCTCAGCGGCCAACGCCAGCAGGTTCGCCAGCCGCTGGCGGTCATCCGGGCCACGGTGCAACTGCACCGCCAGCCACAGGCGCTCAGCAAACACTTCACGCAACCAGTGGCCGTTACTGGCGTCACGCTCGTCATCCGGTACCCACAACGCCAGCAGCCCCGGGAAAGGGCTGTTGAAGTCATCGCGGTACAGGCAGTACTCGCCCTTCTTTGCCCGACGACGCCCCAGGGTGATCAGCCTGCACAGGTGCTGATAACCACATAGGTCCTCCACCAACAGCACCAGTTTCGGGCCATTTTCCAGGCGTATTTCGCTGCCAATGATCAGTGGGAGGCCACTGTCCTTCGCCGCCTGCCAGGCCCGCACAATACCGGCCAAGGTACATTCATCAGTGATCGCCAGAGCCTGGTAACCTTGCTGGCGAGCACGCGCGAACAGCTCCTGCGCACTGGAGGCGCCGCGCTGGAAACTGAAGTTCGACAGGCAGTGCAGTTCGGCATAAGCAACGCTCATGCGAACCAGCCTTGCAACCACAGCACGCGACTGTCGCCGACATTGCGGTAGGCCCAGCCGCGCTGGCCGCTGGCGGTTTCAATCAGGTAATAGTCACGGCGTATATCGTCACCGTCCCACCAACCGGACTCGATACGTTCAGGCCCGGCCAACACCTGCAAACCCTCAGGCAGCAACGCTTGCGGCTCGGCCAACAACCAGCCAGGACGCGGTGCAGCCGGCAGCGACACGTCAGCCGAACGCCCTTCCCCTGAGTACCAGGCGCACTCGGGACGGTGGTCAGCCTGCACCTGCAGCGTCCCTACGGCGTCATCACCAAGGCGCGCACGCAACCGCTCGCGCAACTGCTCCCATGGCTGGTACTGCTGCGGCCGGGCTTCGAAAAGCTCTGCCAGCGGCGGTACGAAACGTGGCAAATCCTCAGCCAGCAAACGCAGATTACGCACAGGGGCCGCAAGCTGCAGCGCCTCCAGCCGCCCACGGGCCAGCTCGAACAACATGCCCGCCTCACGCTCAGCCGCCAGCAAGCCGACCACCACGCGGGTGTCTTCGACCTCGGCATGCTCCAGGTGCAGCGTAAAGCGCTGAACCCCCACATCCCGTCCGACCAGGAACACCGCCAGATCGTTGATCAACCGGCGCAAGGGAAACAACAGCGCCTGATGGGATTCAACATCGAAATTCAGCTCCAGCCGCGCATCGAAACAGTCTGCCGGCATGTAGCACGTCAATGCCATGGCCCGCAGACCCAGCAGCCGATCCAGATGCAACTGCACCGGTGCGGCGAAACGTCGGGCCAACGCATCACGCGGCAGCGCCAGCACCTGATCCAGGCGGCGCAACCCCATGCGCACAAGCGCCGTGGCGGCGTCCGGCGCTAGACCGATACGCTCAACGGGCATCCGCACCAAGGCGGCGCGGGTTTGTTCGGGGCAGAAAGCGGCCAGCCCGTCATGCCCATTGGCAAGCATCCGAGCGGCTACCGGGTTGCTGGCCAGCACGATCCGATGGCGAAAACCGAGGGCCGTCAACTCCTCACGCAAGCGCGCCTCAAACACAGGCCAGGGCCCGAACAGCCCCAGGCTGGACTCGACCTCCAGCAACAGGGCTCGGGGGTAATCCAGGCTGACCTGCGAGCTGAAGCGGTACGCCCAGGCCGCAAGCAATTGCTGCAAGTGTTCCGTGGCTGCGGGGTCATGCTCAACACACGTAAACCCCTGGGCCAGGGCTTGCGCTGTACTCAGCGTTTGCCCCGCACGCAAGCCAAGGGCATGGGCCGCCGGGTTGACGGCCTGCAACACCCGGCGCTGGCTAGGACCGCTGATCAATACCAACGGTGCGTCGGGATCATTACGCCCGCGCAGTACACCATCGAGTGCCAGCTGCGGCAGCAGGATACAGGCCCAGAGCATGCTGCATCAGCCTCGCCAGCACGCAGCAATGGGGGCTGCCGGAGCCCGTCCGCCACGGCACTTGAGCACCCGCCACTGCGCTGGCTGGCAATCGACGGCAATACGCAAGGCCGCCGGTGAAGGGTTCAACGCCGCGTGTTGAGGGCGACAGGCGAAGGCCAGGGCCTGGCCCGTTTCGGCAGCGACCTGCAAACGGCGCAGGGCTCGATCATCGGCATGCTGCGGCCAACACAGCACTGCGGCGCAACTGCCCGAGCGCAAGCATTGCTCGGTGGCCCAGAGTGCCTCGCTCGGGTCGGCCTGCACCAGCGACAGCCAGCGCAAGTCGACACCAGCGGCCTGCCAGGCAGGGGCATACGGGATATAGGGTGGCGCTACCAGCACCACCCGCTCGCCGCCTGTGGTCAAGCGCGCCAGGCTCGGCCAGAGCAACTGCAGCTCGCCACTGCCAGCGCTCGCCAGCAGCACTTCGGTCAGCGCCCCGGACGGCCAGCCAGTATCGGGCAAGGCTGCATCCAGCGGCGCATGCCCGGTGGGTTGTACCTCACGCGGCGGGGCAACCGGCCGCCCTTTCCAGACCTGGCGCGTGTCCAGCAGCCCGTCGAGACTGACGACGGCACCCATTAGCCACGCCTCAGCAGGCCGCAGAACACACCTTCGATCACCAGCTCATGTTCGGGGCCAACGTCAATCGGCGCATAGGCCGGGTTACGTGGCAACAGGCGGTAATGCCCATCGGCACGCTGGAAGCGCTTGATGGTCACCTCACCGTCCAGGCGGGCAACCACGATCTGCCCGTCACGGGCATCGGCTTGTTGTTTGATGCCGACCAAATCGCCATCGAAGATACCGTCGTCAATCATCGAGTCACCACGCACCTTGAGCAGGTAGTCCGGGGTACGGCTGAACAACTGCGGGTCCAGCAGCAATTGCTCATGAATATCGATATCCGGGCCAATCGGTCGCCCGGCCGCCACCTGCCCCAGCACCGGAATTTCCAGCACCTCGGGCCGACGCAACACACCGGCCAGGCGGATACCGCGTGCCTGGTTCGGCGTGACCTCGATCAGCCCCGCCTCGCAGAGGGCCTGAATGTGTTTACGCGCCACACTGCGCGAAGCAAAACCAAAGGCCTGGGCGATATCGGCCAGGCTCGGTGGCTGACCGTGCTCGGCAATGCGTTCACGGATGAAGGTCAGGATGGCGGTGCGTTTGGGCGATAATCTAGTCATGGAGTACATTTGTACTCTTTTCGTAAAACACTGACCAGCCCCATTGATCGCCCCAAGGCGAAATGAGTCCGTTATGATCGTCGCCATCAGACCTGTAGCGGAAACCCACCATGCTCAATGCCCTGCTGTTCGACCTCGACGGCACCCTGACCGATACCGACAAGCTGCACTTGCTGGCCATGCAGCAGTTGTTGCTCGAAGAAGGCCGGGTCTTTACCGAAGAAGAGTTCGATGCGCATGTCAGTGGCCGAGCCAATGCCGATTTGTGCCGCTACCTGTTCCCGGAACGCTCGGTTGCCGAGCACCGGGCCTTCGCCGAGCGCAAGGAGGAGCGCTTTCGCGCCTTGTCGCCGCGCCTGCAACCGACACCCGGTCTGTCGCGCCTGCTTGCACATGGCGAGGCTGCCGGCCTGGGCATGGCCGTCGTCACCAATGCACCACGGGCCAATGCCGAGCACATGCTCGCCGCCATGGGTATGGCCGGGCGTTTTCGACATATCCTGGTGGCCGAAGAGCTGCCCTGCGCCAAGCCCGACCCCCTGCCCTATCTCACCGGCCTTGAGCGCCTGCACGCGCGCGCCGAATACGCATTGGCGTTCGAAGACTCGATTCCTGGGGTAACGGCAGCCAGCAAGGCCGGCATTTTCACTGTTGGCCTGAGCACCAGCCAACGGCCAGAGGTGCTGCTAGCCGCTGGCGCGCAACTGGTGGTGGAGGACTTCACCGATGCCCGCTTGTGGGCATTGATTGACGGGATGTCCAACCAGGCCCAGTGACGCCGGTAGCTTTTCTTGCCACTTGGCGTCAGGCAATACACACCACCCCGAGGGCCGGTACAGAACGCCCCGCTGCCACACGCGCAGCCATCGTTGCACAGGACGCGCCAGTGCGCAGATAGCCGAAGGTTGCTCGACGTGATCCTGATGTACATACCGATCTTCGAGCTGGCCTCGAGCATTCACTGGCCAGGAAGCCCGCGACACCGACCGCTACATATCAAAACGATCCACCGCCCGCCGCCGCTCGTTGTCGTCGCGCATGTCATAGTTGGCAGTGGTCTGGATGTTGCTGTGGTGCGCAAGCTTCTGGGCAATCGACAGATCGTGCTCTTCGATCACCCGGGTAATGAACGAGCGGCGAAAATCGTGGGGCATGATCTTCACCCCGACCTGCTGCCCCCGCTGGCGGGCGATGTAATAGATCGCATGCTTGGTGATACGTTCGCGGGTGATATGGCTGCCACGTCGTATGCGGTTGAACAGGAAGTCGTCATCGGCCTGCCCTTCCGGCAGTTGCGAGCGACGAAAGGCCAACCAGGCATTGAGCCTGTCGAACGCCCAGGCCGGCGCATACTTGATCAGTTGTTTGTTGCCTTTGCCCAGCACCTGCAGGCTGCGCTCGGAAAAGTCGATCTGCGAGAGTTTCAGATCGACCGACTCGGACTTGCGCATCCCTGTGCCATAGAGCAAGGCAATTACCGCTGCATCACGTAACCCTTGTGGGCGTGGGTCAGCGGCGCACACCTCCATGAGCTCGCGTATCAGGCTGCGCTTGAGGTTACGCCCCACGGGCAGGCGTACACCCTGGGTGGCTTTCACCGTGCGAATTTTCAGCAGCTGTTCGTGGCTGATCAGGCTCAACCGCCAGGCCTCGTTCATGACGCCCCGTACCGCATTGACATACAGCGATGAGGTGTTGGGGGTAAAACCGTCGGCACGCAGCGCCGCCACCAGCGCGGTGACATGTGCGGGGTCGAGCAGGTGCCAGGGTACCTCGGCAATGTCGCAATCCTCAAAGCCGAGCCGGTCGGCAGCATCCTGCAGGACGTACTTCATGGTCAACTGGCTGGAAGGCGCCAGACGCGCAAGGTATTGCAGCAGCGGGTTGTGCAGTGAATCGGGCAAAACGGGAGGTCCTGTAGCAGCGCCAGCATGGTCCGAGGCCAGAGCCAGGTCATTGATTGCCAAGCATTTTGACCTGGCACCGGGCGGATGGTAACTCATCCCGCGTAACGCTGCTGCCAATAGCCGACAAGCCCTCCCATCATGGAAACCGATACCCCGGTCGAGCAGTCGGCCTCAGGACAAACCAACAAACCTAATGGGACTTGAGTTTCTGGAACGACAGGTTCATATCCGAGGCCCACGTATCCAGTACGACCTTGACATCGTCCGGGACCAATACCTGTTTTTCATTCTCCAGGGGTTTGCCGCTGCCCTTGCGCACGACCTGAGCCAGTACCTTGTTATTGCCCCCGTCGAGAAATGCCGCTTCGGTGGCGATCTCGGTTTCCTGGTCACGGATTCCCGAAGCGGTACTCACGGCAGCAGCCACCAAGGCGATCGGAATCACTTCATACGGTTTCAAGCCTTCGGTCTTGCTGCTGACCGCAGTGATTGCCGGCCTGACGACAATAGTTCCTGGGCCAGGCCCCTTGGCAAGCGGCATCGATTTGCTGATTTCTCGCTTGAGTGCTGCGTCATAGTAGCGGGTAATCCCTTGCAGGGTACTTTGCGGTATACGCTCGGTCGCCTGTGGCTTGGGGTAGAACTGGCTGGGCTCGATGTAGACGCTCGTGTAACGGCCAACCTTCAGGTCAGGGTCCACCCAGCGCATCACCGTTGCCCCGGAAGGCGATGTGTTCTCAGTCAAACGGCTGTAATCCCTGAGAAAACCGGAATATTGCTCCGGTTCGACGACTTTGCTCGAACAGCCGGACAGAACAAGCCCGCTCAGGCACAGCGTACCGACGATCAACGCTCTTTTCATGCTCTCGCTCCATGGCGCGCAAAGGAAGGCTCTGTAGGTATAGGCTAGAGTTGCGCAGGCATCCAACAAAACGAGGCAGCATGGCATTTCACAAACTGGCACACACTCATCCACGCTTGAGCGCAGCGGCTCTACTGGGCGCTATTGCAGGCATACTGATTCCCGCACATGACCTGATCCAGCACATCTTGATTGGCTGGAACATCGGTGTCTGGTTCTACCTGGCACTGGTGCTCTGGCTGACCCTGCGAGCCAACCCGGAACGGGTTCGCAAGGTGGCCAGCATCGAAGACGAAAATGCCGGGTTGGTACTGTTCACCGTGAGTATCGCCGCCATCGCCAGCCTGGCCGCCGTCACCCTCGAACTGGTCGGCAGCCGGGGCCTGGAGAATGGCCAACAGCTGTTGCGCTATGCCTTCACCGGGCTCACCGTAAGCGGTTCATGGCTGTTGATCGGCACTGTCTTCAGTCTGCACTATGCGCGGCTGTTCTACACCGATGAGGCAAAGGCACCCTTGTTGCGTTTTGCCGATGGCGAATGCAACCCCGATTACTGGGACTTCCACTATTTCTCATTCACCCTGAGCGTGGCCGTACAAACCGCCGATGTCGGCGTCGCCGGGCGTGAGCTGCGCCGCGTGGTATTGGCGCACTCACTGATCGGCTTTCTCTTCAACACGGCCATCCTGGGTTTCACGATCAATATTGCTGCCGGCTTACTGAGCTGACGGGCCCTGCCCCTCAAGCGCTTGCACCGCACAGCGGGCAATGCGCTGGCAGGCCAACACCAGTCGTTGACTGTCCAGTACCAGGCCCAGGCGCAGATGCCCGGCGGCACTGGGGCCGAATGCATCGCCGGGCAACACCGCCACACCATGCTCCTCCAGCAGGCGCTCAGCGAAGGCCCGTGCACTCAAGCCGGTTTCACGGATATCGATCATCACGAACATGCCGCCATCCGGCTTGTGCACACGGATTCCCGCACAGCCTTCCAGGCTAGTGCACACCCGGTCACGCCGCTCGCGGTAGGCTTCGCGCATCTGCACAAGCTCTGGCAGTTCGTGCTCCAGGGCCACCCGAGCCGCATTCTGGATGAAGTCCGGCAGGCCATAGAGCATGCACAGGGCCAAGTGCGTCAAGTGATCGGCCAGGGCTGGCGGACCGATCATCCACCCTACCCGCCAACCGGACATGGCATGGGACTTGGAGAGGCTGTTGATTGTCACACAACGCTCAGCCATACCCGGCAGGCTCGCCGGGCTGACATGTTCGCCGTCATACAGCAATTCGCTATAGACCTCGTCGGAGATCAGCCACAAGTCATGCTCAATACACAGCCGCGCCAGGCGCTCCCATGTGGCCCGTGGCAGGCTGGCGCCTGAAGGGTTGTGCGGGCTATTGATGAGCAGGGCACGCGTGCGCGGGGTGATCAACGCCCGGACATCCGCCGGCTCAATACAAAACCCCTTTTCAGGCTTGACCGCGACGGGCACCACCTTGGCCCCACAAGCACCGAACACCGCGTCATAGGTGACATACATGGGTTCGGCGACAATCACCTCATCCCCGGGATCGAACACGCATTGGGCCACGCCGTACAGTGCACACTGTGCTCCGGCCAGCACGACGACTTCTTGCGCATCCACCGCTCGCCCGCTGAGCCGTGCGTGTCGGCGGGCAATGGCCTGGCGCAAGGCCAGGCTGCCACGCACATCCGAATAATGAGTGTCGCCTGCTGCGAGGCTGTCGACCGCCGCCTGGACAATCGACTTCGGTGTGTCGAAATCAGGGTCGCCAACCGACAGCAACAAAATGTCACGGCCTTGCTGCTGCAGTTCCAAGGCTCGGTAATGAATGTTCCAGACGGCAGCACCATCACCGGCTATACGTTGGGTCAGGGTTGAATACTGCATGGAAGGCTCCTTGACTGATGGCACACCTCGGGCGTACCGCTGGTCAGAAACCTCCAGGCGGGCATCCCAGCCGACTGCCGGTAAAAATAGCAGAATGCCGTGTGCCTGGCGGCTCAACCCCCAAAGACAAACGTTTGCGTTGAAAAACTATCCGAACGAAGGGCCATGACCAGGGTCAAAAAACCGGTGATAAACCGCGTTCAGGTCCCGGACAACGTCCCAGTGAATGCTATGGTTAGGGACGCGCTGTACCCTGAGAAATAGCCAACACACCGTGTGACGCTGAAAATCAAGGAGACCAGCATGAGCAAACTGACGTTTCCAAACGCCTGTCAGGTAATGCGTTGGCATTTCCATCCATTAGGCTTTGAGGCAAGCATGAATGCGCCCAGCAGCATGGTAGCCCGCCTGTTTGACCGCGCCACGGGCGAAACCTTGCTGGCAATTACCGGCATTCCTTGCGCCACCGTGATGCAGGCTACTGATGTCGAGTTGATCATCGAGGCCGTGGAGGCCAAGCTCGATGCCTTTGCACCGTCCAGCACCTTGCACTCGGCATGACAGCTAGGCCGGTACACCGGCCTGGCTGGCCGACTCGATTCTGGCAATGAAGTCTTCGGCGGACTGCGGCTGACCCAACAGATAGCCCTGCAGCGAGTCACAGCCCAAGCGCGTCAGGAAGTCCTGTTGCCGATCGGTTTCCACCCCTTCGGCAACGATGCGCAAGCCCAGCGCCTGGCCCAACGCAACAATTGCCGAAACAATGGCCGCATCGTCGCCATCTTGTTCCAGATCACGCACGAAACCGCGGTCGATTTTCAGCTCGTTGGCCGGCAGCCGCTTGAGGTACATCAAACTGGAGTAGCCCGTGCCAAAGTCGTCGATCGACAAGTCCACACCCATGTCCGAGAGCTGCTGCAATACCAGCAAACTGGCATCGGCATCACGCATGGCAGTGGTCTCGGTAATCTCCAGCGTCAGGGTATTGGGCGGCAAGCGATGCCGTGCCAATGCCCCGGCAACGCTCTCGACCAGGCTGGCATGGCAGAACTGGATCGCCGACAGGTTCACGGCGATACGCCAATCGGCATAACCCTGATCGATCCACAGGCGCATTTGTCGGCACGCTTCATTCAGCACCCAATCCCCGATGGGGATGATCAGGCCGGTCTTTTCCGCCAGCACAATGAAACGATCCGGCAACAACAGTCCGTGCTGCGGATGCTCCCAACGCAGCAGGGCCTCCGCGCCAATGGGCTGGCACTTCTGGGCATCGAACTTGGGCTGGTAGAAGAGACGAAACTGCCCCTGCTCCAGCGCCATGCGCAGATCCTGAAGCAATTGCAGCTGCAAGCGGGCATTGCTGTTCATCGATACATCGAAAAAGCTGTAGCCGTTCTTGCCCGCGCTTTTGGCGTGGTACATCGCCGCGTCGGCATTGCGCAGCAGCTCGTGCTGATCGGTGCCGTTGCCGGGGTACAGGGAAATGCCGATGCTGGCGGATACCTGAAGGTTTTGATCGCTGATGCGAAACGGTCGCGATATCAGGTTGACCTGCTTGGTCGCGACACCCAGGGCATCATCCGGCTCATCCAGCTCTACCAGCAAGACAAACTCGTCGCCGCCAATACGCGCCAGGGTATCCTGGCTGTGCAGGTGCCCGCGCAGACGCAAGGCAACCTCTTTGAGCAACTGGTCCCCCGTATGGTGGCCGAAAGCATCGTTGACCGGCTTGAAGCCATCAAGGTCAATAAACATCAGGGCAAAGCAGCCGCCCTGCTCCGCCACCTTGCTGATGGCCTGATCGATCCGGTCGGCCAGCAAGGTACGATTGGGCAGCCCGGTCAAGGTGTCATGCAAGGCCAGTTGGGTCAGTTCCTCGTTGGCCAGCGTCAACGAGCGCGCCAGTTCAGCCGTGCGCGCTTCCAGGCGCGCATCCAGCACCGACGTCAACAACGCCACGGCCAATACTGCCAGGGTGGTGATCAACACCAGATAATCCAGACCACTGCCGCTCAGACCGCCCTGGGCACCACAGAAACTGCCATCGGCGAAGTTGGCCGCGGCCATGCCGGTGTAGTGCATGCCGACAATGGCAATCCCCATCACCACGGCGGCACAGCCTCGGAACTGACGAACATAAGGCGTGTGCAGGCGCAAGCGAAATGCGATCCACAGCGCCGCCGCCGATGCGCCCCCGGCGATCAGCAAGGAGGCCACGAACAACACGGGGTCGTACTCGATGCCCGGCTGCATGCGCATGGCCGCCATGCCGGTGTAATGCATGCAACTGATGCCGGCACCCATGATGAAGGCACCCAGCCCCAACGTACGCCAAGGCAAGCGCGGCTGGCTGACCAGCCAGAGGGCGAAACCCGACGACAACACCGCAACCAGCAATGACAAGGCCGTCAAGGTGATGTCATACCCCAGCGGGATCGGCAGGCTGAAGGCGAGCATCCCGATAAAATGCATCGACCAGATACCAAAGCCCATGGCCATGGCCCCTCCGCCCATCCACAGGTGTACCGCACGCCCCTTGGCCGTCGCGATGCGGCCGGAGAGGTCAAGCGCGGTATACGATGCAAGGATGGCCACACACAGGGAAATCAATACCAGCGAGGGGGAGTAACTACCAATCAACATGAGGCCTTTGACAACCGGGTTGGAGGACCTGTGTTGAGGCCCGATAAAACCGATGATTGTACTCAAGCTTTAGCGAAACGCACGGAGTTTCAGTGGGTACGTTCCAACCTGCGCGGGCTGCGGCACCGTGCCAAAGCGGGCACCGTACCGCCACCCTCGCTGACAGAACCGTCAAGGCTGCGGGGCGAACGCCGTCTGTGTGTCCCAACCACCACCCAGGGCCGCGATCAACTGCACACTGGCCACCAGACGCCCCTGCAACAAGGTCAGCACACTGCGCTCATTGCTCAAGGCCGTGGCCTGCACATTGACCACATCCAGGTAGCCAATCAAGCCGGCCTTGTACTGATTATTGGTCAAGCGTAACGACTCGCGAGCCGAGGCCAGCGCCTCGTTACGTACCTGGGCCTCATCCTCATACACTTTCAACTGCACAAGGTAGTTTTCCACCTCACGAAAACCGTCCAGCACCGTTTGCCGGTACTGGGCGACGGTCTGGTCATAGACCGCTTCGGTACGGTCGACTTCAGCGGCGCGCTTGCCGCCGTCGAACAAGGTCAGGGCCAGTTGCGGCCCGACCGACCAGAAACGGTTCGGCAGGCTGACCCAATCATTGAAACTGCTACTGCTGTAACCACCACTGAGGCTCAGGCTCAGGTCGGGGAAGTAAGCCGCCTTGGCCACGCCAATACTGGCATTGGCAGCCATCACCTTGCGTTCAGCCGACGCGATGTCGGGACGACGCTCCAGCAGTTGTGACGGCAAGGCCAGCGGCACCTGAGGCAACGCCGGGATGCGATCGCTCGCCGCCAAGGCAAACTCAGAGGGTGCCTTGCCAAGCAATACGGCAATCGCGTTTTCCAACTGGGCACGCTGCCAGATCAGATCGATCAGGTCAGCCTGGGTAGTTTTCAACTGGGTTTGTGCCTGAGCCACGGCATCCTTGCCGGAGATGCCGGCACGGTACTGGTTCTCGGTCATTTTCAGCGAACGCTGGTAAGCCTCGACAGTCGCCTCAAGCAGGCGTTTTTGCTCATCCAGCACCCGCAGTTGCAGGTAATTCTGCACCAGCTCCGACTGCAGGCTCAGACGAATCGCCGCCATATCGGCCAGGCTCGCTTCAGCACTGGCCTCGTTGGCGGCCAACTCCTCGCGCAGCTTGCCCCACAGATCAGCCTCCCAACTCACGCCCAGTTGGGTGCTGTAGGTATTACGGATACCACTGCTGTTATTGCTCAGGCTCGAGCTGCTGCTACCGGTGCCCTGGCTTGAGCGCGTCTTGCCGGCGCTCAGGTCAATGCTGGGAAACAGCGAGCCGCGAGCACTGCGCACCAAGGCCTGGGCCTGACGGTACTGAGCCTCATACTGGGCGACCGTCTGGTTATTGGCATTGAGTTGCACGATCAGGTCGTTGAGCAGGCTATCGCCATACAGTTCCCACCAGGCGCCTCGGGCCAATGCATCGGACGGCGTTGCCGGTGTCCAGCCTTCGGCATACTTGAACGGCGCTTGCGCAGGGGTTTCCGGGCGCTGGTAATTCGGGCTCAGGGTACAGGCACTGAGCATCACCAGGCACATGCCGGTCGCCAGCAAGCGCGAGCCTCGAGCGGCCAGCAACTGCTGCAGGGTGCGGTCGGAAAGTAACGGGCGTTGAGTCATAGCGGGGTTTCCAGAGCAGCATCGGTACGCACGCCACGCCAACGGTTGAAGCGATGGCGCAGACGGTCCAGGTAGAGGTAGACCACAGGGGTGGTGTAAAGCGTGAGGATCTGGCTGAAGACCAGCCCACCAATGATGGTCAGGCCCAGCGGTTGACGCATCTCGGCACCCTCGGCACCGCCGAGCAACAGCGGTAGCGCACCGAGGATGGCCGCCAGGGTGGTCATCAGGATCGGCCGCAAACGCAACAGGCACGCGCGACGGATCGATTCTTCAGGGCTCAGCCCGTCATGCCGCTCCAGTTGCAAGGCAAGGTCGATCATCAGGATGGCGTTTTTCTTCACCACCCCGATCAGCAGGAACAGCCCCAGCAACGAGATCAGGCTGAACTCGCTGCCCACCAGGTACAACGTGAGCAAGGCGCCGACCCCGGCCGACGGCAGCGTCGACAGAATGGTCAGCGGGTGAATGTAGCTTTCATACAGAATGCCCAGCACCAGGTACACCGCCAGCAGTGCGCCGAGGATCATGAACGGCTGGCCTTTCTGGCTTTCCTCAAAGGCATTGCCGGTACCGCCCAGCTTGGCGATCACCTCTTCGGGCAGGCCGACCTTGGCCACTGCACGCTCCACGGCGGCCATGGCCGCTTCCTGGCTGTAGCCTTCAGCAATATCGAAGGCGATGTCTTCAGAGGCGAATTGCCCTTCATGACTGACCCGGTCGCTGGCCAGGCTGTTTTCATAGCGGGCAAACGCCGACAGCGGCACGCGCGCGCCCGCCGCTGTGATCACCTGCACCTGCTCCAGGGTACGTGGGTCCTGGGCGTACTGCGGGTTGACCTCCATCACCACCTGATACTGGTTCAGGCTGTCGTAGATGGTCGAGATCTGCCGCTGGCTGTAGGCATTGTTCAGCACCGCAGTGACCATGTTCATGTCGATGCCCAGGCGTTTGGCCTGTTCGCGATCAACCACCAGCGTCACTTGCTGGGTACCGCTGCCTTCACGCGCATCGATCGCGGTGAGCTCTGGCAAGGTCTTCAGGGCGGCAACAACCTTCGGGTACCACTCGCGCAACAAGGCCAGGTCGCCGCTTTGCAAGGTGTAGAGAAACTGTGAAGAGCTCTGCTCGCGCCCACTACCGCCAAATTGCAGGTCTTGATCCGCCATCAGGAACAAGCGCCCGCCCGGCACCTTGGGCATGTTCTTGCGCAAACGTTCGATGACTTTCTGTGCCGAGTCCTTGCGTTCCTTGATCGGCTTCAGGCGTACCAACACCATGGCGTTGTTGATGCCGCTGTTGCCACCGATGAAGCCAGCGACACTTTCCACCGCAGGGTCTTGGAGCAACGCCCGACGGTAGATCTCCATCTTCGGCTGCATGACCGAAAACGACAGGCCATCGTCACCGCGCACGAACCCCATGAGCTGGCCGGTGTCCTGTTGCGGCATGAAGGTCTTGGGCACCACGACGTAAAGGGCAATGTTCACACCGATGGTCAGCAACAGGCTGATGAGTGTCAGCCGACGATGACGCAGTGCCCAGCCCAGGGTACGGTCATAACCGGCCATCAT
Organism: Pseudomonas sp. AL 58; assembly: GCF_036348395.1. Classification (NCBI taxonomy): domain Bacteria; kingdom Pseudomonadati; phylum Pseudomonadota; class Gammaproteobacteria; order Pseudomonadales; family Pseudomonadaceae; genus Pseudomonas; species Pseudomonas sp. AL 58. Next base: position 380,852 of record NZ_JAZBQR010000005.1, read on the forward strand.
GCGCTGATTGAGTTGCTCGCTCCAACGCTGCAGGCGGGTCTGCTGGCCAACCGGGTGCGGCTTGAGCCAGCGGGCACAGAGCATCGGTGTCAGGGTCAGCGACACCACCAGCGAAACGATGATCGCGGCCGCCAGGGTGATGGAGAACTCACGGAACAACGACTGAACAATGCCACCCATGAACAAGATGGAGATGAACACCGCCACCAGCGACACGTTCATCGACAACAATGTGAAACCCACCTCCTTGGCCCCGAGAAACGCTGCACGCATCGGCGCGATGCCTTCATCGATGTGCCGGGAAATGTTTTCCAGCACCACGATGGCATCGTCCACCACCAGCCCGGTGGCCAGGATCAGGGCCATCAGCGACAGGTTGTTCAGGGAAAAACCACAGAGGTACATGATTGCGAAGGTACCCACCAGCGATACGGGTACCGCCAGGGTCGGAATCAACGAGGCGCGCAGGTTGCCGAGGAACAGGAACACCACCAGGACGACCAGGGCTACCGCAATCAGCAAGGTATGCTCAGCCTCCTTGAGGGTGGCCTTGATCACGGGCGAACGGTCCATGGCCAGGTCCAGTTTGACACTGGCCGGCATCAGCGCTTCAAGGGCCGGCAACTGCTCCTTGATCTTCGCCACGGTCTCGATGATGTTGGCCCCGGTCTGGCGGTTGATGACCAGCAGCACCGCGTCCTGATCATTGAAAAAGCCACTGTTATAGCGGTTTTCCACGCCATCACTGATCTTGGCCACATGGCTCAGGCGCAGCACCGAACCGTCCTGGTAACGGATCACCAGGGGCTCATAATCCTTGGCCTCGTACAGTTGATCGTTAGCCTGGACCTGCCAGTTGCGCGCACTGTCTTCGACGAAGCCTTTGGGACGGCGCTGGTTGGCGTTGGCGATGGTCTCGCGCACCTCATCCAGGGCCACGCCATACTGGTTAAGCATCTGTGGTTCCAGCTCGATGCGCACCGCCGGCAGCGAGCTACCACCAATCTGCACCTCCCCTACCCCGGGCACCTGAGACAGGCTCTGCGACAGGATGGTCGATGCAAGGTCGTACAACTGACCTTTCTGCAACACGCTGGACGTCAGCGCCAACACCATGATCGGCGCCTGGGCCGGGTTGATCTTCTTGTAGGTAGGCATGCTTTTCATGCCGCTGGGCAACAGGTTGCGCGAGGCATTGATCGCCGCCTGCACTTCGCGGGCAGCGGCGTCGATATTCTGCCCTTGCTCAAAGCCAAGAATCACCCGCGTCGAGCCCTGGCTGGACCGGCTGGTCAGGGTGTTGACCCCGGCAATGGCGCCCATCGAGCGCTCCAGCGGGGTCGCCACGGTCGAGGCCATGACCTCGGGGCTGGCCCCCGGCAGGTTGGCCGACACCACGATCACCGGGAAATCGATCTGCGGCAGCGGTGCCACCGGCAGCAAGCCGAAACTCACGCCACCCAGCAGCATGATCGCCAGGCTCAACAACATCGTCGCCACCGGACGGCGGATAAACGGGCCGGACAGGTTCATCGGCGGCAGCTCCAGTCCAACGTCATACCGGCACACCCGCGGCACTGCGACCACTGAAACGCCGCGCCAGCCGATCGAAATACAAGTAGATCACCGGCGTAGTGAACAGCGTCAGCACCTGGCTGACCAACAGGCCACCCACCATCACCAGACCCAGTGGCTGACGCAGTTCTGCGCCAGAGCCAGTAGCCAGCATCAACGGCACAGCACCGAACAGCGCCGCCAGGGTAGTCATCAAAATGGGACGGAAACGCAGTAACGCCGCTTCATAGATCGCCGTTTGTGGATCAACACCGCGGGTACGTTCAGCCTCCAGGGCGAAGTCGATCATCATGATCGCGTTCTTCTTGACGATACCGATCAGCAGGATGATGCCGATGATTGCAATCATCCCCAGGTCATGGCCACTGAGCAACAAGGCCAGCAAGGCCCCGACCGCAGCAGACGGCAAGGTCGAGAGGATCGTAACCGGGTGGATGTAGCTCTCGTAGAGCACCCCCAACACGATGTACATGGTTACCACGGCAGCCAGGATCAACAACAAGGTACTCGACAGCGAGGCCTGGAACGCTTCGGCTGCGCCCTGGAAGCGTGTCTGCACCCCGAGCGGCATGCCAATGTCCTGCTGCACCTGCTCAATCGCCTTGACCGCCTCGCCCAGCGCAACACCGGGCGCCAGGTTGAACGACATCATCACTGCCGGGAACTGGCCGATATGGGCAATTGCCAACTGCGCCTGACGCTGCTCGATACGTGCCAGGCTCGACAAACGGACCTGCCCGCCATCGGCGCTCTTGACGTAGACCTGCTCCAGCGCCTGTGGGCCAAGGGTGGCAGCGTCAGCAGCCTGCAAGACCACACGGTACTGGGTAGCCTGGGTGTAGATGGTGGAAATCTGGCGCTGCCCGAAGGCGTCATAGAGCGCGTTGGTGATGTCGGCAACGCTGATGCCCAGGCGCCCGGTCGCATCGCGATCGATGGCCAGGTACACCTGCAAGCCCTTGTCCTGCAGGTCGCTGGCAACATCAGTGAGTTCCGGGCGCAGGCGCAAGGCATCGACCAGCTTGCCGCTCCACTGCGCCAGCAACTCGGCGTCCGGTGATGACAGGCTGAACTGGTACTGCGTGCGGCTGACCCGGTCTTCGATGCTCAAGTCCTGCACTGGCTGCATGAACAGGCGCATACCGACCAGCTTGTCGACCTCTGGCTGCAGACGCTGGATCACCTGGGCCGCAGTCAGGTCACGCTCATTGTGCGGCTTGAGGTTGATCAACAAGCGGCCACTGTTCAGCGTGGCGTTGTCGCCATCAACCCCGATGTAGGACGAAAGGCTCTGCACCGCCGGGTCCTTGAGGATGATCGCCGACAAGGCTTGCTGACGCTCACTCATGGCGGCGAACGATACCGACTGCGGCGCCTCGGAAATCCCCTGGATAACCCCGGTGTCCTGCACCGGGAAGAACCCCTTCGGCACCATCAGGTACAACACGACGGTCAGGCCCAGGGTTGCCACCGCCACCAACAGGGTCAGCGGCTGGTGACGCAGCACCCACTGCAAACCCTGGCCATAATGACCAATCATCCAGTCGATCCAGGCGCCGCTGGCACGGTAGAAACGGCTCTGCTCCTCTGCCTTGGGTTCACGCTTGAGCAGCCGCGCGCACATCATCGGCGTCAGTGTCAGCGAAACCACCAGGGAAATCAGGATGGCCACGGCCAGGGTAATGGCGAACTCACGGAACAGCCTGCCCACCACGTCGGCCATGAACAGCAGTGGGATCAATACCGCAATCAGGGAGAAGGTCAGCGACACCAGGGTAAAGCCGATCTGCCGGGCGCCCTTGAGCGCAGCCTGCAGCGGCGTTTCGCCTTCTTCGATATGCCGGGAGATGTTCTCCAGCATGACGATGGCATCGTCCACCACAAAACCGGTGGCAATGGTCAGCGCCATCAGCGTCAGGTTGTTGATCGAGAAGCCCGCCAGGTACATCACCGCGAAGGTGCCGATCAATGACAGCGGCACAGTGATGGATGGAATCAAGGTGGCGCTCAAGCGACGCAGGAAGACAAAAGTGACCATGACCACCAGGGCGATGGCGATCAACAACTCGTACTGTACGTCCTTGACCGAGGCCCGAATGGTCTGGGTACGGTCAGTGAGTATCACGACATCAAGGCCGGCTGGCAGGTTGTCGGTAATCGACGGCAGCAGGGTCTTGATCCGGTCGACCACCTCAATGACGTTGGCCCCCGGCTGGCGCTGAATATTGAGCAGCACTGCCTGATTCTGGTTGGCCCAGGCCGCTAGACGCTCGTTCTCGGCACCGTCGACGATCTCGGCAACATCCTTGAGCCGCAGCGGCGCGCCGTTGTTGTAGGCCAGGATCAGGTTGGCGTATTCCTCGGGCGAACGCAGCTGGTCGTTGGCGTCGAGCATCGACACCCGGGTCGGGCCGTCAAAGTTGCCCTTGGGCTGGTTGACGTTGGACGCACCGATCAATGTACGCACATCGGCCAGGTTAAGCCCGGCCGCCGCCAGGGCATCGGGGTTGACCTTGATGCGTACCGCCTGGCGCTGGCCGCCGGCGATGCTGACCATCCCTACCCCGCTGATCTGCGCAATCTTCTGCGCGACCCGGGTATCGACCAGGTCATTGAGCTTGGGCAACAGCATGGTTTTCGAGGTGATGGCCAGGGTCAGCACAGGGGTATCGGCCGGGTTGACCTTGTTGTACACCGGTGGCGCCGGCAGGTCGCTGGGCAGCAGGTTGCTGGCAGCGTTGATCGCCGCCTGCACCTGTTGCTCGGCGACGTCCATGTTCATGTCCAGGCTGAACCGCAGGGTCAGCACCGAAGCACCGCCCGAGCTGGTGGAGGCCATCTGGGTCAGCCCGGGCATTTGCCCGAACTGGCGCTCAAGCGGCGCGGTAACAGCGCTGGTCATCACCTGAGGGCTGGCACCGGGATAGAGCGTCATGACCCGAATGGTCGGGTAATCGACCTGCGGCAACGCTGCCACCGGCAGCAACCTGTAGGCGATAAGGCCCGCCAGCACGATGGCCAGCATGCTCAGTGTGGTCGCCACCGGGCGCAGGATGAACAGCCGCGAGAGGTTCATGCGCCCGCCTTACCCTTGGCACCCTGAGCACCCGGGCGCGCCGAGGCATCCTGCTGCTCCTGCCCCTGCAAGTGCTGGCCGGGGGTCGCAGGCACCTCGGAACTGTCATTGACCACATCCACATCACTGCCATCACGCAAACGGTCGGTGCCTTCCAGCACCACCCGCTCGCCCTTGGCCAGGCCCTCGATCACCACAGTGTGCTCACCATCGCTGGCACCGACCTTGAGTTTGCGGATGCGCACCTTCTTGTCGCCGTCCATCACATACACGAAGGAGCCCTCGGTACCGAACTGAATCGCTGCCGACGGGGCCAACACCACGTCTTTCAGCGTATCGGCCAGCAAGCGCACATTGACGAACTGGTTGGGGAACAACACTTCGTCCTGGTTCTCGAAGCGTGCCTTGAACTTCAGGGTACCGGTCGTGGTGTCGATCTGGTTGTCCAGGCTGCTCAGCACCCCGACGGCCTGCTGCTTGAGATCCCCCCGATCCCAGGCCTCCACCGCCAGCTTGGCGCCACTGCGATAACGCGCAAGCACCGTCGACAGTTCGGCCTCGGGCAAGGTAAAGGCGACGGTGATCGGCTGGGTTTGAGTGATGACCACCAGCGCCGTGGTGTCGTTGGCCGCCACCAGGTTGCCGACATCAAGCTGGCGCAGGCCCAGACGACCACCGATCGGCGCACGGATCTTGCTGAACTCCAGGTTCAGCCTGGCATCGCCAACGGCCGCCTGATTGGTCTTGATGGTGCCCTGATACTGCTCAACCAAGGCCGCCTGGGTATCGAGGGTCTGCTTGGCGATGCTGTCTTCGGCATAAAGGCCCTTGTAACGCTCCAGGTCGATCTGGGCATTTTTCAGTTGCGCAAGGTTCTGCGCCAGGGTGCCTTCTGCCTGTTGCAAGGCGATCTGATAGCTGCGCGGATCGATCTCAGCCAGCAGATCACCGGCTTTCACCTTCTGCCCCTCCTGGAAGTTGACCTTTACCAACTCACCGGCCACGCGGCTGCGCACGTTCACCGTGTTGGTGGCCGTAACCGTGCCCAATGCCTTGAGGTACACCGGAAAATCCGCCACGGTAGCAGGCGCCACACGCACCGGCACCGGCCCACCAAAGGCCCCGAAGCCCGGTCGACCGCCCTTTCCTGGCGCCATACTGGTGTTTTTTACCGGCGTCGAAGGCCACAGCCACCAACACAGGCCGGCGACCAGCAACAGGATCAGCAGGCCAACGAGCCAGGGACGAGGGGAACGGGAAGCAGGAGCATGCATTGGGTGATCGACCATTGTGCGCAGGGATATCTTTTGAGAAGGCTGAACGATAAGCAGATGAGACCGTTAAGCAAAGCGCCTTTACCGGCAATTTACTTAGCGCTGACAGAGGCAAGATGCTGAACTATAAATAAAAACGGCCTGGACGAAGGCCAGGCCGTTACAAACGCTTGCAAATCCATACGCCTTGATCGCCGGTATTACCGGCGATGGCGTCGGATTACTTCAACGTTACTTCAACGCAGCCAGGGCCGCGTCGTAGTTTGGCTCTTCGGCGATTTCCTTGACCAACTCGCTGTGCAGCACCTTGTCATTCTCGTCCAGAACCACTACGGCACGTGCCGTCAGGCCAGCCAGTGGGCCGTCAGCAATGGCCACACCGTAGTTTTCGATGAACTCACGGCCGCGCAGGGTCGAGAGGTTCTTGACGTTTTCCAGGCCTTCGGCACCGCAGAAACGGGCCTGGGCAAACGGCAGGTCAGCCGAGATGCACAGCACAACGGTGTTGGCGACATCGTTGGCCTTGGCATTGAAGGTGCGCACGGACGTGGCGCAGGTCGGGGTGTCGACACTTGGGAAAATGTTCAACACTTTGCGCTTGCCGGCGAAGTCTTTCAGCGACACATCAGCCAGGCCGGCGCCGACCAGGCTGAACGCAGGTGCCTGGGTACCAACCTGCGGCAGTTCACCGTTGACCTGAACCGGATTGCCTTTAAGAGTCACTTGAGCCATGAACGGAGTCCTTATGCGGGAGTTGAGTAAAGGACCAGAGTTAACCACGAAAGTGCCCCGTCACCTATGGGCAGACAAAAATTGTTGAGTTTTCAGACAATTCTTGTAGACAATCTGCAAGCTTAAACCCGGCCCTCGGCATACTGTTCGCCCAATTAGCGGGATTGGTCAAGCGCCCTCAAACACGCACCCTCCTGATGAGAGCAGGCATATCCATTCGCGATGTCGGGCCTGATGCCCCGTTCCGCTTTTACGGCGTGTCACTTTTGTCGGGGCCGTGCTGAAGGGACAATTTGGCAGCGCCTGCAAGTTCAGCGTATGAAAAAGCATCGCCGGCAAGGTTGGCGCCTTGATGGATAACGTCGATTTCCTGCGTGGGCTTTGTTTGTCAGTGCGCGCAGTGGCAGGCGCGGCAGGGTGTCCCTTCAGTAGGCTGAGTGGAGCCGTCGCGTAGTGGGGTGCGAGGCATGGATGCCTCGCAAGCGCTGATGGGCCATGGATGGCCCGTCGGCGCGTCCACGCGGGAGCGATGGCGTAAGGAAGGCACCCGAAGCGCAGCGTAGGGCCGGATGTCGGGACAGGGCGTTTTGCCCACTTT